>JANYIH010000149.1 GCA_025358745.1 Hyphomicrobiales bacterium | reverse complement strand
CCCAACCTGCTGGCCAACGGCGCGCAGGGGATCGCGGTCGGCATGGCGACATCCGTGCCGCCGCATAATGTCGCGGAACTGCTCGACGCCTCGCTTTATCTGATCGCCCACCCCGAGGCGAGCGTGGACGCGCTGCTCAATTTCGTGCCCGGCCCCGATTTTCCCACCGGCGGCGTGGTGGTGGACGAGCGTGCGAGCATCGCCGAAGTTTACCGCACCGGGCGCGGCGGGTTTCGCGTGCGGGCGCGCTGGGAGAAGGAGGAACTCGGGCGCGGCGGCTGGGTCGCCATCGTCACCGAAATTCCCTATGGCGTGCAGAAGTCGCGGCTGATCGAGGCGCTGGCCGAACTGGTCAACCAGAAGAAGGCGCCGCTGCTGGCGGACGTGCGCGACGAATCGACCGAGGACGTCCGCATCGTGCTGGAGCCGCGCTCGCGCACTGTTCCCCCCGAAGTGCTGATGGAGCAATTGTTCAAGCTCAGCGAGCTGGAGACGCGCATCTCCGTCAACATGAACGTGCTGGTCGACGGCATCACGCCGCGCGTCATCAGCCTCGCGGAAGGCTTGCAGCAATGGCTCGACCATCGCCGCGAGGTGCTGCTGCGCCGCTCGCGCCACCGGCTCGCCGCGATCGAGCGCCGGCTCGAACTGCTCGCCGGCATGATGATCGTCTACCTCAATCTCGACGAGGTGATCCGCATCGTGCGCGAGGAGGACGAGCCCAAGCCCGCGCTGATCGCCCGCTTCGCGCTTTCCGACACGCAAGCGAACTATATCCTCGACACGCGGCTGCGCTCGCTGCGCCGGCTCGAAGAGATGCAGCTTCGCAAGGAGGAAGGCGAGCTGGCCGAAGAAAAAGGGCAGATCGAGGCGCTGCTCGGCTCCGAGGTCAAACAATGGAAGGTGATCGCGCATGAAATCCGCGACACCAAGAAGAAATTCGGGCCGGAGACCAGAATCGGCAAACGCCGCACGACATTCGCCGCGCCGCCCGATGTCGAGGTCAGCCTCGCCGAGACGCTGATCGAGCGCGAGCCGATCACGGTGCTGCTGTCGCGCAAAGGTTGGATTCGCGCGATGAAAGGCCATGTCGCCGACGTCTCGGGCGCCACCTTCAAGGGCGACGACAGCCTGCAAAGCTCGTTCTTCGCCGAGACGACATCGAAACTGCTGGTGCTGGCGAGCGACGGCAAGGCGTTCACGCTCGACGCCTCGAAACTGCCCGGCGGGCGCTCGCTCGGCGAGCCGTTGCGGTTGATGGCCGATATCGAGGAGACCGCCTCCATCGTCGCGATCTGGCCCTATGTCGCGGGCGCCAAAACGCTGATCGCGGCCAATGACGGGCGCGGCTTCGTCTGCGCCCAGGACGATCTGATCTCCTCCACGCGCAAGGGCCGCGCGGTGCTCGGCGTCGAGGCGCCCGCGCTCGCCTGCCTCGCCGTCCCCGCCCAGGGCGATCATGTCGCCGTGATCGGCGAGAACCGCAAACTGCTGGTCTTCCCCGTCGGGCAGATCCCGGAAATGGCCCGGGGCAAGGGCGTGCGGCTGCAACGCTACAAGGACGGCGGCCTGTCGGACGCGCGGGTGTTCGCGCTGAAGGACGGCATGGGCTGGCGCGATTCCGCCGGCCGCAGCTTCAATGTCGCGATGCCCGAGCTGAAGGAATATATTGGCAACCGCGCCGAAGCCGGCCGCCTGCCGCCGAAGGGCTTCCCCAAGAACAACAAGTTCGAGGGGTGACCGCCTAAGCAAAGACTCTTAGCAATACCGATCCCGTCATCGCGAGCGTAGCGAAGCGATCCATCTTTGTCCCGAGCGCCAATGCCTACGAGAATGGCCGTAGTTCGGAGGAAATCGCGTACCGCGGCCGTGCGGAGAGATGGATGGGTTCGCTTCGCTCGCCATGACGATCCGTTGGCGGCCCCAAGAAAGTTTGCTTACCGCCCCCCGCGCGCGACGCGCTGGATTTCCGCGCGCACCAGCCGCTCAACCATCGCCGGCAGGTTCTCGTCAAGCCAGGTCTTGATCATCGGCCGAAGCATCTCGCGCGCCATCTGGCCGGCCATTTCCAGCCCATGCGCCGTCATGCTTTCGGTCAGCGACAGGAAGGCGGCGGAGACCGCGCTCTCGGCCTCGTCCGAC
Source organism: Hyphomicrobiales bacterium (assembly GCA_025358745.1). GTDB lineage: Bacteria > Pseudomonadota > Alphaproteobacteria > Rhizobiales > Beijerinckiaceae > Roseiarcus. The sequence continues at coordinate 5,804 of JANYIH010000149.1, read as the reverse complement.
AACAAAGGCGCCTCCCCGGCCGGAGGCGCCTCCGCTTGGGCCTCCTTGCGCGACCACACGACCGTCGGGCTCGTGGGCGGCGGCGGCGCATGCAGAAGGACGGGCTCGGGCGCAGCCGTTGCCGGCTCAGGCTCGGGCGCGGCGCGCGGCGCGTCGCTGGAATAGACGATCTGCGGCTTGGGCGGCGAAGGCTCGCGGTCGTCGGCGATGATGGCGCGGATCGAGGCGAGGATTTCCTCCATCGAGGGCTCATGAGCGCGCTGCGCCCGGCGCAGCGCTTCGGCCTCGGCGATTTCGTTGCTCGACGCGGCTACGCTCATTCCACCCTCCAACCGTCCCCGCATTGGACGGCGCCCGTCGCGATCAAACCGATTCGCTCAAGCGTTCGACCCCAGATTCGCTCAAGCCCGCGCCCGACGCAACCGTCGAGAAAACGCGCCGGACGCCTCAGCGTCCGTCGGGCGTGCGCACGCCGAACTGCTTGGACTTGACCTTGTCGAAATGCACGCGCGGATCGTATTGGGCGACGCCGAGGCCCAGCGATTTGACCGAAAGCCGACCGACATTGGACAAAAGCGTATAGGAATCCACGACCTGATCGTGTTGCGCGGTGACCAGCGCGAGGCGCGCCTGCAACACCGTCTGCTGCGCGTTGAGCACGTCAAGCGTCGTGCGCTGGCCGACCTTGGCCTCCTCGCGCACGCCGGCGAGCGCGACTTCGGCCGCCTTCACCTGCGCCTGGGCTGCCCGCAGCACGCCGAGCGCGTTCGTATTCGCGCCCCAGGCCGCGACCACCGCCGCGCGAACTTTGTCGCGCTGCGAATCCGCTGTCAATTCCTGCTGGCTCAACTGTTCCTTGGCCTGTCGGATCGAGGCGTAGGTGGCTCCTCCGTCGTAGACGGGAATGCTGATCTGGCCAATCAAGGAGCCCACCAGCACCTTGCTACCGCCCGCAAATCCCGAAGGGTCGAACGATTTGGTCAGCGACCCCTGTAAATTCACGCTCGGGTATAACGCCGCTTCGCTGATCTTCACATTGAGCAGGGCGACGTCGACGCCATGCAGATAGGCGGTGATCGCGGGATTCTCGACTTGCGAGATGGCGACCGCCTGCGTCAAGGTGGACGGCAGCAACCGCGAAACCGGCGTTACCGGCGCGAGGCTGCGCGGCTGGTCGCCGACCACCTGGCGATAATTGGCGATCGACGCCTGCAAGTTCGACTGCGCGGTGAGATAATCGGATTGCGCCTTGGCGAGCGCGGCTTCGGCCTGCGCCACGTCGGTGCGCGTCACTTCGCCAACGTTGAAGCGGTCCTTGGTCTGGCGTAGTTGCTCTTTCAGCACGTCGACGTTGCTGCGATTGAGATCGAGCGTCGCGGTGTCGCGCATCACGTTCATGTAATTGGTCAGCGCGGTCAGCAGCGTGTTCTGCTCGGTGAAGCGCAATTGCTCGCGGGTGCCGAGCATCGTCGACTCCGCCTGCCGCACCGCATTGAAGGTCTTGTTGCCGTTGAAAAGATTTTCCTGAACGGTGACGCCGTAGCCGCGCGGCAAGGTGGTCGTTTTCCCCGGAACTCCGAATCCCGCGTCTTCGTTGATCGAACTGCTCACGCCCGCGTTGGCGGTGGCCGACACGGTTGGCAGATAGCCCGCGTTGGCTCTTGGCACGCCCTCGTCCGCGGCGCGCAGCGCGGCGCGCTGGGCGTTGATGTCGGGGTTGTTGAGATAGGCCTTGATCAGCGCGCCGCCGACTGTCTCAGCATGGGCCGCCGAAACCCCCGCCATGGCCACCACGAACGCGGCCGCGCCGGACACCCAGGCCCGCTTGCGCGTTGAATTGCGCTTTTCGTCACGCATGCCCGTTTTCACCACGCCTCGCCGCCGCCCAACCCACGAGAATCGGCCCGTGCAGACCCCGGCACATTTAAGCCGATCTTTGCCGACAGGCTACCCTCGACGCCTCGAAGCGTCACTTCTCCAAGGTGAATTTCACAACCATGTCGCAAACATGAGACACCTTGCGCTTCGTCAACGCGACTCACAACGTGAAAGCTGGCGCGCGCGCGAAGCCGGGCAGCATGTCGCCGCTCGCATCGTACAGCCCCCGTTCGCTGACGCCGCCGCCGGAGCGTTCGAACAGCACGATCTGCTTGACGCGCGATCCCGCCCGCAGGCCCACCAACCGTCCGCCCTCGTCCAGCGCGGCGATCAGCCGCTGCGGCGTCTCCTCGAACGCGCCATTGATGACGATGACGTCGAACCTGCCCGGCGGCGGTTCGCTCAACGGCCCTTCGACGATTTCGATCCCGCCGAGCCTGGCCGCCCTTACGGCGCTCGCATCCGTCTCCAGCGCGACGACGTCGAGGCCGAGCGTGGCCAGCAGCGCCGCGCAATAGCCCGCGCCGCCGCCGACCACCAGGGCGCGCTCAGCCCTCACCGGCGCCGCGCACTTCAGCAACAGACCGAGCGTGCGCGGGCTCAGCAATTTGCGTCCCGCCGGCCCGGCGGAGGCGATTTCCCCGTCGGCATAGGCCAGCGCGCGCTGCGCCGGCGCGACAAAATCCTCGCGCGGCACGGCGGCGAAGGCGGCGAGAAGGTCGAGATCGTTGATGTCGCAGGTGCGCAATTGCGCATTGATCATCTGCAACCGCCCAGCGTCCGATTTGCTCTCAGCCATTGATGCCCCCGAATTTCCGCAGATCTAGCGAGCGCTCGCCGGCGCTGTCCGCAAGGCCGGCGCAAAGGCGAAGGACCGAATTATCGACGCGGCCTGGTGAAAGCCGCCCCGCGACGCCCCTAGGACTCTCCGGCCAGACCGTCAAGCCGAGACGCGCTTGACTTGGCGCTGGAATCGCCCTCGTCTGGCGGGCGCCCTGCCCCTTTTGCGAGGTCCCATGCTGTTCGCCATCCACGCCCTCGATCCGCCCGACGGGCTCAAAAACCGCCTCGCCCACATGGAAGCGCACCGCGCCCATCTGCCGACCGCCGGCGACTACGGCGTCGCGCTCGTCATGTCGGGCCCGCTGGTCGCCGACGACGGCGAGACGATGATTGGCAGTCTGATCATCGTCGAAGCGCCCGACCGAGCCGCCGTCGAACGCTTCAATCGCGCCGACCCCTACGCCAAATCAGGCGTTTGGGCGCAGGTTGCGATCACCCGATTCCTGCGCCGTCAGGGCTGAGAGGTCGGCAGGGATTCCGGAGCGAGCGGCGGGCGCGGCCGGCTCGCCAGCTGGACCGCGTCCTGTTCGGACAATCCCGCCATGCACAACAGCCGCACCACCGCCGCCTCGATCGCGGCAGGGGGGAACTCGTCCTGAACGATCGCCAGAGAAGCGCCGACGATGGCGTAGCAGGCGATCTTGAAGCCGAGCCGGGCGTCGGTCAGCGTGAAACGCCCCGCCCGCGCGGCGTTTTCGAGATCGCGGATCGCGAACGGTCCGTGACGGCGAAACATCGCCTCGGCGATCACTTCCGGCCGGTTCAGCAATTGCCGCCAGCGCAAATCCCCCGTCGCCGCCTCTATCACCGCCCGCACGCCATAGGCGTAGACCTGCGCCGGATCGGTGAAGGTGTTGGTGACCTCTTCGATCCGCACCGCCAGATCGTGCATTACCCGCTCGATCACGGAGACGGCGAGTTCGTCCTTCGATTTGAAATAGGAATAGACCGTGCCGGCCCCGACATCGGCGCGTTCGGCAATCTCCTGCATGGTCGCCGCGTCGATGCCCTTCTCCGACATCACGCTATAGCCCGCCTGCACCAGCGCCTCGCGATTGCGTTCCTGCCGCAGCGCAACGCGGCCCTTCGTTCTTGGATGAAGCAAACGTATCGACCTCCTACCCCGCAAGTCTTGCGCCGGTGTCGCGTCGGCGTCAAGATCGAACGCGGTTCGAGATCGAAGAGATGCGCGAGACACACTCGTTCTTGACAATCGCTCGAACTTGAATGATATTCGAGATAGAGCGCCCAACCGATGCGGCGCGAGGGAGGAGCTTCATGAACATGCGCGTGAGCCCGCAAATCGACGAGCGCAACGTCAAGGCGATCGCGGAATCGATCGTCCCCGAATTGTCGGCGCGCGCTTTGGAGACGGAGGCCGACCGCAAGGTGCCGGCCGCCAACGTCAAGCTGCTGCACGACACCGGACTGCTCGGCGTGTTCCGGGCGCGCAAATGGGGCGGCTCGGAGCTGTCGATGCGCGCCCATGTCGACGCCGTCGCCACGGTCGCCAAGGGGTGCGCCGCCACCGCCTGGGTGCTCGGCGTCTATCACGCCCATGACTACATCATCGGCCATATGAGCGAGCAGGCGCAGCGCGAGATTTACGCCACCGGCGAGATTGCCGCGGTCGCCGCCGTGATCGGCCCGCGCGGCAAGGCGATCCTTCGCGCCGACGGCTCCTATCTGCTCAACGGCTTCTGGCCGTTCGCCTCCGGCAATGCGACCTCGACCTGGATGCTGCTCGGCGCGGAAGTGTTCGACGAGGCCGGCGCCAAGCTCGACGAAGGCGACCTCGCCGTGCCGATCGGCGACGTCGAGCGCCTCGACGACTGGCATGTGGCGGGATTGCAGGGCACCGGCTCCAATTCGGTGCGCGTGAAGGACGCCGTCGTGCCCGCGCACCGCTACATCTCGCTGCCCGCGTTGCTCGAAAATCAGACCGCGCCCTTCGCCGACGCCCACGCGCCCGCGATCTACAAGTGCCAAGCCGGCCCGGCGCTCGAAATGTTCATCGCCACCTCCGCGCTCGGCGCGGCGCGGCGCGCGCTGGAAGACTTCCTGAAAGTCGTGCCGGGCAAGCGCGTGATGTACACCGCGCATATCTCGCACGAATGGACGCCGTTGCAGATCGCCGTCGGCGAGGCGGCGTCGATGATCGAGGCGGCGGAGCTGATCTTCTACCGCGCCGCCGACGACGTCGACGCCTATGCGCGCCGGGCCGAGAAAATGCCGATGCTGCTGCGCGGCCGCATCCGTAAGGACATCACCACCGTGCCCCGACTCTGCCGCGACGGGGTGCAGAAGCTGTTGACCATCGGCGGGGCGGCGGGCCTTTCGCTGAAGAGCGCCATCCAGCTCAATTTCCGCAACCTGCAGGCGACCACGATGCACGGCCTGCTGCTCGAAGAGGCGGGCGCGGAGATTTACGGCCGGGTGTTGCTGGGCATGGACCCCGGCACGCCGATCCTCTAGTTCTGGCGCATGAACGCCGACCTTGCCTCCCTGCCCCCGGTCGCGGCGGCGGATTATATCTCCGCCGTATCGCAACACGTCTCCTCGGTCTGCGTCATCACGACGCAGTTCGAGGGCGAGCGCTTCGGGCTCACCGCCACCGCGGTCGCTTCGGTCAGCGCGGCGCCGGCGCGGCTGCTGTGTGCGTCAACAAATCGGGCCAGAGCCATGAAAGAATACTCCGCGCCGGCTTTTTCTGCGTCAATGTGCTGACCGAGCGCCAGGAGAGCGTCGCCAAGGTGTTCGCGGGGATGGCGGGCGCCGGCGACCGTTTCGCGGTCGGCGAATGGGATACGCTAGCCTCGGGCGCGCCGGCTTTGATCGACGCGGCCGCCTCGTTCGACTGCCGGCTCGCCTCGATCCACGATCAATCCACCCATTCCGTGCTGTTCGGCGACGTGATCGCGACCCGCCACCGCGCCGGCGAGGACACGCTGCTCTACGGCGTGCGTCGCTTCCGGCAGTTGCGCAAGATCTTCACCGGCGTCGCGGGCGACGACGAGTATCTCTAAGCCGAGACCCGCAGGAACACCGCCACTGCCCATTGAGGGGGCCCCAGGAAACGCTTC
>JANYIH010000102.1 GCA_025358745.1 Hyphomicrobiales bacterium | reverse complement strand
CCGCGCGAGATTGCGCTCGCCCGCCCGCTCGGCGGCGGCGATCAGCGTGAGATCGACTATTTCGCGCTGCGCGTGGCTGCCCCCGATTCGCCAGACATCGTAGCGCAAAGGCAGGATGGCCTCGACCGCTTCCGCATAGCGCCCTTCCGCGAATTCCAGCATGGCGTCGATCAGCGGACGGCCGACCTGGGCCATGACGAGGCCATTGTCGCCGTGCGCTTCCTCCCCATAGGCGTCGAGCGAATCGCGCAGCATCGCGGTCAACTTCGGCTCGCGGGCAAGCGCGAAGGCGAGGTGCAGATCGTTGAAGGCCAGCACATGATCGTGCAGATGCGCCGCCCAGGGCCGTCGCACCGCGCCCCAGCGCGCGCCGACGTCGACGCCTTCCAGTTCGAGCCGCCACAACAGCGAAGCCGCGTCGATCCGGTCGAGCGCGGCGTCGTTGGCGAGTGCTGCGAGCATATGCGTGTCGAAGCCGGCGAGAACCTCGTCGAAGCGGCCGAGTTCGATCAGATAAAGCGCGAGGTGCCAGCCGTTGTGGCCGGCCATGAAATGCGCGTCGCGCCAGTCGGCGCGCGAGGCGGTGAGGAAGGCGAGCCCTTCCGCAGGCCGCGCGGTCATCTCGAACACGTGCGCCAGCGCGTGCGCGGCCCAGACGTCGGCGGGGTTGCGGCGCAGCGCCTCGCGCGCGAAACGCTCGGCGCCGGCGTAATCGCCGGTCTCCTCCAGCCCGAACGCGCGCAGGCCCCAAACAAAACCCGTCAGCGGATCGTCGTCGCGCCATTCCGGCAGGACCCGCGCGACGCTGTCGCGCATCGCAACGCTGGTCCCGAGGAACAAATAGGCGTCCTGCGCCAGACGCAGCGCGAGCGCGTCGGTGGGGTGATCGACCAGAATCTCCTCCCAAACGGCGGTGGCGTCGCGCAGCCGCCCCTCGGCCCAGCTCTCCACCGCCTCAAGGTGCAGCTTTTCGCGTGGCGTCGCGCCTTTGACCGCCGCGCGCGCGGCCTTCAAGGCGCCTTTCACTTCCGCGTGGTCGGGCCGGAATCCGCCGGCGAGAAACAAGGCGGCGATCGCCGCGGCGCCGAGCGCGAAAGCGGGATCGCGCGCCAGCGCCTCCTTCAATTTGCCGACGGGATCGCCGCCGAGCGCGTAATAATCCGCCATCGCCCGGTCGAACCCCTCGACCGCGCCCGGGCTCGCCCGCAGTTCAAGACCTTGCGCATCGCGCGCCATCGCTACCCCCGCACCTCACGGAAGGTTACGCGCCTGCGTCGCGCGCGTCCAGAAATCGGGCGAAGGCGGAGGGATTAGTTCCCCGGCGGGCGAAACGAAATGGCGACCTTGGTCGCCGCGTCGATGGTTTCGGGCGCAATCAGGGGCGTAAGCTTGGCGCTTGCGACGCCGCTCTGGTTGAGCGCCATCGAGACCGCGAGCGCGCGGGCTTCGTCGGGCATCTCGCAGATGCAATAGACATCGACGTCGCCGAAAGCGAAGTAAAGCGACTCCACTTTGCCGCCGGCGCTCTCAACCCCCTTGTGGCGGCCTCGCGCCGCGACGAGCCGCCCTCCCGCATCACGCCTTTGACGCCATCGGCGTTGTAACGGACTTCGATGAGATATTTCGGCATCGGATCGCCTCCCGATCTCGCGGATTCCCGCAACGCCCCTGCGCCGCTTGCACGCGAAAAGCGGGTGACGACGGCGCCGCGGCCGTTCACCTTACGACGTCGGCGCGCGCGCGCAAGCGCGCAACCGCGCCAATCGAGAAAACCCGAACGGCGCCGCTCGCGGCGCGCGCCGGCTATGATCTTCGCTTACGCCGGGGTGAGCGAGCCCTTGTGGCCGTGCGTGTTCATCTTGGCGCATGTGCCGGCGGGAACGTATTTGAAATCCGCGCCGCTGTAGTTGACTGTCGACTGTCCAGAGCAGCTATGGGCGCCGGCCGCGCAATCGTTGTGGCCCTTCACGGCGACGCCATAGCAGGATTCCTTGCCGGCCGGCGGGGCGGCCTGCGCGGTGAAAGAAGCGGCGGCGAGGGCGGCGGCGACGGCGCCGGCGAGGGTCAGGGTCTTGCCGTTCATGAGCGTTCTCCAGAATTGCGCGCGCTGTCCGGCGCGCCACCTCCCCCTACGCGGGCACGGGCGTCGCTGTTACATCGGCCGCGCGGCGATTTTTCAGCCCATCGCCGCCGCCATCAACGCAAGCACGCCAAGGGCGACCAGTTCCGCCGCCGCGGCGCGGCGATAAAGCGCCAACGCGCGGCGGATGTCGTCGGGCGCGTCATCAAGCGCCGCGCGCATGGCGGCTTGCGCCGGCGCGGTCGGGATGATTGCTGGCGCGAGGATCGCGGGAAAGGCGGCCAGACCTCGCGACGGCGCGGCGGCCAGGGCGATCCAGAACGCGCCGAGCCGCGCGGCGGGCGCCAAGGTCCACCGCCCCAGCGCGAAAACCGCGCGCGCAAACGGGGTGGGGCCTCGCTCGCGGCCAGCGACGACGAGCGCGGCGCATAGCGCGGCGCCGACGAGCCCGCCCAGCACGAGGAAAAGCGTCGGCGCGACGACGCCGTCAGCGAAGCGCGCAGCCAAAGCCGCCGAACCCGCTTCGCCCGGCGGCCCTTCGTCGGCGTCGAGCGCCTCCGCCGCGGCCATCGCGGCGCCTTCGCCCTCCGTCTCCAGACTGAACGCCAACGCTTTGGCGCGCGCATCGAAAGTCTGGCGGCCGCAGAGAATCGAGGCGAGCCACGCGGTCGCGGCGAAGCCGAGCGGTCCGTCCGGCAACGCCTGCGCGAGCGCCGCCGCGCCGACGCCGACCGGGGCGAGGTAGAGCGCGAGCGCCATCGGCCCTTCCGCCGCGCCGCGCACGACCCGCAGCCACGTCTCAAGCCAAAGCGCCGGGGTCCCGATCGCGCGCGCCAGCGGCGCGGGATAGCCCAGCGTTATGTCGAGGAGGGCGGCGGCGAGCGCCAGCGCGAGGGAATAGGCCATGAGCTTAGGGAGAGACGCCCTATCCGATTCGCGCAGCGTTTCAGAATCGGCGCCACACCGCGACCAGTGCGCCATATTCGGTGTTGGTGTTGCGTTGGTAGAGCGTCGCAAAACCGCCGACCTGCACCGACCAGCGCTCGTCGAGCGCGTAGACGAGGCTCAACTGGCCCTTGTGGCCTTCCCAGGCGTAAAAGCCGGGCGCGCCGGCGCCGTTGGAGATGATGTTGAAGGACTGCGCCAGAATCTGCGCGCGCGGCGTCCAGGCGACGCCGAGCGTCAGGTCGGCGTGGATTTCGCCCGGCGGACCGTCGGTGCGAAACCGGTACCCCGCCTGCCCGTCGATGAAGGCGGGCGCGCCAAACAGCGTCAGGTTGTGTCCAACCAGCGCGCGCGCATCCGCTTCCGGCCCCGTGTTTCCCGCCTGCGCCGGACGGTTGGCGTCGCGCGCGCCGGAGACGTATCCGCTCGCCTCCAGCGAAAACACCCAGGCGTCGTTGGACCAGACCCGCGCCCGCAGTCCGGCGCCGGAATAGCCGAGCCCGAGGTGGGAATCGGCTGACGGCGCCGTCAGCGCGTAGCGCTCGACGGTGATTTGCCCCGTCAGCGTCAACGCGTCGGCGAGCCCATATTCGACGTAGGACTGCGAGCCGACCTTGCTTTCGCGCGGGGCCGCATTGCCGCCATTGGGGGCGCCCGCGCCCAACCAGCCGAACAGGGTCTCGATGATCTGCCCCTGCCCGCCCGGCATCGTCCACGCGCCGGCCCACGCTGCGGAGGGCGCCAACGCGAGGGCGCAGAACGAAGTTGCGATCAAGGCGCCGTTGCCGCGCATGCGCTTTCTGCAATTTAAGTAAGCAAGCGTAAGTTGCGATTCCGTTGCATCGCTTCCTCTTGAAACTTTATTTTGACGTTGCGTCAAGTTGGCATTGCGCGTCGACCGTGGGCATAAGCGGGCGCCTCCCCCACGAAAGGTCTCTCGTTGTCGTCACCCCGTCTGGTCCCCGATGCGCCTTTCCTGGCCGCGCCCGGTTCGCCGCCGGTGGAATGGGTGGTCGCTTCCGGGCTGGTCGGCTATGAGCGGGCGGTTGCGGAAATGGAGGCGCGGGCGGAGGCGATCGCGGCTGGCGAGGCGTCCGAGCAAGTCTGGTTGGTCGAGCATCCCCCGCTCTACACCGCCGGCACGAGCGCCAGGGCTCAGGATCTCGTCGACGCCTGTTTCCCCGTATTCAAGACCGGGCGTGGCGGCCAATACACCTATCACGGCCCCGGTCAGCGGGTCGCCTATGTCATGCTCGACCTGAAGCGCCGCCGCCCGGATCTGCGCGCCTATGTCGCCTCACTAGAGGCCTGGTTGATCGACGCGCTCGCTGCGTTTGGCGTTCGCGCCGCCACGCGCGCGGCGGAGGTCGGCGTCTGGGTCGAGCGCCCCGACAAACCGCGCGGGCCCGAAAACGCGCCCGCGCAGGACAAGATCGCCGCCATCGGCGTGCGCGTGCGTCGCTGGGCGACTTTCCATGGCGTCGCGCTCAATGTCGCGCCGAACCTGTCGCATTATGCCGGCATCGTGCCCTGCGGCGTCGCGCAGGCGAATCTGGGCGTGACAAGCCTGCGCGATCTCGGCCTCTCGGACACGATGGAGGAGGTCGACGCCGCGTTGCGGGCCGCGTTCGAGCGCCGCTTCGGGGCTGTAACTGAGGTGTGAGCCCTTGCGCGGTCGCGCCCGATGGCTCATTCTGCAGTCAATGAACGCCCTGCCTAAACCCATGACGCTCGACGATTTCATCGCCTGGGAAGAGCGACAGGAATTGCGCTACGAATTCGACGGCTTCGCCGCCCGCGCGATGACCGGCGGCACGGTGGCGCATTCGACCATCCAGACCAATCTTATCCTTGCGCTAGGAAACGCGCTGCGCGGCAAACCATGCCGCGCGCACGGCAGCCATTTGAAAGTCCGCACCGCGTTGAGCATCCGCTATCCCGACGCGATGATCGTCTGCGCGCCCGCCGACCCGAAATCGACCTTGGCCCCCGACCCGACCGTTATCTTCGAGATCCTGAGCCCCAGTTCGGCGCGGATCGACCTCGGAGCGAAAAACGCGGAATACCAGACGCTGCCCGCCCTGCGACGTTACGTCGTGCTGCATCAATCCCGCGCGGCGGCCGAGGTTTTCCATCGCGACGAGGCGGGCGAGTGGACCTTCGATTTCATCGACGGCGACGGCGCGCTCGACATGCCGGAGGCCGACATCGTCGTGCCGCTCGCCGACCTCTACGAAGGCCTCGCCTTGACGGCCTGAGCTGCGTCCCAGATCGGCACATCGGGTTTTTGCCGGAGGTAACAACGGCGCAACCCTAAGGGTCCATAAAGAAGCGGGCGCCGGCCGGGTTAAATCGCGGCCGCGCGAGGGCGAATCTTCCGCGGGCTGAGGCGTATGGGTCGTTCGCGTATCGGTTGGGCGGCGTCGACTTTCGCGCCCTGGGCCTTGGCTTTCGGGCTGGTCGTGTCGCTGTCGGCGCGCGCCGATCCGGACCCGGAGACCGGCGGCCTCACTCTCCCCGCGCGCACCGCGTTCCCCCTGGATGTAAATTTCTCCGCTGGCGCGAAGCTGATCCACGCGCGCTATGTCGTTGGCGGCAGCGAAGATCTCGGCGTCGTGCCCGACGAAATCGAGCCCCGCTTCGCGGCCAAGCGCGGACGTTTCGCCTCGCCCGTGGTCAACCGATCGCATCGCGGCGACCCGTTCGTCTCGTTGCGGCCCGGCTACGAGGCGCGCGCCAGACGGGCCGGCGAGGGCGATTTTTCCGCGCAATCGACAAGCCTCGCAGGGGGCGCCCTGGCGCCGGCGCGCGTGGCCTTCACCGACGGCGCCACCCCGGCCGCGCCGCTCGCCTTCGCGCTCGCCTCGGTCTCGCCGAGCCCGACCGACGGCCGCCTCATCGTGGCGGGAACGAAAATCCCGACTCCGATGGCGCCCGGAAACCAGTCCTTCGTCGCCGCCAACACCGATCTGTCCGACCGGCCGGGCTACGCCGGGCTGATCGACCCCAAGGACACCGCGCGGCAGATGCGTTGCCTGGCGGATGCGATCTATTTCGAAGCGCGCAGCGAACCCGAGGCGGGACAGGCCGCCGTCGCGCAGGTCGTGCTCAACCGCGTGCGCAGCGGCATCTACCCCGCCACCGTCTGCGGCGTCGTCTATCAGGACCGCGAGCGCCCGTTCGCCTGCCAGTTTTCCTTCGCCTGCGAAGGCAAGTCGCTGCGCGTCGATGAGCCGACCTACTGGGCGACGGCGACCCGCATCGCCGAGGCGGTCGCCAGCGGCAAGACCTACGACGCCAGGCTCGCCTCGGCGATCAACTATCACGCCGCCTATGTGCGCCCGTTCTGGGCGCCGACGCTCAGGAAACTCGACCGCATCGGCCTGCACATCTTCTACGCCATGCGGCCGGGCCTCTATTGGGCGCCGGGCGCTCTCAACGGACGCGGCGACCTGCCGCCCTTGATGGCCCAAGCGGGCCCCGGCCCCAATCCCGTAGGGCTTGCCCGCTAGGCTTTCCCCGCGCGCCGCGACGGGTTAGGTTCGGCTAAGCAAAAGGGGAGTTGGAATGCCCAAGGGTTACATCGTTTCGCGCGTCGACATCAAAGACCCGCAAGCCTACGCCAAATACGCCGAGGCCGGCACGAGGGCGATTCTCCTCCACGGCGGCAAAGTGCTCGCGCGCGGCGGGCGCCATGAGGCGCTCGAAGGCCCCACGCGCCAGCGCAACGTCGTGCTGGAGTTTGAGAGTTTTGAGGCGGCGCAGAAGTATTTCCATTCCGCCGAATATCAAGCGGCCAAAGCGCATCGCGTAGGCGCGGCCGAAATGGAAATCGTGCTAGTGGAGGGCGTGTGATGGCCAAGGGTTACTGGATCGCCCATGTCGACGTCGTCGAACCCGACGCCTACAAGGCCTATGTCGCCGCCAACGCCGCCGCGTTCGGCAAATACGGCGCGAAATTCCTGGTGCGGGCGGGCCGCTACGAACTGGCCGAAGGCGCGACCAAGTCGCGACAGGTTGTGATCGAATTCGCCGATTACGAAACCGCGCTCGCCTGCTATCGCTCGCCCGAATATCAGTTGGCGAAATCGTTGCGCAATGCCGCCAGCCTCGGCGATCTCGTCATCGTCGAGGGTTACGACGGGCCGCAGCCGGCATAGGGGAAAACATGTCCGACATGCGTCTGGTCGTCACCGGCGCCGCCGGCCGGATGGGTCGCACGCTGATCAAGGCGATCCACGAGACGCCCGGCCTGACCCTGTGCGGCGCGCTGGAGCGGCCAGGCGCGCCTGACTTGGGCGCGGACGCAGGGGCGCTCGCCGGCCTCGGCCCGCTCGGCGTCGCGATATCAGACGATCCGCTGCCGCTGCTGGTCAACGCCGACGGCATCGTCGACTTCTCCGCGCCGGCGGCGACGGTGGAACTGGCCGCGCTGGCGGCGCAGGCGCGCATCGCGCATGTGATCGGCACCACGGGCTTGAGCGAACGCGATCTCGAAAAGCTCGCCGCCGCCGCGCGCCACGCCGCGATTCTGCGCTCGGGCAACATGAGCCTCGGCGTCAATCTGCTGGCCGGCCTCGTCGCCCGCGCGGCGGCCGCGCTCGGCGAGGAATTCGACATCGAGAACGTCGAGATGCATCACCGTCATAAAGTGGATGCGCCCTCGGGCACGGCGCTGATGCTGGGCGAAGCGGCGGCCAAGGGCCGCGGGATCGAGCTTGCCGAACATTCCGAGCGCGGCCGCGACGGGATCACCGGCGCGCGCTCGCGCGGCGCGATCGGTTTCGCGGCTTTGCGCGGCGGCGGCGTGATCGGCGACCACAGCGTCATATTCGCCGGCGACGGCGAGCGCATCGAATTGACCCACCGCGCCGAGGACCGGACGCTATTCGCGCGCGGCGCGCTGAAAGCCGCGCTATGGGCGCGCGACCGCAAGCCGGGGCTCTATTCCATGGCCGACGTGCTGGGGCTTGGCTAGAGCCGGCGACGCTGGGGCGCGAACTTGAAGCCGCGATCTCCAGATTTTGGTCGACGTAAGATCGCGCCTCGCCGACCGTAGAGCCGGTTGCGGGGGAGCCTCGGTCTGAAGCCCGCGGCGATAAGCGGACGCTTGACTTCGGTTTTGGTATTACGAAAAATAACCCAAAATGAATCGAACGGTGACCATCCGATATACAACTCGTATCCACAACGGACCAAGTTGTCGCCAACATCCGGACCTACCAGGCCGACGTCAGGCGCGACGAAGTTCTGCAATCGCGGATCGCGAAAACGATCTGGTGGTACGCCGCGAAAGAGGGCGACCGCTGGGTGTTCGCGCCGTCGAAATTCGTCGGCTATGTCGACATGACTTCCCAAACCTATCGCTTAAACTACGACAAGGAGATGGATGGTCGCGACACCGAGGCGAACATGCGCTCCATGTTCGTCGAAGTCATTCCGGGCGCGTCGACCTTTGCCGAACTCGAATCGGCGCTGGAAGCTTTCGCCACTTCGCTCGGCATGAAGGTTAGTCGGCGTTTCAAAGGCTTCCGCGTGGCGCCTGATCTGCTTGAAACCATTGGACCGGCGCGCCGCGCTGACGAAGACGCCCGGATCGCGGCGCGCGTCGTCAGCGACCCGGGCATCTGCGGCGGTCGCGCACGCATTCGCGGCACACGAGTGCGGGTCGTCGACATCATGCAAATGCTCGCGGCCGGAATGCGCTTTGAGGATATCGTCGCCGACTTTCCCTACATCGCCGAAGCGGACATCGTGGCCGCCCTGGCCTATAGCGCTAGAGCCGTCGAACATGCGATCGTCGGAGCCGCATGAATGCCACTCTTTCTCATCGACGCGCAGCTCCCGCCAGGCCTTGCCCGAGGGATCGCCGCGTGCGGCTATGACCCGCTCCATATCGTCGACACGGAACTGCGCGAGGCGACGGATCGCAACATTTGGAACTACGCCGCCGAGCACGAATTTGTGGTGATCACGAAGGACGCCGATTTTGTCGTCATGGCGAATCTATCATCTGCGGGCGCCCCTATTGTCTGGGTGCGCCTCGGAAACGTCGGCAACGCAAGGCTCTGGGCAAGCTTCGAACCGCTGCTCGCTGATATCCTTGCGCGCCTCGAACGAGGGGAAAGA
>JANYIH010000062.1 GCA_025358745.1 Hyphomicrobiales bacterium | reverse complement strand
GCGAGCAGCGCGCCGCCGGGGCCGTACGATTTCAACCGCCTCGTCGCCGACGTGGTCGCGATTCTCGATCATCTTGATATAGGCGAGGCCGACATGGTGGGTCTGTCGCTGGGCGGCATGACGGCGCTGGGCCTGGGGCTGTCCCATCCTGAGCGGATCGCTAAGCTGGTCTGTTGCGACGCGCGCGCCGAATTTCCGCCCGCCGCCCTTGCGGGATGGGACCAGCGCATGCAGGCCGTCGCTGTGGGAGGCGTCGCGGCGATCGTCGAGGAAACGCTGGCGCGCTGGTTCACGCCGGCGACGTTTGGCGAACACCCCGAGATCATAGTGGCCGCGCGGGCGATGATGCTTGCGACCTCGGCCGAGGGCTATCTCGGCTGCGTCTGGGCGCTGAAGGGGCTCGACTACAAGCGACATTTGCCGCAACTTGGCGTTCCCACACTCTATGTCGTCGGCGAGCAGGACGGCGGGGCGCCGCCGGACGTGATGCGCGAAATGGCGCACGCCACGCCGCAGGCGCAATTCGCGCTCCTGCCGGCCGCCGCGCATATCGCCAATTGGGAAGCGGCGGAGGCGTTCAACGCAGCGGTTCTCGGCTTTCTGCTGGCTCCCGACGCGAAGCGCGCCTGACGCTGGACTCTTGTTCTTGAAAGTTGATTGGCTGCATGACGAGCGAGAAGACAATCGGGCTCATCGGGCTGGGGATCATGGGCGGCGCGATCGCCGCCAACCTTCTCAAGGGCGGTTTCCGGGTCGTGGGCTATGACGTCGATTCCGAACGTTGCGCCGCGCTGAGCGAGGCGGGCGTCGAGATCGCGACGTCGCCGCGCGACGTCGTGCTCGCGGCGCGCATCGTTCTGACCAGCCTGCCGCACGAGAAGGCGCTCGCGTCAACCACGCGCGCCATCGTCGAGGCGGGCGTGTCCGGGCGCACGATCGTCGAGATGAGCACGATGACGATCGAGGCCAAGCAGGCGGCCGAGAGCGCGTTACGCGAGGTGGGACATATTCTGTTGGATTGCCCGCTCAGCGGCACCGGGGCGCAGGCCAGGACCAGAGATCTCACCGTTTACGCCAGCGGCGATACCTGCGCTATCGCCGATTGCGCGCCGGTGTTCGAAGCCTTCGCCAAGCTTCATTTCGATCTCGGCGCGTTCGGCAACGGCAGCCGGATGAAGTATATCGCCAACCTGCTTGTGTTCGTTCACAACGTCGCCGCCGCGGAGGCGCTCGTGCTGGCGATGAAGGCCGGGCTCGATCCGGCGCGGGTGATCGAGGTGGTCAAGCTCGGCGCCGGCGGGTCGCGCATGTTGGAGATTCGCGGTCCGATGATGGCGTCGGGCGACTTCGATTCTGTGACCGCGGGCTTTCCCATGTACTACAAGGATCTCGGCGTCATCACGCAATTCGCGATGGGTCTCGATTGCCCGACGCCGCTGCTGAGCGCGACGGTGCCGATCTACCTCGCCGGCGGCGCGACCTATCCCAAATGCGATGTCGCGGCGGTGTGCGGCGTGCTCGAAACCATGGCGGGCGTGAAGCGCGCGTCGAAATAGCCTATAGCCGATGTCCCGGGGGGACGCCGCCGCAACGGCGACAAAGGAGGAAACGATGAAGAAGCTTGCAGGCAAAGTCGCATTCATATCGGGGGGATCGCAGGGCATCGGCGCCGAGACGGCGCTGCTGTTTGCTCGCGAGGGCGCCAAAGTGGCTGTGGTGGCCAGCTCCAGCTTGGCGAAGGCCGAAATCGTGGTCAAGAAAATCCGCGACGCCGGCGGTGAGGCCGCAGCCTTCGTTGCCGACGTCCGCAACGCCGACGAGGTCGCCAAGATCGCCGAGGCGGCGGCCAAAGCCCTCGGTCCGATCGACATCCTGATCAATTCGGCAGGCGTTTTTCCGCCTACGCCCTGCGGCGGCACGCAGGAAAGCGTTTACGATCAGGTGATGGACATCAACGTCAAGGGAACCTGGAACACGATCGCCGCGATCGCGCCTTCGATGCGGGCGCGCAAGACCGGCTGGATCGTCAATGTTTCGTCGGTGCTGGGCTCGATGGCGCTCGCCAATTATGGCGTCTATTGCGCCAGCAAGGCGGCGGTGAACATGCTGACGCGCTCGCTCAGCATTGAGTTTGGCCGCGACGGCGTGCATGTCAACGCCATCGCGCCCGGCAACACCGCGACGCCGATGAACGAGAACCTGCGGACCGAAGCCCAATACGCGGGCTTCGTCGAGGCGATGGGCGCGCGCACGCCGAGCGGGCGCACCTATTCCAAGCCTGAGGAAATGGCGCAGGCGGCGCTCTATCTCTCCTGCGACGACAGCAAGCCGGTTCACGGCGCCGTTCTCGTGCTCGACGAGGGCTTCTCGCTCGGCTTCTGATCAAGGCGCCCCGAAGCGCCTTTCAACGCTTCGGGGCGGATCAATGCTTCAGGCTTTGCCCCACAGGCGCTTGGTCGCGACCGCCGCGCCATCGGCAAGCGCCTGCAGCTTCGCCCAGACGACGTCCTCGGCGATGAACTCGTAGCTGGCGAAGGTGCCGAAGCCGCAGTCCGTGCCGCCGATCACGCGCTCGCGATCTCCCACCGCGTTCGCCACCGCGCAGATGCGGTTGGCCACGACTTCGGGATGTTCGAGATAGTTGGTCGTGACGTCGATGACGCCGGGAATCAACAACATCTCGGGCGGCAGCTTCAGCTTGCGGAACACCTCGGTCTCGTGTTCGTGGCGGGGATTGCCCATCGGGATCGATAGCGCGCCCACCTTGGCGCGATAGAGAATGGGCAACAGATCGGCCATGTCGACGTCGTCCTGATGCGGCCCGTTCCAGTTGCCCCAGCAGACATGCAGCCGCACGCGGTCGCGCGGAATGTCGGCCACAGCGACGTTGATGGCCTCGATGTGCAGGGCGACCCGATCCAGGAACACGTTCAGCGGTTGATCGCCAAACATGATCACGCGCTCCATCGCCAGATCCGGCGCATCGAGTTGCAGCACATAGCCCTGGCTGACAATGTAATCGTATTCCTTCTTGAGCTCTTTCGCGATGCCCATGACATAATCGCGGTCGGTCTTGTAGGCGGGATTGTCGGGCGAAAGCAGCATGGTCGTGGAAACGATTCCAGGCGAGGCCGCCGACATGAAAAGCTCGGTGAAACTCGCGCCCGTGCGCGCCAGCGACGCCCTCATCAACGCCGATTCCTCTTTCGCCTCTTTCAGCGTGGGGTCGTATTCGAGCGCCCCCACCGCCTGCGGCGCATTCCAAACCTTGGCGAGATCCTCGGAGACGCCGATCTGGCGCGTCATGAAATCCGCGAAACCCGGGAACTTGATCGCGTCGAGCGTGGGCTTGCGACGCGACTCGCCGCCAAAACCCTTCATGCGCTCCGTCGTGTAGGTTGAAAATCCGACGCGCGGCGTCTCGCCGTCATTGCCGATGTCGACGCCGCAATCGCGCTGACGCTTGACGACGAAATCGAGATTGCGCTCGATTTCGCTTTGCAGCGCAGCCGCTTCGTAGGGCTTGCGCTGTTCGCGCTTCACCAGCAGCGCCGACAGCGCTTTCGAGCGCGGCAGGCTGCCGGTGTGCGTGGTCAATATGCGTTCGTTGCTGGTCTTCATACGCCTCTCCTCCCAATGCCTGACACCTGCGTCAAGCGGCATGTCTGGTCCCGCCTCTGCGTCGGGCCAGACTGAACAAACAGGCGGCGATCAACGTTATCGCGCCCACGACGGAATATTGCCAGGACGAATCCGCATTCAGGAACGACGAGGCGCTCGTCGTCGCCTGGACGAGCGCGGCCCCGAATAGGACGCACAAAGCCGAGCCGCGACCGCCCGCGACGCTCACCCCGCCCAGCACCACGGCGGTGATGCTCATCAATGAGAAGTCGACGCCGGTCGTGCCCGAGCCGATGCCGATCTGCCCGGCCAGCATCAGGCCGGCGATCCCCGACAGCGCCGCCGACAACATGAAGGCGAAGCGGGTCACGCGGGCGCTGTCGACGCCCAGCCTTACGCTCGCTTGTGGATTGGAGCCGACGGCGCGCAACCGTCGGCCGAACGCGCGCCGGTACAGCGTCCATTCCAGCGCGGCCACGGCGACGAGAGCCAGGATCATGCCCGCGGGGACGCCCAGCACCGGGAAGCCGAAGATATCAGACAGCGTATTGCTGATCGCGCCCTTCGGACGCGGGCGCAACAGCAGCGACAGACCTTGAAGGCCGATGAACGAGGCCAGCGTGATCACGATCGAGGGCAGGCGCAGCGTCGTCGTCAATACGCCCTGCGCGAAGCCGAAGGCGATGCAGAACGCCATGATGAGCGCGACCCCGCCGACAATGCCGAGCCACGAGGCGTCGCCGGGCAAAACGAACGAGGCGAGCACGACGACGAAGCCGGCGAGCGGTCCGACGGAAAGATCGATGCCGCCCACCATGATGGTTGCGAACTGCGCGATCGCGACGAAGCTCAGGATCGCCAGCAGCGCCAGCATCTGCGCGATGTTGAAGCCGGTGAGGAAATATTCGTTCAAGCCGTTCGTCATCAGGAGAATGCCCGCTGTGACAGCGGCGAGAATGAGCGCGGGAAAGTGATCGCTGCTCAGGGCGCGCTTCCAACCGGACCGCTCAAGCCCGCCGCGCACCGGCGCGCGCGAAGCGGTTGCGGTCAGATTGGCTTCCGTAATGTTGGTGTCCGTCACGTCGGCGCCGGTGAGTTCGCGGGTGACGCCGCCGCGCGCGAAGATGAGCACGCGGTCGCACAGGCCTTCGAGTTCGACGCCGTCGGAGGAGGAGACGACGACGGCCATGCCCTGATTGGCGAGCGTGCGCAATTGCTGATAGATCTCCATCCGGGCGCCGATGTCGACGCCCTTGGTGGGCTCGTCCACCAGCAGCGCGGTCGGACCCGCCGAGATTTCGCGGCCGAACAGGACTTTTTGCTGGTTGCCGCCGGAGAGGTCGGAGATCAGGGTTTCGATCGAAGGCGCGCGCACCCGCAAGGACTCGCGAACGTCGGCGCTAACGCGCGCCTCCCGCGAGCGATCCACCAGCAGAAATCGCGACAGTTTCGAAAGAATTCCCACGCCGATGTTTTCGCGCAGGCTGAGGTTCAGGAACAGGCCCTCGCTGTGGCGATCATCGGAGACGAAGCCGACGCCTGCGGCGCGGAACCCGGCGGCGGTGGTCGCCGACAGGGCCGTTCCCGCAATCGAAATCTGCCCGCTGTGGCGACTGTCCACGCCGGCCAGCGCGCGCAGGAATTCGCGTTGCCCCTCGCCCTCGATGCCGGCGAGCCCGACGATTTCGCCGGCGCGCACCGTCAGGTCGACGCGCGAGAAACCGTCGCCGCTCAAGCCGCGCGCTTCCAGCGCGACCGCCTTCGTTTCGCGGCTTTTGGCGGGGAAAACCTGAACCAGCGGGCGCCCGGCGACGAGCGTGACGATCTCTTCGATCGAAATGCGGCCCGCCGGCCGGCTCTCGACGATCTCCCCATCGCGCATGATCGAAATGCGGTCGGCGAGTTCAATCACCTCATGCAGACGATGCGAGACATAGATGATCGCAACGCCGCGATCCCGCAGGCTGCGGATCATCGCGAACAGATGAGCGACATCGCTCTGCTGCAACGGCTCCGTCGGCTCGTCGAGAATGAGAAGCTCGGGCTGGCTCGCCAGGGCGCGCGCGATCTCGACGACGTGAAGCTGGGCGAGCGACAGGTCCTCGACGCGGCGATGCACATCCATCCGCAATTGCGGCGTCGCCGCCAGCGCGATCAGCTTGGCTGCTTCCCCAGCGCCCTTTGCTGCGCCGAGATCGGGCGCCGCGAGCTGCAAGTTCTCCAGCACCGTGAGGTCGTGGGCGAGCGCGGGATGCTGATAGGCGACGGCGATGCCCTGCTCGCGGCGCGCGCGGGGGCCGTGCGACCCGATTGGCGCGCCTTTCCACATAATCGCGCCCGCGTCGGCCTTCAACACGCCGGAGGCGACGCCGATCAGCGTGGATTTCCCCGCGCCGTTTTCGCCGACGATGGCGTGAACCTCGCCGGGATAGACGACGAGATCGGCGCCGCACAACGCCTGCACGGGGCCGAAATTCTTCACTATGCCCGCGAACTCCAACAGCGGCGAGCGGCCCGACTTGGCCGAGGTCTGAGCCGCGACAGCGCTTTGGCTCAGCTCTGGCGCAGGGGTTGATCTGCGCACGCGACGGGCGATTTCGGGCAGCGCGACGCCGCCGATCACGATGAGGGCCTGCACCACGTTCTGCATCGAGCGTTCGAGGCCGGCGGAAAGCACCAGTTGCCCCAGAAACGTCAGGAAGAACGCGCCGATGATGGTCGCCAATACGCTGCCGCGCGCCCCGCCCGCCACGGAATTTCCGCCAATGACCACGGCGGCGACGCTGGCCAGGATATAGGGATTGCCGCAGAAGATGTTGGGGACGGAGAGGAAGCCGGCGAGCAACACGCCCGCGGCGGCGTAGCACAGGCCCGCCGCCATATAGGTGGCGACGCGATAGATCTCGACGGGAATGCCGACCGCATGAGCCGCCGCCGGGCTGACGCTGACCGCGATGAAGCGGCGGCCCACAACCGTGCGCTCGAGCACGAAGATCGCGATCGCCGCCAGCAAAGCCGCGATCCAGACCGTGTCGGGAACGCCCAGCGTGATGCCGAGCGCGAAGCTCGCCAATGCGGGCGGCGCCTGGCTCGGAATGGAGTGCGAGACCATCAAGGTCACGCCGAGCAGAACGGCGTTGACGCCGATCGTGGTGACGAGCGGGGGCACTCTGAGGAACGTGACGATCACTCCGGTGACCGCGCCCGAGGCCAGCCCCATCGCCAGCGCCGCGATCACATAGCCCGTGACAGCCAGCGCGCTGGCCCCGGAGCGGGGCAAGGCGGTGACGATCACGGCGGAAAAACAGATCACCCCGGCGATTGAAATATCGAGCCCGCGCTGCTGAATGACGAGGTGCTGGCCGATTGAAGCGACGGCGAGGATCGCCACGAAGGGCAGCATCGACAGAAAGGCGCTGGCCGAGAGCGCGCTGGGCGCTATCAACGACCCGACGGCCAGTAGCGCCACGGTCGCGATAGCCGCCTTAGCCGCAAGCGGCAGCGACCTTCTGGCCGGCTTGGACTGCATCGACGACGATTTTGGCGCTTCGGAACCCTTGAGTTGCGTCATTTCGCCGCTTGCTTCGTCCATTCGCACGAACCCCACTCCCCGTCCAGGGGAGCCTCACTACAACGAAATATCCGACACCATCGGCATCGGAGGATTATGCGGCGAAACTTCGCGCGCCCGCCGGCTTGCCGGCGGG
>JANYIH010000060.1 GCA_025358745.1 Hyphomicrobiales bacterium | reverse complement strand
GCTCGATCTCGAACGCGCCATGATATCGCCGTTGTGTCTGGGGATCGCTGAGCGCGCGCTTGAGCTTTCGCTGGATTATGCGAAAACCCGTCGGCAGTTCGGCAAGCCGATCGGCTCGTTCCAGATGGTTCAGTCGATGCTGGCGGATATGTATGTGCTGGTGGAGACAGCGCGCACGTTCACCTACCGCGCGCTCGCCGCAAGCGCGCGACTGGAGGTGGGGGAGGGCGGCCGGGGCGACATCCACATGCTGACCGCCGCGTCGGTGATGTACGCCGCCGACGCCTGCCACGCCGTGCTCGACAAGGCGGTGCAGATCCACGGCGGCTCCGGCTACATCTGGGAATCCGAGATCAACCGGCTGTTCCGTTCCACCAAGTTGATGGAGATCGGCGCTGGCACGACCGAAGTGCGCAAGATGATCATCGCCGGCGAATTGCTTAGGGATATGGAGCGAAATGCCTGAAGCCGCTCCCGCTTCCGACGAGCCGTTCGGCCTCGACGACGAGGCGTTGGCCTCGCGCCCAACGGTCTACGCGCCGGGCGCTCTTGCCGGGCAAGTCGCTCTGATCTCCGGCGGCGCCGGCGGCATTGGACGCGCGACCGCCTGGTTGTTCGCGCGACTGGGCGCCCGCGTGATCGTCGCCGGCCGCAGCGAAGCCAAGCTCGACGCGCTGGTCGCCGCCATGGGCGCGCGCGGACTCGAAGCCGGACGGTGCGCGGTGGACATTCGCGAACCGGCTTCGGTCGCGGCGCTGTTCGATCGGGCTTACGCCGACCACGGCCGGCTCGATTGCCTGATCAACAGCGCCGGCGGCCAGTTCCCGCAGGCCGCGATCGATTGTTCCATCAAGGGCTGGAACGCGGTCATAAACACCAACCTCAACGGCGCCTGGTACATGATGCAGGCGGCGGCGCAGCGCTGGCGGCAGGCCGGCGCGCCGGGCAGCATCGTCAATATCGTCGTCGTGACCAGCCATGGCCTGCACGGCATCGCCCATTCCATCGCCGCGCGATCCGGCGTCATCGGCCTGACGCGCGCGGTCTCGGTCGAATGGGCGCCGCTGGGAATTCGCGTCAACTGCATCGCGCCGGGCTCCATCGAGACCGAGGGCTGGAAGGTCTATTCTCCGCAAGCGCGCGCGGCCTATCCGCGCTCCAATCCGATGATGCGCGTCGGCACGACCTGGGACATCGCCGAGGCCTGCATGTATCTGAGCGGCCCAGCGGGAAACTATATCAGCGGCGAAGTGCTGACCGTCGACGGCGGCGGACAGCACTGGGGCGAAACCTGGACGACAGGCAAACCGCCCTATTTCGAGGGGAGCGCCTGAATGGCGCGCGTCTCGGATACGCGCCCGCGCGCGACCCTCCTTTGATCCCCGGCGGAGCAGCGATGCCGGTCTTCGACCCCTTCGACACCGAGAGCGTCGCCCGCCGCCTTCTGGCGTTCCTGCAAGGCCAAGCCGGCGAAACCGTCGAAATCGGGCCGCTGAGGCGGTTCACGGTTGGCTTTTCCTGGGTCACCTACGGCTTCGCGGCGTCCTGGAACGAGGACGGTCGGCGGGTCTCGCGCGACCTCGTGCTGCGCGCGGGGCCGCCCAACGGAATCTTCGGACCCTATCGCGCGGCGCCCGAATTCACCGCCCTGCGGGCGCTGGAGGGAAGCGCAGCGCGTGCGCCGAAAGCCTTCTGGCATTGCGACGACCTCGCGGTGTTGGGCGCGCCGTTCATCATCTGCGAACGCGTGCGCGGCGAGGCGCCGATCCCGTGGAGCCGGGACGGCCGCGTCGGCTTCGACGAAGCCTCGCGCGTCAGTCTGGGGGAGCAATTCCTCGAAGCGTTGGCGGCGCTGCACAACTTCGATTGGCGCGGGACCGGGATCGAGACGATCGGCGGCGCGACCCGCGCGGCCGACGCGGTCGAGGCGGAAATCGAGTCCTGGTCGGCCCGGATGCGCGGATGGTCGGCGCGCCGCTATCCCATGCTCGATTTCGCCATCGCCTGGTTTCGCGCCCACGCGCCCAGGACGTCTCGCATCTCGATCGTGCACGGGGACTATCGCATCGGCAATTTCCTGGTCGCGCAGGGCAGGATCACCGCGATCCTCGATTGGGAGCTGGTCCACCTCGGCGACCCGCTCGAAGATTTGGGCTGGATCTGCATGCAGGCGTGGCGCGGCCGCTCCAACTTCATGTGCCACCTCGTCACGCGCGAAGAATTGGCCGAAAAATACGCGCGCCTGACCGGCGTCGAGGTCGACCTCGCGGCGCTTCGTTACTGGGAGGCCTTCGGCACGTTCAAGCTCGCCGTGATGCATCTGGCCGCCGCTCACAGTTTCGAGACGCTGGGCTTCAACGACATGCGCATGGCCGGCATGGCGGCGCAAATTCCCCGCATGCTGCTGCAAGTGGAAGCGGCGCTGGAGAAAGCCGTATGATCGCTTCGCTCGAACGGGTCTTGCAGGGGATTGTCGCGACGCTGCGAACCGACGTGATTCCCAAGGTCGCCGACGACTATGCGCGCGGTCAGGTGGTCGGCGTGATCGACCTGCTCAACAACATCGCCGCGCGCGTGGAATGGGCGCGCGAGCCGCTCGTCGAAGCCGTGCGCGAGCGCCGCGAAGCGCTGGCCCGGGCGCGCGATCTGCTCTCGCTCCCCTCCGGTAGTTCCGACCAATCGCCGCTCATGCAAGGAAACTCGCCCGCGCTCGTGGTGGAGCGGGATCGGCTCGACGCGGAGATCGCGGACCTTCTCGCGCAGGCCTATCGCCGCGCGCCGGACAGCGAAGCGGTGCGCGTGCTTCGCAAGCAGATCCACGACGACATGGTCAGGGAGATGGCGATGTCGCGAAAGCCGCTGTTCGCGGAGATGACCAACGGCGGCTCCCGGGATCGGGACAACTGAAAGGCGGCGGCGCCGACAGGAGGATCGCATGACCTACCATCTCGACCCACGCCTGCCGCAAGCCGACGCGTGCGTTCAACGCTACATGATTGAGCGCTGGGTTCGCGATCAACCGGACAACATCTTCGCCGTCACGCCCGCTGGCGTCGAGTGGACCTACCGGGAGATGGGCCGGCAGGCGGTCACGACGGCCAATGCGCTCAGGCGCCTTGGCGTGGCGCAAGGCGATCATGTGCTCGTTTGGCTACCCAATGGCCTCGACTGCCTGCGCGTGTGGTTTGGCCTCAACTATTTGGGCGCCGTCTACGTGCCGCTGAATCTTGCCTATCGCGGTCATTTGCTGGAGCACGCCATTGGCATTTCCAGGGCCAGGCTCGCCGTCGTCCATGCCGACTTGCAAGCACGCCTGGCCGACATCGAGACGTCCGAACTGCGCGAGGTCGTCGTGCTCGGCGGCGCCGCGCGGGAAATCCCCGGACTGCGGACGCATGGCCCAGACGCGCTGGCGTCGAGCGACGCGACCCCGCCGGCGATCGAGCGCGAGATCGCGCCCTGGGATTTGCAGGCGATCATGTTCACCTCCGGCACGACCGGGCCCTCCAAGGGCGTGTTGTGCTCCTATTTCCATCTGCATCAGATGGCGGCAGCGGCTCCGTTTCTCTCCGGCGCGGATCGCTACATGGTCAACCTGCCGCTCAATCACGCCAGCGGCGTCATGCCGGTGACGGCCATGCTCGCGCACGGCGGCTCCGTCGGCGTGGTCGATGTCTTCGACACCGAGCGCTTCTGGCCACTGGTGCGCCAACTGCGCGTCACGACCTCGATCATGCTCGGCGTGATGGGACAGTTCCTGCTGAAGCGCCCGGAACAGCCCGACGACAAGAGCCATACGTTGAAGACCTGCACCTACGTTCCCTTCAACGATACCGGACCGAAGTTTCACGAGCGCTTTGGAACGGAAGTGCACACGCATTTCAACATGACGGAAATATCGATGCCGCTGGTTTCCGAGGCCAATCCGAACGCCCTGGGCAGCGCGGGGCGGACGCGCCGCGGGGTGGAACTCAGGATCGTGGACGAGAACGATTGCGAACTCGCCCCCGGCGCCGTGGGCGAACTCATCGTGCGCACCGAGTGCCCGTGGGCGATCAGCCACGGCTACGCCGGCAACCCGGAGGCGACCGCGAAAGCGTGGCGCAATGGTTGGTTCCATACCGGCGACGGCTTCAAGCGCGACGCGCAAGGAAATTTCTATTTCGTCGACCGGCTGAAGGACGCGATCCGCCGCAGGGGCGAAAACATCTCCTCGTTCGAGGTGGAATCGGAGGTGCTCGCTTTCCCGCCGATCCGAGAGGTCGCGGCGATCGCCGTGCCCAACGAGATCGCCGAGGACGAGGTGATGGCGGTGGTCGCGCTGCGCGAGGGCGCGAGTTTCGATCCCTTGGAGCTGATCGCGTTCCTCACGCCGCGCACGGCGCATTTCATGGTGCCGCGATATGTCCGCGTCGTCGAGGCGCTGCCGCGCACGCCCACCGCGAAGATCGAAAAGATGCGGCTGCGAGCGGAGGGCGTGACGGCCGACACCTGGGATCGCGAGACGGCGGGCGTCTCAATCAAGCGCGAAAAAATCGGTCCGACGGGCTAAGGGCGAGGCGAATATGGGCGGCCAGCATTTCGAACCGGGGCGGACGGTGGTCACGCCGGGGCGCACGATCGGCGAAGGCGACATCCACCTCTTCGCCGGATTGGTCGGCGACTTCACGCCGGTGCATGTCGATGAAAGCTTCGCCCGGACGACCCCCTTCGGCGGTCGCATCGCCCATGGCCCGCTCGCCATGTCGACCGCCATCGGAATGCTGACGCAGACGGGATGGCTCGGCGAAAGGGTCGTTGGGCTATTGAACCTGAACTGGGACTTCAAGGCGCCCGTCAGAATCGGCGACACGATCCGTTCTCGCGTCCGCGTCGAGTCGGCGCGTGCGTCCTCGACTCCGGGTCGCGGCGTCGTCGTGTTCGATTTCGATGTCGTCAACCAAGCCGAGACTCTCGTTCAGCACGGCCGCATGACGGTGCTCGTCAACAGCGGCTTCGAGGCCGAGCGCCAAGCCTGACATTGGAGATCCGCGATGGACTTGTTTCGTATGGGGCCGCAGGACGAGAGCCCGCACGCGCCGGACGCCTCGCAGAATTTCAACGAGAGCGTCTATCTCAACGCGTTTGACGCGAGAACGCGGGTCGGGGGCTGGATGCGTCTGGGCAATCGCGTCAACGAGGGCCACGCGGAACTCTCGGTCTGCCTCTATCTTCCCGATGGACGCATCGCCTGCAATTTTCAGCGGCCGTCGATTTCGAGCAACGACCGCTTCGACGCCGGCGGCCTCTCTTACGCCGTGATCGAGCCGTTGCAGCGCGTTTCGATGACCTACGAAGGAGATCTCTATCTCGTTGAAGAACCCGACGCGCTTCGCGATCCGCAAAAACTGTTCAACACGGGAACGCGAGCGCCGAGCCGGGTTCACTGGGTTCACGAGGCGGAATCGCCGATCCATGGCGGCGAGCCGACCAGCCCCTCGACGCCGACCATGTACGGGCGCGATTTCTCGCTGGGCCATTTCAATCAGCACGCCCGGGTTCGCGGCGAAATTCGCGTCGGCGACAACGTCTGGACGATTGACGGCCGCGGTTGGCGCGATCATTCCTGGGGTCCGCGCTATTGGCAGGCGATCTATTTCTACCGCTTGTTCCTCGCCAATTTTCCCAACGGCGACGGGCTGATGCTGCTGAAAATCACCGACAAGGCCGGCCGAACGCGGCGCGAGGGCGTGCTGCTGGTCGATGGCCAATATGAGGACATTCTCGACATGGACCTGTTCACCGACTGGACGGACAAACGGGATCCCGCCTTCGTTCGCATCGGCGTCAGGACTGCGAAACGGAAAGCGATCATCACCGGCGAAATCCTGACGCTGGCGCCGCTTCGAAATCGGCGCCGCGCCGACGACGAAATTCTCGTGTCACGCATCGCCGAGGGCTACACGCGATTCCGCTGGGACGGCCAAGAGGGGTATGGCATGAGCGAATACATCGAACGTCTCGAAAATGGCGTGCTGGCGGGCTATCCGCTCTGACGATCATCGTTCAGACGTGCGCTCCAGCCGATCCGCGAGTTTCTCCAGACGCTGCACCGCCAACGTGAGCTTGTCGTCCTCGGGCGCGCGGACGCATAGGCCCCGATAGACGATGTCGGCGATGGCGTCCGCCGTCTCGTCGATTTCAAACGTGCCCTCATTGCGAAGAAACGCCCAGGTGCGGTGCTCGATGCAGCCGTAGATCATGTCGCGCACAAGCGTGAGGGGAACATCGGCGCGCAGCTCGCCGGAATCGACGCCGGCCTTCACAACATCGATGATGCGGTGCGAATAGGTCTGGTTGAGCTGGAACAGCCGGGTCTTGCGATAGCCAGCCTCGGGACGAAACTCCTGAAACACCAGGCGGCTCAAGGCGGGCTCGCGCCTTATCGTCATGAGATGATGCCGCACGATGAAGCGGATCTGGTTCCACGCGCCGCGCACCGCGGCGAACTGCTCGTCGTCCCGGGCCAGCATCTCCTCATACCAGTGCTCGACGACGCGTTGCAGCAGGTCGCGTTTGTTGACGAAGAACCGGTAGATGCTGCCCTCGACCACGCCCGCCTTTTCCGCGATGTCGGAAATGAGCGCGTCGCCGTAGCCCTTCTGCGTGAAGACGGCGCGCGCGGCGACCATGATGTCCTGTATGCGCCGCTCCGCCGGCAGGCGATTCACATTTCGTCGAGCGCGCGTCTTCGCCATCAGGCCCTTCCCGGCTTCGCCGTATAGGCGCAAGCTTCATTGAATCCATTGCTCACGGTGCGCGCCCCTATGCCGTTTCAAGCACGATCCGGCCGACGACCTCGCCCGCCTTTAGCAATCCCAGCGCCTCGTTGACGGCGCCCTGGGGCATTCGATGGACCGGCAGGTCGCGCAACTTTCCTGATTTCGCTAGCTCCACGACCGCGATCAGATCGCCGACGGTCCCCGTGTTGCTGCCGATGACCGTGTGCGCGCGGCAGCGTGACGCCTCTATCCGAAAGCGTCAGGGTTTTGCCGCCGCCCAAATTGTACGAGCCCTTCCAGAAATGCAGATCGGAGTGGCAGACGCCGCAGTGGGTCACGCGGACGACGACCTCGGCGCCCGTCGGCGTCGGGTCCTCGACCTCGAGGCATTGAAGCGGCTTCTGGTTCTCGACGACGGCCCAAAGCTTCATAGCGGCCTATCCCCTTTGCTCTTCGCGGCCCCTCGCCAGCGCGGAAGAAATCTCGCCTCAGCGCGATCCTTCGCGGCTCATCAAGCGAGCGCGCGGACATCGATCGCCTCGGCGGCGTCGCTCCCATGGCGCCGTTCCCGCGGCTCGGCTCTACGCAACTCGATTGAAGCGTTCATGCCCTGCTTTTCCCCCGTCTTCAAGGCCGCGCCTGCACAATCAGGGGGCCTTCGCATTGTCGAATAGGCCTATCGCGAAGTCGTATCGGCCCGCGCGTTGACAGCGGAGCGCGCGCAATGAATTAGTTTCATTTAGGGATCGCGCAACGTCGATATCAA
The DNA here is from genome assembly GCA_025358745.1 of Hyphomicrobiales bacterium. Classification (GTDB taxonomy): domain Bacteria; phylum Pseudomonadota; class Alphaproteobacteria; order Rhizobiales; family Beijerinckiaceae; genus Roseiarcus. Next base: position 257 of record JANYIH010000060.1, on the reverse strand, counting down.
GCCTGTCGCGAAGCCGGGGAAACGACGATGGATCGACGCTCTTGTCGGAGCGCTGGCCCCTGGGGCGATGCTGCGGCTGTTCGCGAACTCCGCTTTGCGCCCTCGCTTCGGGTAGGTACGTTCGCAAACTCCCCTGCGCGGGAACGGGCGGGAGGAACTCGGTGAGCGAACGCGGCGCGGCATTTTCGTTCAGGCCGATCAGCTTCAGCCAGGAGACGATCGTCTTCGTCATCGCCGTGGCGATGTTCGTCATGTTC
>JANYIH010000018.1 GCA_025358745.1 Hyphomicrobiales bacterium | reverse complement strand
TGCCTTCTTTCGTAGGATGTGGTTGCCAGCGCTGCTTGAAAGTGGCCAGTACTTCATGCGGATTATTCTGTGCCGAAATCTCGGCCATCAACTTGTCGGTGATGATGAAGGGCTTCACCTCGTCAAACAGATGGGGGTGTTTGGTGGCAACGATGTGTTGTGGCGCCCAGCCAAGGTTTTCGGCGCGCTCCAACATTTGGCGGCCTTCAACAACAAATAAGCCAGCCTCGCGGCGCCCCTTTTTATTCGGGCAACGCGAATACGGCGGCGAGCGCGAGCCACGACAATATCATCAGCGATCCCCCCGTTGGGGCGGCGAAGGGAAACAGTTTCGCGCCCTCGAACGCGCGCTGGGCGAGATCGGCGGAAAACAGCAGCGTTCCCAGCGCGAGCCCGGAGCCGGCGATCAGCAGACGCCCGGCCCGACGGGGCGCCGACGCGCGGGCGAGAGCGGCGACGCCTAAGAGCGCGGCGGCGTGCAGGATGAGGAATTGCGCCGATGTGCGGCCGAGATCGCCGCCGCCCGCATGGGTTGAGGCGGCCGCCAGCGCGACGCCGCCGGCTCCCATCAACGCGGCGACGAGAGCGAGAAAGTCGGATTGTCTTTTCATCGCCGCTTCGAGCCACGCGGCGGCGGGTCTGTCAATGCGAAGCTGGACCCGCCCCCGCAGGGGGCGGGCCCCCTTGCCCTCAATCGCAAACGTTGACAGGGCGCTGACCGACGTATTCGCCATAACGGTTGAAGGACGGGCGCCAGCGGATGCAGGAATCGTCATCGGAGCCGCCGACATCGACGAAGCCGAAGCCGCCCCAGCCAAAGCCGTGGCCCCAGTGATGGAAATGGTTGAAGTGATGCGCGGAAGCGGGCGAGGAAACGGCGAGACCGAGGCCGAGGGCGACGGCGGCGGCGGCGAGAACGGTGCGAATGCGCATGGGAGGAACTCCTTGGATCAGCGAGGCGGGCAGGATTGCCCCCTCATGACCGTTGGTAGCGGCAGGGCGCATCCCGGTTCACGCCGGGCCTCGATTATTTGCGCGCGCCTTCCGCAGGCGCTAATCCGAGCCGAGCCGGGAGCGAGCGCATGAGTTTCATCGATCCGACCAAGGAGACTTTCGCCGCGTTTCGCGAGAACGACCGGCCGGGTCCGATCGACATGCTCAATCTTGTGCGGCTGCGCGAGCGCGCCGCCTATGCGGATGGCCGCGCGGCGACCGGGGCTGAGGCCTACGCCGCCTATGGGCGCGACAGCGGGCCGGTGTTCAGGCGGGTCGGCGGCGCCATCGTCTGGCGCGGATCGTTCGAACTGACGCTGATCGGCCCGGCGCAGGAACGCTGGGATCTTTGTTTCATCGCCCGCTACCCCAGCGTCGCCGCCTTCGTCGAAATGATCCGCGATCCCCACTATCGCGAGGCGGTCAAGCACCGGCAGGCGGCGGTCGAGGATTCGCGGCTGATCCGGTTGAAGGGCGAGGCCGCCGGCGACCTGTTTGGTTGATGTTGTTCGCGGCGGCGGCGCTGAGCCTCGGCGTCTGGCTCTATCTGATCTTCGCACGCGGCGGCTTCTGGCTGGCGAGCGAGCGCGAGGCGGGCGCGCCGGCGCCGGGCGCCTGGCCGGACGTGGTCGTCGTCATCCCCGCGCGCGACGAGGCGGAGACGATTGGCGCGACCGTCGGCTCGCTGCTCGCTCAGGATTATCCCGGCCGCCTGCGCATCGTGCTGGTTGATGATGAAAGCCGCGACGGCACGGCTGAGATCGCCGCCGCGCATCGCGACGCGCGGCTGGAGATCGTCAAGGGAACGCCGACGCCGCCGGGCTGGACCGGCAAAATGTGGGCGGTCGCGCAAGGCGTCGCGCACGCCGGCGCCGCGCCGCGCTATCTGCTGCTGACCGACGCCGATATTTCCTACCGCGCCGATGCGCTCACCGGTCTTGTCGCGCGCGCAGAGGCGGAGGGCCTCGTGCTCAATTCGCTGATGGCGCGGCTGCGTTGCGACAGCTTTCCCGAGCGTTTCGCCATTCCCGCCTTCGTGTTCTTCTTCCAGATGCTCTACCCCTTCGCCTATGTGAACGATGCGCGCAAAGGCGCGGCGGCGGCGGCGGGCGGCTGCATGCTGGCGCGGCGCGATACGCTCGAAGCGGCGGGGGGCGTCGCGGCCATCCGGGGCGCGCTGATCGACGATTGCGCGCTGGCGCGGCTGTTGAAGCCGCGTGGCCCGATCCGGCTGAGCCTCGCCGCGCGCGTGACCAGCCTGCGCCGCTATCCCGATTTCGGCGAGATCCGCCGCATGATCGTGCGCTCGGCCTATGCGCAACTAACCTATTCGCCGCTGTTGCTGGCTTTCACGGTTGCCGCGATGGCGCTGGTGTTTTTCGCGCCCGTGCTCGCCGCGCTGGTGGGCCGCGGCGCCGCGCGGGCGGCCGGGCTCGCCGCCTGGGCGCTGATGGCGGCGGCGTTGCAGCCGACGCTGCGCGATTATCGGGTCTCGCCGCTGTGGGGCTTCGCGCTCCCGGCGGTCGCCGCGCTCTACACGCTCTATACGCTGGAGTCCGGCCTCGCCTCCGCGCAAGGACGCGGCGGCTTGTGGAAGGGGCGCTATCAGGCGCGCCGCTAGGGCAGTCGCAACGCGCCGTCGGGCTCCAGCGTGAAATGCGGGTTCCAGGCGATCTCCCAGAGATGGCCGTCGGGGTCGGCGAAATAGCCGGTGCGGCCGCCCCAGAACGCCGCTTGCGCGCCTCTTGTGATGAGACCGCCTGCGGCTTGCGCGAGCGCCAGCAAACGGTCCACATCCTCCGGCTCGCGCACGTTCTGGGCGAGTGTAACGCCGCGAAAGCCTTCGCCCTCCGTCGCGACGCCGGCGTCCTGCGCCAGCGCGGCGCGCGGGAATAGACCCAACGCGAGGCCGCCAAGCTGGAAGAACACGATATCGCCCTGGCTCGCCGGCGAAGCGCGAAAGCCAAGCCCGGTCTCGTAGAACGCGCGGGCGCGGGCGAGATCGGCGACGCCGAGGGTGATGAGGCTGACGCGCGGCTCAAATTTGGACATAGCTCCTCCTTAGGACCGGAACGCGGCGAACGTGAGGGCCAGACCAACCAGCAGCGTCGCGCCCATCCACAGTCGAAAATGGCGCTCCCGCCCGAGCGCGCGATAGATCGCCGCCACCTGCTGCGGCGGTGAGAACAACAACCAAAGCCCCTCTAGCAGCGCCGCCCGACCGGCCAAGGTGACGGCAAGCGCCAGCGCACCCCCGCGCCAGACGGGGTGACCGATCACCAGCGCGTCGGTCGCCTGCGTCCGGCGCGAGTTCGCCGTCATCGCGCCGGCACATGGACTGTCAGAGACATTTGTCGGATCATGCAACATCATAAGACATCAAACCGGAGATTTTCATGGCGCTGTTCAAACTGCCGCTATCGGGCGACGTGGTGCAGTCGATCAACCCGATGACCTGGTTTTTCAGCGGCAACCAGGTTAACGTCTATCTCGGCGATTCCAGCGCGCCCGAGGTCGAGTCCGAGATTCTAGATCGGGTCGGGACCTACGGCCGTCAGCTCGGCCAAGTGAGCGACGCACTCGTAGTGTTGTTGCGGCGCTTGCCCGACCGGGCGAGCTTGCC
>JANYIH010000111.1 GCA_025358745.1 Hyphomicrobiales bacterium | reverse complement strand
GGCCGTCGACCTGGAGGTCGACGCTCCGGATGCGCGCGGGACGGGCGGTCGCCCGATTCCCACCGACCGAAAACCTCTAATTGCGCGCCGGGGCCGCCCCGAATATGCCGACGAAATCGTAGCCGCGCGCGTTGCTGACCGCGTGATGGCAGGCCATGCAGCTTGCGGGCGGGTCCTGCCCGTAGGTCTCCATTACGGAATTGGCGAGGTTGCGGGGAACTCCGTCCTCGTCGACCTTGTAGGTCGCGGCTTTCGAGTTGGGCTCGACCTTCAGGCCGGGGAAATAGCGGCCGTCATTCTCCGGCCCGCGCGGCGCGATCACCGTCGGCCATTGCACCGACGTCAGCATGTAGCGCCGCCACACCGAGCCGGCGACCTCCGGCAGCGCCCAATAGGCGCGATTGGCGGCCATGATCTCGCGCCGGATCGGGTGTTTGCGCACGACCTGATTGGAGGTCGGGTTGAGGCGCGGCGGGTTGTCCGCCGACAAGGGCGCGGTGGCCGCCCAGCCGCGCGGCGGGGAAATCTCGATTTGCTGATCGCCCGGATTGTTGAAGGCGAAGCTCGCGCCCTCGTCGCGCGCGTCGGGCTCGCGCGCGTCGCCCAAACCGACCGGCGGGACGTTGTCGACATGCTCGAACGTCGCCCAGACGCCCTGCGGCTGCGTTTTCGTGCGCACGACAATGTGCAGCCCCACCAGCGCGAGATCGGCGCGGGCGCAGACGATATGGCCGGCCGCGCGGCTGGCGGCGACGTCGCTCACCCAGGCGCCGTTCGCCACGAAGTAGCGCGCGCGAACGGCGGGGGATTCGGCCGAAGTCAGCAGCCGCCACGCCGCCTTGACGGCGATCGCTCCGTCCGGCAGCGGCGCGGGTCCCGGCGTCGTCCGCAGGGCGTCGAAGGCGGCGGCGTTGAACCGCGTCTCGTAGCGCACATAGGTCGCGTTGCGCGCGACCAGCGGTGAATCCGGCTTGCCGGGGTCGAAGCTGGTTTGGTTGAATTCGGCGTAAGGGATGGCGGAAGAAACCGACTTTTCGTTGTGACCCGCGTTGCAGGGATTGGCGCCGGCAAGCGCGTCGCGCGGCGAAAACGTCTCCCACACACGCGGGCCGGGGTCTCCCACGCGCGCGCCGGGCGCGGCGGCGGGCCAGTTGAGGGCGAGGAAGGCGCGCCAGGCGAAATCGTCGAAGGCGGGGAAGGGATCGGCGTCGAGATCGGCAACATCGGCGAGACGGTCGGGCGATGCCAGCGGGGCGGCGAGCACCGGCGCGGCGAGCGCTAACAGCGCCGCAAGCATGGGAAACCACATATCTTGGATGCGCGCGCTCGTCATGGACTCCCCGCTCCACGCCCAGTCTATAGCGCCGCGCGTCGCCGATCGCTTGCGCAAAGACAAGAATTTATCACCCAAGCACCGCCGCGAAGCGTGCGACCGCCTCGGCCGGCGCCAGCGCGCCCGGCCAGCGCACGACTTCGCCCGCCAGTCCGTGCGCGAAGTCGCAGGCCTGCGCCGGAGCCCGTCCCGCCAGCCGCGCCGCGAGATAGCCGGCGTTGAAGCTGTCGCCTGCGCCGGTGGTGTCGCGCGCCGCTGCGGCGCGCGTCGCCTCGACTTCGCCCGTCGCGCCGTCAGCCTGCACAAAGGCCGCGCCGGCGCCGTTTTTCACCACGATCTCGGCCACGCCCTGCGCGGCGATCCGCTGCGCGGTCGCCTGCGGCGTCGCATCGCCCCACAAAGCCGCCTCGTCGTCGAAGCTCGGCAGGGCGATGTCGGTCGCCGCATACATCGTCGCCTGCGCCTCGCGCGCGCTCGCATCGTCGGGCCAGAGACGGCGGCGCAGGTTGGGGTCGAAACTCACCCGCGCGCCGGCTTCGCGGGCACGGCGCAAGGCCGCGTGGAGATTTTCGCGGCCCCGCGCGCCGATGATCGCCAGCGTTATTCCTGAGACATGGATCAGCGTCGCGTCGGCGAGACCGGCGTCGAGCGCGGTGGGATCGTCGGCCAGCCGCCGGGCGGCGGAACTGTCGCGCCAGTAGAGAAACCGCCGCTCCGCGCCGTCGAGCTGGATCATGTACAGCCCCATCGTGCGCTCGGGGTCTCGCGCCACCGGCGCCGCTCCGATCCCGCTTTCGCTTAAAAATTCGACGAAGCGGTCGGACAGGCCATCCGCGCCGACCCGCGTGAGATAGCGCACCGCGCGCCCGAGCCGCGCCAGATACCAGGCCGTGTTGAGCGTATCGCCGGCGAAGGCGCGCGCGTATCGGCCGGCCTCGACGGGCGCGAATTCCACCATCGCCTCGCCGACGCTGACGATCATGCGCCCGCCTTCAGCCGCGCGATCGCCTCACGCGCGGCGAGCGCCAGCGGGGCCGGCGGGGCGTCGAGCGCGGCCCAGACGAAGCTCTCGTGTTTGTCGGGCTCGACGTTGACCGGCTCGCCGGCGCGAATCTCAGCCTGATAGATCGGCGAGACCCAATGCTGTCCGTCGAGCCCGATCATCTCGACGAAGCCCAGCGACCGCGTCAGCGCGATCTCGACGCCGAGTTCCTCGGAGATCTCCCGCCGCACGGCGTCGGCGGCGGCTTCGCCGAAATCGACCTTGCCGCCCGGCAGGTTCCATGAGCCTGCCTCCGGGGCCTTCAACCGCTTGACCAGCAACAGCCGGCCATCGCGCAGAATCGCCGCGCCGCAACCGACGCCGGGGCTCACTGGCTAAGCGCGGTAAGAATGCGCGCCCAGGATCGCGCGCCCTTGTGGAACGAGCGGCGCTCGTATTTCTCGTTGGGCGAATGGATCGCGTCGTCGTCGAGGCCGAACCCGACCATCAGCGAATCCATGCCGAGTTCGCGCTTGAACGCGCCAACTACGGGAATCGAGCCGCCCGAGCCGATCACCGCGGCGGGCGCGCCCCATTCTTCCTCCAGCGCCCGGCGCGCGCGCCGCAAAGCCTCGCCGCGCGCGGGCAGACCGATCGCGGGCGAGCCGTCGTGGCCGAGGAACTCGACCTTCACATCCGCCGGCAGCCGCGCCTTCACAAAGCTCCGGAAACTCTGCTGGATGCGGGCGGGGTCCTGCCGGCCCACCAGCCGGAACGACACTTTTGCGCTCGCCTGCGCCGGCAGCACGGTCTTGGCGCCTTGCCCGATATAGCCGCCGACCACGCCGTTGAATTCGCAGGTCGGTCGCGACCACAGCATCTCCAGCACCGAGCGCCCATTTTCCCCGGCCGGGACGGACAGCCCGATGTCGCCCAGGAACTTCGTCGGATCGAAGTCCAGTTCGCGCCATTGCGTCGCGATCTCCTCCGGCATGTCTTCGACGCCGTCGTAGAAGCCGGGCAGCGTCACCGCGCCCTTGTCGTCGTGCAGATCGGCCAGAATGCGCGCCAGCACCCGGATCGGATTGATCGCCGGGCCGCCGTAGAGGCCCGAATGCAGGTCGCGGCTCGCGCACCTCACAACCACCTCTTCGAACACGAGGCCGCGCAACATGGTGGTGATGGCGGGCGTGTCGGCGTTCCACATATTGGTGTCGCAGACGAGCAGCAGGTCGGCCTTCAGCGCCTTGGCGTGCTTGGCGAGAAAGGCCGGCAGCGAGGGCGAGCCGGTCTCCTCTTCGCCCTCCAGCAGCACGCTGACGTGGCAGGGCAGGCCGCCATTGGCCTTGAAGGCGCGGCAGGCCTCCAGAAACGTCATCAACTGGCCCTTGTCGTCGGCCGCGCCGCGCCCGACAATGCGCTCGCCGCGCGCGGTCGCCTCCAGCCGCGGCTCGAACGGCGGGGTCTTCCACAAGTCGAGCGGATCGGCCGGCTGCACGTCGTAATGGCCGTAGAACAGCACATGCGGGGCGTCGCGGGTCCTGGCTTTCGCCGCGCCCAGCACCATCGGCCGACCCTCCGTCAGCTCTTTGCGCGCTTCGAAACCGAGTTCGGACAATTGCGCGGCGAGCCAGTCGGCGGCGCGGTCGCAATCGGGGTAATGGGCGGCTTGCGCCGAGATCGAGGGGATGCGGACGAGTTCGAACAGCCGGTCGAGCGCGGCTTGACCGTTGGCGTCGATACTGGCGAGGACGTCTTCGAGCGTGGCCATCGGGGTCTCCGAACGCGGCGGAATCGTGTTCCGTCTCTTATCAGGCGGGGCGCGAGCGTCCAGCGGGGCGCGCGGCCGCCATGACGGCATGCGTTTTCGCGCGGATGTCTTGCGCTTATAACTCTCGTCGTGAAGCAAACTGGAATATAATTCTGCAAGTGTTGCGTCTTTTGGGAGGCCGCAATGACAAGGCAGATGCAATTTGCGTTTGGCGGACTTGGAGGGTTGCTGCCGGTTTTGGCGACGCTGGTCGCCGTCGATCTCACGACCGTCTCGGCGATGATCGACAACCACGAGCTGACGGAAGGCTATTGCGTCGGAATTGGCCTCCGGATTCTCGGCCTGTTTTTGCTCGGCGGCATCATGGCGGCGCTGAACGCCGATGTAAATAATCCGCTGGCGCTCGTGCAGATCGGCATCGCCGCGCCGGCCCTCGTCGCCTCCTACCTCAGCGGCGCAGCGATCAACAACGGGCGCGCCCCGGCGCAGAGCGCGGGCTTCCTGATCGCGCCGGCGCACGCCGAACAGCTTGACGACTACCGAGCGCTACGGCGAAACGTCGGGTTCTGGTCGGACGTCAGCAAGGGCCTTCAGCCCGGGCTCGGCCAGCAGACGGCGCCGGTCAACTCTTATCGCGTCATCGACAGAACCACGTCGATCTGCGTCGACGTCAATTCCTCGCAAGTGAGCACGCCGCAGGGGCTTGAGGCCCTCAAACAAAGTTTCCCGCCGTCGAAATACACTGTCGAGCCCGGCGCCTGTCATTGAGGGGGTGGCTGGGCGGCGCCATCGCCGACCGGCGGGGCCCGCTCGCCCCTCACGCCCGAGCCGACCACGCTCGCCGACAGGAAGGCCGTCCCGAGGCCCTCGCCAGCGATCGCCGCGCTAACGGTTCGGCGCCGCTTACGCCTCGTGCGCGCGCCGCGTCGCCCCCCATCCGGCCGATCTCGCGCAGACGGGCGATCAACGCAGCCGGATCGAGGGCGGCGCGCGGCAGCGCCAGGAACGCCGCGATGCGGTCGCGCAGCAGACGGAACGCGGTTTCGAACGCGCGGGCCTTTTCCGTATCGGGGCCAACGACCGCCGCGGGGTCGGCGACGCCCCAATGCGCGGTCGCGGGATGGCCCGGCCAGAACGGGCAGGCTTCGCCCGCCGCGTCGTCGCAGACCGTGAAAGCGAAATTCATTGCGGGCGATTCGGGCGCGGCGAACTCATCCCAGCTTTTTGAGCGGAACCCTTCGGCGGGATAGCCGTGGGCGGCGCGCGTCGACAGCGCCAGCGGGTTGACGACGCCCTTGGGGGGGCTGCCGGCGGAAAAAGGGTTGAAGCGGCCAGCGCCGTCCTTGCGCAGGATCGCTTCGGCCAGCACCGACCGCGCGGTGTTGCCGGCGCCCAGGAACAGCACATTCAACAATCCGCTGGCCAAGGCCAACCTCCTGCGATGCGGCGACGAATTGCGGATTCCTGTGACAATCGGATGACGTCGATGCGGCGGAGCGCGACAAATCGGCCCGCGCCCGCCCGGCCCAACCACGCGCGCATGGCTTCGAGCGTCGGGGCGATCGCGGCGGCGATCAACGCCATGACGCCTTCGGCCAGGGCGTCGAATTCGCGGTCCGTCGCGCGCGGCGCCTCGGCCGAAAGCGCAGTCATAGCGGCGCTAATCAGCGCGCCGGCCAGAGCATCGCCACGGATCGTCAGTCCATGCAGCGCGCCATAGTCAGCCAGACGTTTGGGCAGGCGCGCGCGCAGGAGCCAGAGCATGACGTCGGGCGCGGCGGATTTCACGTGCTCGAAACGCAGGGAGATGGTTTCCTGAAGATCGCAGAAGAGAAGGTCGCCGCAGCGCGCTGCGACGCCGTGGATCCCCATACGGCCTTCAAGTTGATCCGCGCCGACGCGGTGAACGGCGATGGCGTCGACGTCTTTGGCTGCGCCAGTTGAACGCCACGGCACAGACGGCGGCCACTGCGGCCGGCATAACGCTTTCCTTCAGCAGCGCGACAGGGAATATTGCGGGTGCGAGCGGCGTCACCGCGACGAATTGGAACACGATTCTCGACGGTTTGCAGTACAATAACTCTGCGGACGAGCCGCTGCTGACGCGTCACGCCATCACGCTGGTCTCCGCGACGCCGAATTCTGGCTCATATTCTTCCGCGACGGCGAGCAATACCAAAACGCTAACCGTCATCTGCTCCATGCCCGGCACGATGATCGCGACGCCCGACGGCGAGGCGGCGGTGGAGACGCTCCCGCCTGGCGATCTGGTGTTGACGTCGACCGGTGATGCAAAGCCGATCAACTGGGTCGGCCGGCAGACCATGTCGAAGCGTTTCGCCGATCCGCTGCGCAGCTATCCCGTCCGCGTGCGCGCCGGGTCGCTCGACGACAATGCGCCGACGCGCGATCTCTATGTTTCGCCCGATCACGCGTTGCTGGTCGGCAATGTGATGGTCAACGCCGGCGCGCTCGTCAACGGGACGTCGATCACCCGCGAAGAGACGATCCCCGACACGTTCGTCTATTATCCCATCGAGTTGGACGATCGTTCCTTCGTGCTCGCCGAGGGCGCGCCAGCGGAGGCCTTCGTCGACAATGTCGATCGGATGAATTTTGACAATTGGAGCGAATATCAGGCGCTCTATCCCGAGGGAAAGACGGTTGCGGAACTGCCCTATCCCCGCGCCAAATCGCATCGTCAGGCGCCTATCCATCTGCGTGTGAAACGGGCCGAACGCGCGCAGCGCATCGGCGCGCAGGACGCGGCGGAGGTCGCCTGAACGGCCCAGCTCTCGCGCTCTCAGGCGTCGCTTTTTTTGCGTGGGCGTTTCGACTCAAGCGAAGATTTGCACCCCCGCCCTGCGTTCTGCTATAGCTGTTTTGTTCCGTGGTGATTTGGCCGGCCGGCTTGC
>JANYIH010000108.1 GCA_025358745.1 Hyphomicrobiales bacterium | reverse complement strand
CTGATCGTGGGTCACGAAGACGGTTGTGAGGCCGGTGCGGTCGTGAATCTCGCGCAGCCACTTGCGCAGATCCTTGCGCACTTTGGCGTCCAGTGCGCCGAACGGTTCGTCGAGCAACAGCACGCGCGGTTCGATCGCCAGCGCGCGCGCGAGCGCAACCCTCTGGCGCTGGCCGCCGGAAAGCTCGGAGGGATAGCGTCGCTCGAAGCCGGCAAGTTGCATCATGACGAGAAGCTCGGCGACCCGGCCGGCAATCGCCTCTCGCAAGGGTCGGGCATGACGCGGGCGCACCGTCAGGCCATAGGCGATGTTGTCGAACACGCTCATGTGCCGGAACAGCGCGTAGGATTGGAACACGAAGCCGACGCGACGCTCCTGCACCGTGAATTGCGCGGCGTCCTCGCCGTCGAAAAGCACGACGCCCGCATCGGGCGTTTCCAGGCCGGCGAGCAGCCGCAGCAACGTCGTCTTGCCGGAGCCCGAGGGGCCGAGCAGCGCCAGCAATTCGCCGGGCTCGATCTCCAGATCGATGCGGTCGAGAATCGCGCCTTCGCCGAAGCTCTTGCAGACGCCGGCGACGGAGATCGCGCGTGGAGCGCCGTAGGCGCTGGGAACACGGGAAGGTTCAGCCCGCGCCGCGCCGCTCGACGGCGAGTTTGACGACGAGCGTGACGAGAGCGAGGAGTGCCAGAAGCGAGGCAAGCGCGAAAGCGGCGGCGATGCTGTATTCATTGTAAAGGATCTCGACTTGCAGCGGGATGGTGTTGGTCAGGCCGCGGATATGGCCGGAGACGACGGAGACCGCGCCGAACTCGCCCATCGCGCGCGCGTTGGCGAGCAGAACGCCAGTCAGCAGCGCCCATTTGGCGTTCGGCAACGTGACGGTGAGAAAGGTCTTGAGGCCACTCGCGCCGAGCGTCAGCGCCGCCTCTTCCTCGACCGTCCCTTGCGCCTGCATCAGCGGGATCAGTTCGCGCGCGACGAACGGGAAGGTGACGAACAAGGTCGCCAGCACGATGCCCGGCACGGCGAACAAAACCTTGACGTGATGCGCGGCGAGCCATCCGCCGAACCAGCCCTGCGCGCCAAACAGCAACACGAACACAAGCCCCGAGACGACAGGAGACACGGAGAACGGCAAGTCGATCAGCGTGACGAGCAGGTTCTTGCCGGCGAACTGGAATTTGGCGATCGCCCAGGCCGCGGCGAGGCCGAAGGCGGCGTTGAGCGGGACGACGAACGCGGCGACGGTGAGGGTCAGCAGGATCGCCGCGCGGGCGTCAGGCTCGCCGATCGCGTCGATGTAACCCGTCAGGCCCTTGCCCGAGGCCTCGACCACGACGACGACAAGCGGAGCCAGGAAGAAGACCGCGAGAAAGGCCATGCTGATCCCTATCGCGATGGCCTTGGCGAGCGGCGTCTCGTCGGCGGCGCGCGTGGCGGCGCGGCGGGAAAGCGCGGCGTCAGACATGACCGAGCCTCCGCCGGCTCCAGCTTTGCGTCGCGTTGATGACGAACAGCATCACGAACGAGACGGCCAGCATGATCGCGGCAATCGCGGTGGCGCCGTCGTAGTCGTATTCCTCAAGCTTGACGATGATGAGCAGCGGCGCGATCTCCGAGACATAGGCGATATTGCCCGCGATGAAGATCACCGAGCCATACTCGCCGACGCCGCGCGCGAAGGCGAGCGCCATGCCGGTCAGCACGGCTGGCGCGATCTGCGGCGCCAGCACGCGGCGCAACGTCCGCCAGCGATAGGCGCCCAGGGTCGCGGAGGCTTCCTCCCACTCCGCGTCGAGTTCTTCGATCACGGGCTGAACAGTGCGTACGACGAACGGCAAGCCGACGAAGATCAGCGCGACCAGAATGCCCCAGGGCGTGAAGGCGACGCGGAGTCCAAGTTTCTCCAGTTGCTCGCCAAACACGCCGTTCGGCGCATAGAGGGTCGCGAGCGCAATGCCGGCGACTGCCGTCGGCAGCGCGAACGGCAGGTCGACAAGGGCGTCGAAAATACGCCGCCCGGGGAAGCGGTAGCGCGTCAAAACCCACGCAATCAGCACCCCGAACACCACGTCGATGGCGGCCGCCGCCAGCGAAACGCCGAAGGTCACGCGCAAAGCGGCCAGCACGCGCGAATCGATCGCGACCGCGAAAACGCCGGAGACGCCGAGCCGCGCCGCGCGAGCGATCAGCGCGCCGAGCGGGATCAGGACGACTACGCAGAGATAGGCGAGCGTGAACGCCATCGTGACGCCGAACCCCGGCAGAGGGCTCGGGCGTCGCCAGAAAAATGCACGGCTCAATGCAGCGCCCGCTGGATCTGATCAAACACGCCGCCGTCGGCGAAATGCGTCGCCTGGGCCTTCTTCCAGCCGCCGAACGCGCCATCGACGGTGATCAACTCGATCTTGGGAAAGCGCGCGAGATCGGCTTTCGCAGCGGCGGAGGGGTCGGACGGGCGGAAGTAGTTCTTGGCGATGATCGCTTGAGCGGCGGGCGTGTAGAGATAGACCAGATAGGCCTCCGCCGCCTTGCGCGTGCCCTTGGCGTCGACATTGGCGTCAACCACGGCGACCGGCGGCTCGGCAAGGATCGAAAGCGAAGGCGTGACAATCTCGAACTTGTCGCGGCCAAACTCCTCGAACGCGAGAAAGGCGTCGTTCTCCCAGGCGATCAGCACGTCGCCGAGACCGCGCTGGGCAAAAGTGATGGTTGAGCCACGCGCGCCGGTGTCGAGCACGGAGGTGTTGCGATAGATGCCGGTGACGAAGTCCTTCGCCTTGGCCGCATCGCCGAACTTCTTCTGCGCGTAACCCCAGGCGGCGAGATAGTTCCAGCGCGCCCCGCCCGAGGTCTTGGGGTTGGGCGTGACGACGGAGACGCCGGGCTTGACAAGGTCGTCCCAGTCGTGGACGCCTTTCGGATTGCCCTTGCGCACCAGAAACACGATGGTCGGGGAGTAGGGCGCGGAATTGTGCGGCAGGCGCTTCTGCCAATCGGCGGGGATCTTGCCGGTTTTGGCGGCGATCGCGTCGATGTCGGCGGCCAGCGCGAGCGTGACCACGTCGGCGTCGAGCCCGTCGATCACCGCGCGCGCCTGCGCGCCCGAGCCGCCATGCGAGGCTTTCACCGCGAGTTTCTCGCCGGTTCTGGCTTTCCAATCGGCGGCGAACGCGGCGTCGATAGCTTTATAAAGCTCGCGCGTCGGATCGTAGCTCACATTGAGCAGCGCGACATCGGCGCGGGCGGAGAGGCTTGCAAGCCCCAGCGCCGCCAGCGCCAGGCCCGCCCGCAAACAAACACGACTGAAAGTCATTTTTTCTCCTTTGTGTTCAACCAAGCGCTCACTATGGAAACCGCAACATTGTCGCGGAGGGCCGCGCGGGCGAGAGGCCGATGGCGCGGGAGAGTTCCTCGTCGGTCCAACCGATGCTGTTGTAGGCGCCGCGCCAGTAGAGCAGCGCGCCGCCAGAGGGCTTGGGGCTGGCGAGGCGCAAACGGCCAATCAGGATGGCGTGGCTGTCGCGCTCGATGACGTCCTCCGCCTCGCACTCGAAGACGGCGATCGCGTCGGCGAGCAGCGACACGCCGTCCAGCGCTCTTGCTGGAACCGCTCCGCTCCCAAGACGCCCGCGCGACCGGCGAAACGGTCCGCAATCTCCGCGTGCTGCGCGTTGAGCACGCTGACGCCGAACAGATCGCCGGCGCTCAGTTGCGCGTAGAGCGCAGCGGCGCGGTTGACGCAGACGATGAGCGTCGGCGGATCGGCCGATAGCGAGGATACGGACGTCACGGTGAAGCCGGTTCGCTGGTCGCCCGCGCCGTGGGTGACGACCGAAACGCCGCTTCCACGCGCGCCGTCGACCGCGGTCGACGGCGCGCGTGGAAGCGGCGTTTCGGTCGTCAC
>JANYIH010000347.1 GCA_025358745.1 Hyphomicrobiales bacterium | reverse complement strand
CTGCGCCGTCCGGGAACGGCTGTGATCGAATTTCTCCCCGTCATCGCGCCGGGGCTGTCGCGCGAGGCGTTTCTGGAGCGGTTGAAGGGGGATATCGAGGGCGCTTCGCTCAGGCTGATGAAAGAGGCGCGTCCCGGCGCTTGACCGGGGGCTTGCGCGCCCGTAAGCCGCCCCGACCAGTCGGCCGGGCGACCGCTGCTTCTCAAGAGCAGAGGAAAGTCCGGGCTCCACACGGACACGGCGCCGGATAACGTCCGGCGGGGGCGACCCCAGGGAAAGCGCCACAGAAAGGAAACCGCCTCTCGCCTTCCTCACGGAAAGCTTGAGGTAAGGGTGAAAGGGTGCGGTAAGAGCGCACCGCGTCGGCGGCAACGTCGGCGGCATGGCAAGCCCCGCCGGGAGCAAGACCGAATAGGAACGACGCGCGGCTCGCAAGGGTGCGCGGGGCCTGTCCATGGGCCTGGTCGTTCGGGTAGGTTGCTTGAGGCGTCCGGCGACGGGCGTCCCAGAGGAATGGTCGCCGCGCCGGACACTTGTGTCCGGCCTTACAGAACCCGGCTTATAGGCCGACTGGTAATATGTCTCCTGAAGAGTTTCGCCGCCTCGGCCACGAACTGATCGACCGCATCGCCGACTATCGCGCCGGCGTCGCCGCGCGCCCGGTCATGTCGCAGGTCGTCCCCGGCTCGATCCGCGCCGCGCTGCCGAAATCGGCGCCGGCCGCGCCGGAGCCGTTCGCGGCGATCTTCGCCGATCTCGACGCGCTGATTCTTCCCGGCCTGTCGCATTTCAACCATCCCGGCTTTTTCGGCTATTTCCCCGCCAACAGCGAATTGTCGTCGGTTCTGGGCGATTATCTCAGTACGGGGCTGGGCGCGCTCGGTCTGACGTGGCAGTCGGCGCCGGCGCTGACCGAACTCGAAGAGGTCGTGACAGATTGGATGCGTCAGCTCGTCGGCTTGTCCGACAGCTTTTCCGGCGTGATCCAGGACACCGCTTCGACCGCAACGCTGGTGGCGATGATCTGCGCGCGCGAGCGCGCCAGCGATTTCAGCCTCTCGCGCGGCGGGCTGGCCGGGCTCGACGCGCCGCTGATCGTCTATGGCTCGGCGCATGCGCATAGTTCCGTCGACAAGGCGGCGCTGCTGGCAGGGTTCGGACGCGACAATCTGCGTCATGTCGCGACTGACGCGGACTATGCGATGCGGCCCGAGGCGCTGGAGGCCGCGATCCGCGCCGATATCGCGGCGGGGCGTAAGCCGGCGGCGATCGTCGCCAGCGTCGGCACCACGGGGGTGACGGCGGTCGATCCGGTCGCGGGAATCGCGCAAATCGCCAGGACGCACGGGCTGTGGCTGCATGTCGATGCGGCGATGGCGGGCTCGGCGATGATTTTGCCGGAATGCCGGGGCCTATGGGCGGGAATCGAGGGCGCCGATTCGCTGGTGTTCAATCCGCACAAATGGCTCGGCGCGGCGTTCGACTGCTCGCTCTATTACGTGCGCGATCCCCAGCATCTGGTGCGCGTGATGGGCACCAACCCGAGCTTCCTGCGCACGGCCGTCGATGGCGAGGTGACGACCTATCGCGACTGGGGCATCCCGCTCGGGCGGAGGTTCCGGGCGCTGAAACTCTGGTGCCTGTTGCGCGCGGAAGGGGTCGAGGGATTGCAGGCGCGGCTGCGGCGCGATCTCGAAAACGCAGCCTGGCTGGCGGGCGAAGTTTCGCGCGCGGCGCATTGGCGGGTCGCAGCTCCCGTGCGTTTGCAGACGGTCTGCATCCGCCACGAGCCGCCGGGGCTGACCGGCGAGGCGCTCGACGCGCATACGCTCGCCTGGGTCGAGGCGGTCAATCGTTCGGGGCGCGCCTATGTGACGCCGGCGATCCTCGACGGGCGCTGGATGGTGCGGGTCTCGATCGGCGCGCTGCCGACGGAGCGCGCCGATGTCGAGGCGTTCTGGGCGCTGGCGCAGGCGACCGTTGCTTCGCTCAATCGAACTTGATCGCGGCTCCGCCCGCAAAGTACCGCACGACGCGGCCGGGGCGCCCGTCCAGCTTGACGGGTTGACCGATCGAAAAGCGCAGGGCGCTCTGGCCGAGCTGCAACGCGGCGCCGCTGCGGGAAATGTCGAAAATTTCGCAGGGATAAATCTGCCCGTCGAACGTCTCGATCGACGCGCTGGCGCAATTCATCTCGATGCGCTCGCTCGAACGGTTTTCCACCACATCTTCGTTGTTGATCCGGCGCAATTGCCAGTTCAAGCGTTTGGCCAGCCTTCGAAGTCTTCGTTGCGGCGCAATGACGCCAAGCACGAAGGAACTTTGGCTGACGTGAACGACAACGCCTTCGACTACGCCGACGAAGGAGAGGTTTGCGGCGCATCGGCTGCCGGGGTGGGCGCTTTCTGGTCCCCTTACGCGCAGACCTATGGGCGAAATTTCCAAAAACTCGCCGGCGATTTCGTTCCCGTCGTCAATTCGATAGCGTCCCGCCAGGTCCAACCCGCAGCGCTTGGCGGCGTAGGGGATGTGCGCAGGCGCAGCGCCCAAATTCAACATGTCCGGCAGAACAATCAGGCTTTGCCAAAGGGCCAGCGAATCCGCCTGTGCGCGTTCGGCGGCGGTGGCGAGAGGGTTTGCAGTTTCATCAAGTAGCATGATTTTAACCCTATACTCGTCGAGTGCGCAAATCTATCACAGTCAATGCCTGTCGAGTCGAAAACAACAAGTAAAAATCAGGAATTGCGTACAGCAGGGTTAGGACAAGATTACGTTATTGCTGTACGTATATTAATGTTTGGATGAGTGCGACGAATCGGCTGAGCGGCGCCGCGAAGCGTTTGCTCCGCCCTGCATCGCGCCCTATGAGGGGCGCGAACCTTGCTGAGGGCATTTCATGTTGCGCGCCTCCCATGTCATCGCCGCCGGCGGCTGGTCCGGCGAACCCGCCGATTCCATCGTGCTCGACTACGACGAACGCCACCGGCGGCGGGTGACGATGAAAGGCGTGCGCGGGCTGGAATTCCTGCTCGATCTCGAAGAGGCGGTGCTGTTGCGCAGCGGCGACGGGCTGAAGCTGGAGGACGGGCGCGTGGTCGAGGTGGTCGCGGCCCCCGAGCCGCTGACCGAGTTCCGCGCCAACGAGATGTCGACCCTGGTGCGGCTCGCCTGGCACCTCGGCAATCGCCATCTTCCGACCGAATTGATGCGCAAGGCGCTGCGTATCCGCCGCGATCCCGTGATCGAAGAGATGGCCAAGGGGCTGGGCGCCGCGGTGCTGTCGATCGAGGCGCCGTTCAATCCGGAAGGCGGGGCCTACGCCAAGGCGAGCCACGATCATCACGCGCACGAACACGATCACGATCATGCGACCTGCGGCCATGACCACAACCACGATCACCACGACCACGCCCATCACGGGCATGACCACAAGCATGGCCACTAGCTCGTCGCTGCCGCTGTGGGTCTGGCTGTCGCCGGCTTTTCCCGTCGGGGCCTATGCCTACAGCCACGGAATCGAATGGGCGGTCGAGGCGGGGGACGTGCGCGACGCGGCGAGCCTGCGCCTGTGGCTGGAGGATCTCGCCGATCACGGCGGGCCACGGCTCGACGTTTGCCTGTTCGCCGCCGCCCATCGCGCCGCCCACGACCCGGCGGCGCTGGTTGATGTCAACCAACTCGCGGTCGCGCTCGCTGCTTCCGCCGAACGGCGGTTGGAGACGACGGGGCAGGGGACGGCTTTCGTCGCCGCCGCCCGCGCCGCATGGCCCTGCAGGCCGCTCGACGCTTTCGGCGCGGAACCTGTGGCCTATCCCGTTGCTCTCGGCGCGGCGGCGGCGGGGCATGGCGTGGCGCTCGACGAAGCGGGTCCGGCTTTCGCGGTCGCGCTGTTCGCCAATTTCGTCTCGGCGGCGAGCCGGCTCAGCGTGATCGGGCAGACCGACGGGCAGAAGCTGATCGCCGCGCTGATGCCGCGCCTGGTCGCCATGTCGGTCGAGGCGACGGCCTCAGATCCCGAGGCTTTGGGCGCTTGCGCGTTCCGCTCGGAGCTTGCGGCGATGAAACACGAAACCCAATATTCGAGGCTGTTTCGCTCATGACCAACAAACAACCGCTGCGGGTCGGGATCGGCGGGCCGGTCGGCTCTGGCAAGACAGCGTTGATGGAGCAGCTCTGCAAACGACTGCGCGATGCTTTCGAGATCGCCGCGATCACCAACGACATCTACACCAAGGAGGACGCGCGGATTCTGGTGGAAGCCGGTGCGCTGCCCGCGGAGCGCATCCTCGGCGTCGAGACCGGGGGCTGCCCGCACACCGCGATCCGCGAGGACGCCTCGATCAATCTGGCGGCAGTCGAAGAGATGCGCAAGCGCTTTCCCGCGCTGGACCTGATCCTGATCGAATCGGGGGGCGACAATCTCGCCGCCACCTTCTCGCCCGAACTCGCGGATCTCACGATCTACGTGGTCGACGTCTCCGGCGGCGAAAAGATCCCGCGCAAAGGGGGCCCGGGGGTGACGCGCTCGGACCTGCTCGTCATCAACAAGACCGACCTCGCGCCTTACGTCGGCGCCTCGCTCGACGTGATGGCGCGCGATGCGGCGCGGATGCGGAAAAGCCGGCCGTTCGTGATGAGCAACATGAAGACCGGCGAGGGGGTCGAGGCGGTGATCGCCTTCATCCGCGAGAAGGGCGGGCTGTAGGGGCTTGCAACCCACGCGGAGCCGGCGCCTAATCCCCACGCAATGCTGAACGGAACCACCGTCTTCGCCGCCGCGATCGGCTACATGCTGGCCTTGTTCGCGCTCGCCTATTGGGGCGACCATGCGGGCCGCAAATATTTGGTCGGGCCTAAGCGCACGCTGGTCTATGCGCTGAGCCTGGCGGTCTATTGCACGTCCTGGACCTATTATGGCTCGGTCGGACTGGCCTCCGCGCATGGGCTCGACTTTCTGCCGATCTATATCGGGCCTGTCATCGCCATCGGCTTCGGCCATCGTTTCGTGCGCCGCATCGTCGCGCTGGCTCGGGCGCAGAATCTGACGACGGTGGCCGATTTCGTCGCCGCCCGCTACGGCAAGTCGCAGTTGGTCGCGGCGCTCGCGGCGCTGATCGCGTTGATGGCGGCGGCGCCCTACATGGCGCTGCAACTGAAGGCGATCACGCAGACGATGCTGCTGGTGATCGAATCCTTCGAGCATGGACGACTGACGCCCCCGACGCCCTCGCCGTTATTCTCGCTCGTCGTGACCTTCCTGCTCGCGCTGTTTGCGATGGCCTTTGGCACGCGCCGGCTCAATCCAGCCGAGCGGCAGGACGGGTTGATGCTGGCGGTGGCGGCGGAATCGCTGGTCAAGCTGATCGCCTTTGTCGCGGTGGGCGCCTTCGCGGTCTGGGGCCTGTACGGCGGATTGGACGCGCTATCGCAGATCGCGCGACGGCCGGAAATCGCCGCCAAGCTGCGCTTCGCGCCGGATGCGGCGAGCTGGATCGTGGTGACGCTGTTGTCGGCCAACGCCGCGCTGCTGCTGCCGCGCCAGTTTCACGTCGCCATCGTCGAAAACGCCGATCTGCGCGACACTCGCGCCGCGGCCTGGCTGTTTCCGCTCTATCTCGTCGCCATCAACCTGTTCGTGCTGCCGCTGGCGGTGGCGGGGCTGGCGACGTTCTCGCCCGGCGAGATCGACCACGACCTGACGGTGCTGGCGCTGCCTCTGCGGGCGGGCGCGCCGTTGCTTGCGCTGACGACGATGATCGGCGGCTTGAGCGCCGCCACCGCGATGGCGGTGGTGGAGAGCGTGGCGCTGGCGATCACGGTGTCGAACGATTTGGTGATGCCGATCCTGCTGCGCAGGCGGGCGGCGCAGGGGCTTGCGGCGGAGGGCGAATTCGGCGCGCTGGTGCTGCTCGTGCGAAGGGCGGCGATCTTCTTCGTGCTGGCGCTCGGCTACGCCTATGCGCGGCTCGCCAGCGACGCGGCGCTGGCTTCGATCGGCCTGTTGTCGTTCGCCGCGATCGCGCAGATCGCGCCGGCCTTTCTCGGCGGGCTGATCTGGCGGCGCGGCACGGCGGGCGGCGCGGCGGCGGGGATGATCGTGGGCTCGCTGGCGTGGCTCTATCTGCTGTTCCTGCCCTCGCTCGCCGCCGATGAAACGCTGCGGCAGGTCTTGCGCGAGGGGCCGCTGGGGTTCGCCTGGGCGAGGCCCGCCGCGCTGGTCGGCTTCGCTTCCTCATCGTTCGTCGGCGGCGTCGTGCTGTCGCTTGGCGCCAACATCCTCGCCTTTCTCGTCGTCTCGCTGCTGCGCCAGCCGACCCTGCTGGAGCGCACGCAGGCGAGCGGATTCGTTGGCGACGAGCCGCTCGCCAAGAGCCAGGCGTTCCGCCTCTGGCGAGCGTCCGCCACCATCGGCGACATCGAGGCGACGGTGGCGCGCTTCATCGGCGCGGCGCGGGCGCGGCGTTCGTTCGACGCGCTGTTTTCCGAGCGCGGCGTCGATCGGCGCGCCAGCGCGGAAGCCGACGCCATCGTCATCCGCCATGCCGAGCATCTGTTGTCGCCGGTGATCGGCGCCTCGACCTCGCGGCTGGTGCTGTCGCTGCTGCTGCGCCGGCGCGCGATGTCGGGCAAATCGGCGCTGAAGATGCTGGACGACGCTTCCGCCGCGATGCAGTCGAGCCGCGACACGTTGCAGCACGCGCTCGACCACGCGCGCCAGGGCATCAGCGTGTTCGACGCCAATCTGGCGCTGGTCGCGTGGAACCGCGCCTTCGCCGAATTGTTCGATCTGCCGCCGGCGATGTTGCGCGAGGGGTTCGGGCTCGACGCGATCGTGCGCTACAACGCCGCGCGAGGCGTCTACGGCCAGGGCGAGTCGGAAGATTTCGTCGCCGAGCGGATCGCAACCCTGCTCGACCGCGACGAGCCGACGCGGCTGCGGCTGCATCGCTCTCAGCGCGTGCTGGAGGTGCGCTCGGCGCGGCTGCCGGACGGGGGCATCGTCACCACCTATGCCGACATCACGGAGACGGTGGCGTTCGAGGACGAACTGGCCGCCGCCAACGAATCGCTGGAACGCCGCGTCAGCGAGCGCACGGCCGAGTTGGAGCGGCTCAACGGGGAATTGGCGCGGGCGAAGACGGCGGCCGAGGACGCCAATCTGTCGAAGACGCGCTTTCTCGCCGCCGCCAGCCACGACATTCTGCAACCGCTCAACGCGGCGCGGCTCTACGCCAGTTCGCTGGTGGAGACGGCGCCCGACGCGCCGGCGCAGGAGCGGGTCAATCTCGCCCGCAACGTCGACGCCTCGCTGGAGGCGGTCGAGGAGATCCTGAGCGCGCTGCTCGACATCTCCCGGCTCGACGCCGGGGCGACCAAGCCGGAGATCGGAGATGTGTCGCTGGCCGAATTGTTCCGCCAGCTGGAGATCGAATTCGCGCCGATGGCGCGCGCCAAGGGCCTGAAGCTGACCTTCGCAGCCACGCGCCTGGCGGTGCGTTCGGACCGGCGGCTGCTGCGGCGGCTGTTGCAGAATTTCGTCTCCAACGCGATCAAATACACGCCGGACGGCCGCGTTCTGGTCGGCGCGCGGCGCAGGACGGCGACGGTGCGGGTCGAGGTGCGGGACTCCGGGCTTGGCATTCCCGAGGCCAAGCGCGCGCGCGTGTTCGACGAGTTCCACCGGCTCGATCAGGGCGCCAAAGTCGCGCGCGGGCTGGGGCTCGGCCTCTCCATCGTGCAGCGGCTTGGCCGCGTGCTCGGCCATCCCATCGGCCTGCAATCGCAGCACGGTCGCGGCTCGGTGTTTTCGGTCGAAGCGCCGCTTAGCCGTTCCGCCGTCGCCCCGCTCGCCGAGGGGCCGGCGCCCGCGCCGGCGGCGGCGCTCGATCCCCTTTCGGGGCTGCACGTGCTGGCGATCGACAACGAACCGCGCGTGCTGGAGGGCATGGCGACGCTGATCGGCAAATGGGGCTGCACGGTCGCGACGGCGAGCGGCCTAGCCGAGGCGCTGACCCGGCTCGATCCGCCGCCCGACATCGTGATCGCCGACTATCATCTCGACGACGGCGACGGGCTCGCCGCCATCGCCGCCTTGCGGGCGCGGCTGGGGCCTGAACTCCCCGCCGTGCTGGCGACCGCCGACCGCAGCCAGGAGGTGCGCGACGCCTGCGAGGGCGCGCAAGTCGCGCTGCTCAACAAACCGATCAAGCCCGCGCCGCTGCGGGCGCTGCTGACGCGGGGATTGTCGCTGAAGGCGGCGGCGGAATAGGCGGGCGATCGCGCTATTTCACCTCAAATGCGGTCCACATGCCGTTCAGATAGGGACCGCGCGAGTTGCTGGTGACGATATAGGTCCCCGAGCGCAAATCCATCGTGGCGACGCCTGTGGATTTGGGGACGAGATTGGTGATTCTGCCGACGGCGTCGTCGGCATAGTCGAGATCCTCTTTTCGGTCGGCTCGCAGCAATAACTCTCTGCCGTCGTCTTTCATGGGCAACACGATGATCTGGCGTCCGGAGCGTGAAGACGTGTTGGTCACCCTCAGGGTAATTTTTCCGCGCGTCACCTTTTGTGGTGCGGCGCTCATGCCGTCTTCGCTGACGGTGACGGAGATGACGGACTGGGCGTCAGCCTCACCTGAGAAGAAGGCGAACAGGCATAGGCCTGCCGCCAGAAGTTGCGTTTTCAGATCGAACATGTGCGGTCGCGCCTTGGATTGGCTTGCGGCTGGGGGGGCCGGAACCGGCGAGCGACTTGCGCTCGCCCTCTCCCCCTCGGAGCCTAAAAAGTGGCGTTTGAGGACGAACCGAGAATAAGCACAAATGTGTCGACAGGTTGGTGAGCCGGCGGTCCCGCGCGCTTGTGCGGGGATGGATAGCGCTTGTAAGGGAGGGAACGGCGCAAACGGGAGGCCCCGAATGACCTACGAGAATATTCTGGTCGAAACCCATGGCAAGGTCGGGCTGATCCGGCTCAACCGGCCCAAGGCGCTCAATGCGCTGAGCCGAGGTCTCATCACCGATCTCAATGCGGCGCTGCGCGGCTTCGAGGCGGACGCCGACATCGGCGCCGTCGTACTGACCGGCTCGGAAAAAGCCTTCGCCGCCGGGGCCGACATCAAGGAGATCGAGAGCCTGACCTTCGCCGACGCCATTCTTGGCGACCCGTTCGTGCCGTGGGAATACATCTCCAAACTGCGCAAGCCGGTGATCGCGGCGGTGGCGGGCTTCGCGCTCGGGGGCGGCTGCGAAATCGCGATGATGTGCGATTTTATTATCGCCTGCGAGACCGCGAGATTCGGCCAGCCCGAGATCAAGCTCGGCGTCATTCCCGGCGCCGGCGGCACGCAAAGGCTGACGCGATTCGTCGGCAAGTCGAAAGCGATGGACATGGTGCTGACCGGCCGCATGATGGACGCGGCGGAGGCCGAGCGCTCGGGGCTGGTCTCGCGCGTGCTGCCTGCGGAGAATTTCGTCGCCGAGGCGGTCAAGATCGCGCAAAGCGTCGCCGAGCTGGGCGCGATCTCGGTGCAGGCGGCCAAGGAAGCGGTCAACCGGGCCTATGAGACGACGTTGAGCGAGGGCGTGCTGTTCGAGCGGCGGCTGTTCTTCGGGCTGTTTGCGACGCAGGACCAGACCGAGGGCATGCGCGCTTTCGTCGAAAAGCGGCCGGCGGCGTTCAAGAACCGCTGAAGTGGCGGCGCCGGCGCCGACATGCTAAGCGGCGCCCGAACATAGACAGGGAGGATGACCATGAAACTTTTCCGCCACGGCGCCATGGGCGCGGAGCGCGCCGGCGCGGTGGACGCCAGCGGCGTCAAGCGCGACCTCTCCCTGCTCGTGCCCGACATCACGCCGGACTGGCTCGGCGCCGACAAGCTCGCGGCTCTCAGGGCGATCGATCTGACGAAAATGCCGATCGTTCCCGACGGCGTGCGGATCGGCGCGCCGGTCGGCGGCTCGCGTCAGTTCATCGCCATCGGCCTCAACTACGGCAAGCACGCGGCCGAGACGGGCGCGCAAGCCCCCAAGGAGCCGATCGTGTTCAACAAGGCGATCACATCGATTCAGGGACCCAACGACAATGTGACGCTGCCCGAGGGCTCCGAGCAGATGGACTGGGAGGTCGAACTCGGCGTGATCATCGGCACGACGGCGCGGCGCGTGCCGAAGGACAAGGCGCTCTCCTACGTCGCCGGCTATTGCCTCGCCAACGACCTGTCCGAGCGGCATTGGCAGATCCATCGCGGCGGCCAATGGGTGAAGGGCAAGAGTTTTGACACGTTCGGGCCGCTCGGGCCGTGTCTGGTGACGAGCGACGAGGTTCCCAATCCGCAGGCGCTCCCCGTTTCGCTGAAGGTCAACGGCGTGTTGCGGCAGAACAGCAACACCAGCGACATGATCTTCCCCGTGGCCGAGATCATCGCGCATCTGAGCCTGTTCATGACGCTGCTGCCGGGCGACGTGATCGTCACCGGCACGCCGGAGGGCGTCGGCCTGGGCCAGAAGCCGCCCGTTTTCCTCAAGCGCGGCGACGTGATGGAACTCGACGGCGGCATTCTGGGCTCGCAGCGTCAGACGGTGGTGTGAGTTTTCGCGCGTCTACGCCGGTCGACCAAGCGGAGACGCCCCTCACCCTGGCCCTCTCCCCGCACGCGGGGCGAGGGGACGTCAGGCCGTCGATCACGGCGGGATTGACGCCGGCCAAGTGACCTAACGGCGCCCTCTCTTAACCGCTGCGCCCTAAACTCCCCCGCACGGGGGAGTTTTCCGGGTGCAGCGTACGGGCGTCGTTTTTGTCGGCTGCGGGTTCGTCGCCGATTCCTATCGGCAATGCCTCGGCCTGCACGAGGGATTGCGGCTGGTG
This sequence comes from Hyphomicrobiales bacterium, assembly GCA_025358745.1. Classification (GTDB taxonomy): domain Bacteria; phylum Pseudomonadota; class Alphaproteobacteria; order Rhizobiales; family Beijerinckiaceae; genus Roseiarcus. Next base: position 15,016 of record JANYIH010000347.1, on the reverse strand, counting down.
GGGGTGTTTGATCGCGACCCCGAGCGCCTCGCGGCCTACGCCGGCTATTGGGGCGATCGCGCCTATCGCTCGCTCGACGAGGCTTTGGCCGAGCCCGAGGCCGGGATTGTCGTCAATCTCACCAGCGTCGAGTGCCATTTCGAGGTCACGCGAGCGGCGCTGCGGGCAGGCAGGCATGTCTATACCGAGAAGCCGCTGGCGCTGACGCGCGCGCAGGCCGCGCTGCTGCGCGACGAGGCGAAAGCGGCGGGCCGGCGCATCGCGGCGGCGCCGTGCAATCTGCTGGGCGAGAGCGCGCAGACTCTATGGCGGGCGGTGCGCGAGGGCCGGATCGGGACGCCGCGCCTCGTCTATGCCGAGATCGACGACGGCATGGTGCATAAGGCGGCCTATCGTCACTGGATCAGCCGCAGCGGCCGGCCTTGGCCGGCGCGCGATGAATTCGAGATCGGCTGCACGTTCGAACATGCGGGCTATGCACTGACGCTGCTGGCGGCGATGTTTGGCCCGGCGCGGCGGGTGACCGCTTTCGCGAAACTGATCGCGCCCGACAAGGGGACGCGGCCGCCGCTGGCCCATCCCGCGCCCGATTTCTCGGTCGGGCTGATCGAATTCGACGACGGAGTGGTGGCCCGCCTCACCAACTCGATCGTCGCGCCCTACGATCACCGCTTCCGCGTGATCGGCGACGACGGTTGCCTCGAAATCTGCGAATTGTGGGACTATGCGAGCCCGGTGCGGTGGCGACGCCCCGCGACCTCCAGGCTCGCCCGCTTCGCCGAGCGCCGCTTCGGCGGTTTTCCCCCCGCCAAACTGTCGCCCGCGCGAAAATGTCCGCTGCCGCGCGGACGCGGCCGACCGACGATGGATTTTCTGCGCGGCGTCGCCGAGCTGGCGCAAGCGATCCGCGACGACCGGCCGTGCCGGCTCGACGCCGATTTCGCCGTGCATGTCGCCGAGGTGACGGAGCGGCTGCAACATCCCGAGCGTTTCCCTCCCGGCGGCGCCGTCGACAGCGCCTTCGCGCCGATTTCTCCCATGCCCTGGGCCTGACCACATGAAAGCTACGCTGATCACCTGCTCGTTTCGCGGCGATCTCGACGTCTGCCGGCTGTTATGCCGCAGCATCGATCTCAACGCCGTCGCCGATTTCGAGCATCGGCTTTACGTGCCCGAGCGCGACCTGCCGCTGTTCGCCGATCTCGCCACTTCGCGCCGGCGCGTCGAGACGCAGGAGAGCCTGCTGCCGCGCTGGTTCTGGAAGGTTCCGATGCCGGGCCCGGAATGGCGCCGACGGCTGCGCTTGCCGCGCCGCAATCTCTATCTGACGCCGTTGCACGGGCCGGTGCGCGGCTGGATCGCGCAGCAGATCATGAAGATCTCCGCCAGTCTGATCGCCGACAGCGACATCGTCGCCCATATCGACAGCGATTCCGCGCTGGTGCGGCCGCTCGCGCTCTCGCATCTGCACCGCGACGGGAGGACGCGGTTCTATGCCGGCGAAGTCGCCGAGCGCCATGCCGGCCATGCCCTCTGGTACGCGCAGGCCGCGCGATTGCTGGGGTTGCCCGCCGGCGACTTTTATCGCGCCGAATATATCGCGTCGCTGGTGGCGTGGCGTCGCCCCGTCGTGCAGGCGATGACGGCGCGCATAGAGGCGACGACGGGCCGTTCCTGGGCGAGCGCGCTCGCCGCGACCGAGCATTTCTCCGAATATGTGCTGTACGGCGTGTTCGCGCGGGACGCGCTTGGCGTCGAAGCGGCGGGCCTGCGCGAAGAGACAAGCTCCTCTTGTCTGGCGCGCTGGGTCGATTCGTTCGACGACCCCGAGGGAATCGAGTCTTTCCTCGCGCAGGCGCAAGCCGATCAGCTTGTTTGCTGCCTGCAATCGACGCTCGCCATTCCCCTCAAGACGCGCGCGGGCGTCTACCGCCGCGCCGGCGCGGCGATCGCGGCGTTGCAGAAGCCGTCGCGCGAAGCCGCGGCCTGATCAGAAATGGTAGAGCGCGCCCAGGCTCGCGATGTCGTCGACATAGCCGCCGCCGACGGCGTTGGAGTTCACCTTGACCATGGTGTAGCTCAGCGTCGCGTCCGCGCTGCGCGAGATCGAATATTGCAGCCGGGTCGAGCCGATATAGGTCGTGTCGACGCGCGGCGTTCCGATGTAATAGGCGCGGTCGACGCGCGCGTAGGCCGAGGCCGACCAGCGTTTGTGCAGTTGATAGGTCGCGTCGAGCGAGCCTGAGACGTCGCGCGCGGGATCGCCGCGCGGATTGAGTGGCGACGGATTGCTGGAATCGGTGAAGGTTGCGTCCGTCGCTGCGGTCAAGGTGAGCGCGCGCGTGGGATACCAGTAAAGTTTGGCGCCCAGCACCGGGCTTGAGGCGGAGATCGGCAGCGGCGCCTGATAGAACTGGGTCTGATAACCAGCGAAAGCCTCGCCGCGAAACAGGCCGAGCCGGTCGGAGCCGAATCCGGCCACGGCGCGGTAGCCATGCGACTGCAAAGAATTGTCGGCGTATCGGCGCCAGTTCTGCGACGTCTCCGCATAGCCGTAGAGCAGCGGCGTGATCCAATAACCCCCGCGCTGCGTCAACGTTGTGACGAGGCTGTCGCGATAGTTTTGCGACAGCGAACCGACGGCGGTTTCGAGCGCGTCGTAGCGCCTGCCCGCGACATTGATCGAGGCGCCGAAGAACATCCGGCCAAAGCCCTTTTGCACGCCCGCCGAGGCCTGAAGGCGATTGGCCAGGCTCGGCGCGATCAGCGGCGTGGGCGCGCCGTTGGGGCCGATCACGTCGCCGCCCGAGGCAAAGCCGCCAAGCCGGTCGAACTGCATCTGGCCTTTGACTGTGAGATCGGGCGTCGGCGCGAAGGTCTGCGCCGCGCCGACCGTGCCGGTGATCTGGTTGTCGCCGAGCGCGCCGGGATAGAGATAAGCGTCGGCGGCGGCGAACAACTCCGTCTTCGACAGGCCGTTGTCGTGCAGCGCGTAGAGATCGGGATGCAGGCGCAGGCCGGCGGCTCCGCGCGGCCGCGTCGAGGTGAGCGCGAGATTGTCGTTGTAGATCGTCTCGGCGAGGAACTCGGGATAAAACATCCAGCCGGCGAGCGGCAAGCCGGTGTAGTCGCGCGACTTCCGCAACAGCGGATTGTCAGCGCGCCGCGCCGGCGGCGTCAGATAGGACGGGCTCGGGTCGGCGACGGCGGCGAGCGGCGGCGCGATCTGCGCGGCGGCGGGCGAAGCGGCGAAGACGAGCAGACATGCGGCCGCCGCCAGGGTTTTCGCCACGTCCCGCATCGGCCTAGAAATATCGCTCGGGCAATTTGATGAGGTCGCCGGGATAGATCGGCACGTTGGGCGACAGCGGCACTTCGTGGAACGCGGTTTCGCCGGCGCGCTGCACCAGCGCGCTCGATCGGCTGGCGCGATAGGTGTCGCCGCCCGCGACCGCGATGGCGCTCAGCACGTTGAGGCCGGTGTGATAGGGATATTCGCCCGGCTTCTCGACCTCGCCCAGCACGTAGAACGGGCGGAATTCGGAGATGGTGACGTTGACGATCGGGTTGAGCAGATATTGTTGGTCGCGCAGGCGGCGCTGCAAGGCCGCGCCGAGACTTTCGGCCGACAGCCCAACGGCGTTGAGCGAGCCGGCGGCGGGAACCGAGATCATGCCGCGCCCGTCGATCTGATATTCCCCGCTCAGCTTGTCGTCGCCGATGACGACGACCTTCACCTTGTCGCCGATCTGCAACCGCAGCGGATGCAGGGGCGTGACGTTAGGCGCGTGCTCGACGGCGGGCTTCGAGACGAGCGCCGTCATGTCGTCGCAGCCGCCGAGCGCAAGCAGGAAGACGAGCGCGGAATCCGGGCGTCGTAGGAATCGCATGGCGCGTCCCAGTGGGTTGGGGGTCAGGCCTGGCCGGCGTGGCGCGCCAGCTTGAGCCGGGGAAGGCGGGGGAACAATGTCGGCAGGGCGAGGCCGGCGAACACGAAGGCGCAGCGCGCATAGCGGGCGCCGAGGCGGCCCGGCGCGCTCGCCAGCCGCCACGCCCATTCGAGACCCGCGCGTTGCAACCAACCCGGCGCGCGCGCGACATGGCCGGAGATGAAGTCGAGTGCGGCGCCGAAACAGAGAAAGCCTACCTCGGGAAGTCGCGCGTGCAGCATGTCTGCGAGCAGTTCCTGTTTGGGCGCGCCCAGCGAAACCACGCAGAGCCTCGCGCCGGAAGCGTGGATGCGCGCGGCCAGCGCGTCGGCTTCCTCCCCCGCCATTCTTTGCGCGAAGCGCGGAGCTTCGCGGCCGGCGATTCGCAGATCGGGGATGCGCCGTTGCAATTCAGCCAGCGCCACTGTCTGGCTTTGGGGGCTGGGGCCGACGAAATAGACCGACGCGCCCTGGACGGCGGCCTGCCGGCACACCGGCTCCAGCAAATCCGCGCCGGTGGTGCGTTGCAGATCGACGCCGGATTGCTTCAGGCTCCACACGATCGGCCAGCCGTCGGCGGTGACGAAATCGGCGCGGTGATAGGCTTCGCCGAAGCGGCGATCCTGACCGAGCTTGACGACGTGGTCGAGATTGGCGGTGAAGAAGGTGTAGCCGCGCCGCTTGGTTGTGCGCTCGGCGATCGCCGCCAGCGCCTCGCGCGCATTGGCGATGTTGATATGAAGATCGAAACCCTCCGCCCGCGCGGCGGGGGACGCAAACTCGACGCTGCTCATCGCAAACTCACGCGTCGCCGTCATGGCGACGCGGATGACGCTACGTCGCCAAGCTCAAATTTCGGTTAATAAAGACTGGCCAATCGTGTTGTTCGTCGGATCCCGGTAGAGCGGGTGCGGGCTACCCAGCGAAAGCTTGCCCAGCACGCCCGCCAGCACATAGGAGGCCTCGTCGCGCGTCTGCCCGCCGCGCACCGCCGCCGACGTCGCGCCGGGCGCGAGCCAGAGCGCCTGCGCGAGCGCGCGCCCGCGCAGCCCCCAGCGCGCAAGCTGGGGCGTGCGGCTGAGACCGGCGATCGCGGCGGCATAGACCTGGCCACCGGCGTAGAACCGGCGGCGCAGATAGGAGGGCTCGCAGCGCGAGGCCGGAATAAATTCGAACGCGCGCAGCGAGGGGCGCCAGGCGAAGCGGCGGCCGGCGCGTTGCAGGCGGCAGAACAGGTCGAAATCCTCGCCGCCCGCCAAACCGAAGGCGGGATCGAAGCGCATCTGCGCCAGCGCGGTTGCGCGGCGAAACAGCGTATTGCCGGTCGCGAGCGCCGCGCCGACCGTCTTGTGCGGGCCATAGGCATAAAGCGCGCCGCCTTCGATCGCGTCGAGGCTGCGGGTGAACAGATTCTTCGCGGCGGATGTGGGTTGGGCGCCGGCCGCGAACTGCGGCGCAATGGCGCCAAACAGCGCATCCGCCGCGGTTTCTCTGATCGCGCGCCGCGCTTCGAGGAACCAGTCGGGCGCGACATGCTGGTCGTCGTCGAGAAAGGCGAGCCAGGGCGCGTCGCTCGCCTCCAGCGCCGCGTTGCGCGCGACCGAGATATTCGCGGGATGGGCGGCGAGGCCGCGTATCACGAAGGGATTTGCGCCCCATCCCGCGCGCTCGGCGGCGGCGGCGATGACGGGGGCGGCCTCCCCGCCGTCGCTGTTGTCAATCACCACGACTTCGATGGTCAGATCGGGCGGGCGCTGCGCGGCGATCAGGCTCGCCAGCGCGCGTTGCAACAGCGCGTTGCGGCGATGGGTGCAGAGGGCGAAGGTGAGATCGACGGTCATGAGTTTGCGCGACTCGGGGCGAGCATGACGACGACCATCAGGCTCCACAGCGGGGCGCCGCGCAGAAACAGCGTCGCCTCGGTCGTGTTGTGAATGAGGAAGGCGAACAGCAGCCCGGCGAAGGCGGCGTGCGCGGCGCGGGTCTGGCGGTCGGCGCCGGGCTGATGGGCGCGAAACAGCGCGCGCAGCAGGGCGAACATGATCGCGAGTGTGGCGAGATAGGTGGCGGGCCGCCCGACATTGAGCGAGAGATCGAGATAGCCGTTATGCGCCTGGTTGATGATGCCGACTTCGGAATCGCCGAGCCATGTGCCCGGCTCCAGCTTGGCGATCGGGTCGTTGGCCAGCCCTACGTCCCAGAACGCGCCATAGCCGTGGCCGCCCCAGGGGCGCTTGTCGATCTCGCGATGCGCATAGGCCCAGAGTTCGTCGCGGCCGGTGAAGGAGGAATCGCCGACGGTGGCGTCGAGCGCGCGCGTGGTGTCGAACCCCGTTGCGGCGAACCCCGCAAAGCCAAGTCCAAGCGCGACGAGAAAGCCTGCGATGGCGATCAGCGCGGCGCGCCGACCGCTGGAGCCGAAGGCTATTCCCGCGCCGACCAGGGGCGCGAGCAGCGCAAGGGCGAGCGAGGTTTTCGATTTGGTGATGACGAGAAAGGCGAAGATCATGGCCAGCGCCAGCAGGCCAAACGTGCGCTTGCGCGCGGCCGCGGTCCAGAACGCGCCGACGATGAAGGCGACCATTGCGATGCTGCCGGCGACGTTCTTCTGCGTGTAAATGCCGCGCACGCCGATGTCGGTGATGGCGACGCCGGGCGAGACGGCGGTCGCCAGCAGGTTGAAGCCGATCACGGCGACGAAGGCGGCGAATAGCGCAAAATGCAGCCGTTTGGGATCGCGCGCGGCGAGCGCCACCGCCAGGCCGGAGGTCGTCAGCATCAGATAGAGCAGGGCGCGGCGAAAAGTGAGGTCGGGAAAATCCGACCACAATATGCTGGCGCCGATGATCGCGCTGACGGCGACGAACAGTGGGTTGGCGATGAGGCGGCGCAATGCCTCCCGCCGATGCGACCAGACAATCCCCAGCGAGAGCGCGAACATCGCCAGCACGACGAGACGGTCGATCGGGCTGCCCTCGACGCGCTCGCCGACGGAGACGTCGGCGAGCGGATGGGTGCCGACGAAGGAATAGCCGAAATACAGCGTCGCGATCCAGGGAAAGGCGTCGCGCGCGACCGTCAGCGCCGGGGCGCCGCCGACAGTCGCGCTGGAATTGGACAAGAGCGGGTCTCTTAGGTCGATGGTTACTTGTTTGACCTGACAATGGTCCAGGAAGTTTTAAGCTTTCCCTTTTGGAAAGCGTTAACAGAGACTGATTGCATGCTTGTCTCCGTAGTCACCCCGACGCGCCACCGGCCCGCGCCTCTGGCGCGCGCGCTCGCCAGCCTGCGCGCGCAGGCGCTCCCCGCCGGCGTCGAACTTGAGATCGTCGTGATCGACAATTCGGCAGCCGGCGAAGTGGCGCGGGCGGCGGATCTGCGGGTGTTGCACGAGCCACGTCCGGGCGTGACGCATGCGCGCAATGCGGGGGTGGCGGCGGCGCGCGGGCAATGGATCGCCTTTCTCGACGACGACGAGGAGGCGGCGCCGGGCTGGCTCGCCGCGCTGGTCGAGGTCGCGCGGGCGACGGGCGCCGAAGCGGTGTTCGGCCCGATCTCGGCGCGGGCGGAGGAGGGCGAGATCGGGCCGTTCGCGCCTTATTTCTCGCGCGAGCTTGCCGCGCAGGACGGCGCCGACATCACGCGCCTGTCGGCTTATCTCGGCACCAACAATTCGATGTTTCGCGCGCGCGCGCTCAACGGCGCGGCGACGTTCGATCTCGCGCTCAACGAATCGGGGGGCGAGGATTCGCTGCTGATCGAGCGGCTGCGGCGTGGCGGGGCGCGGTTCGTCTATGCGGCCGGGGCGCGCGTGGTGGAATGGGCGCCCGCGCGGCGGTTGAACTGGGCCTATGTCGTCAAGCGCAAATTCCTCAGCGGCCAGATCCGGGTGTTCGTGCAGGCGATGGCCGCGCCGCGCCGCTGGGATCGCGTAGCGCTGTGGATGGCGGTCGGCGCGGCGCAATTCGGCGCGGCGGGCCTCGCCGCGTTGGCGCTGGCGGCGCTGGCCAGACCGGGCGCGCAACGCTGGCGCGCGGTCGCCTACGGGGGCCTCGGCAAGCTGTTTTGGCAGCGCGGCTTCCGGCCGGCGCTTTATGGCGCGGGGCATGTCTCGTGAGCGGACGCCGCCGCTGACGCGCGCGTATCACGCGGCTGGTTTGGAACTTGTCGCGCATGGCGGCGTTTCCCTGGCGAAGCGCGGATGATCCGCGCATCGCTTGGGAGTATAAGCAATGGCGGCGCAGGGTCTTATCATCTGGCTCATCATCGGGGGCGTGGCGGGCTGGCTGGCCGGCCTTATCGTCCGCGGCGGGGGATACGGCATCATCGGCGATATCGTGGTGGGCATCATCGGATCGGTGCTGTTTGGTTGGTTGTTCGGCGCGTCGGGGATGGCGGTGGGCTCGGGGATAATCGGCTCGATCGTCGCGGCGACGATAGGCGCGGTGATCCTCATCCTCGTTCTAAGGCTCGTCACCCGGGCGGTGTGACGTCTCAGCCAAGCAATAGCGAGTGCTGACGGCGACCTCGGTCGCCGTTTTTCATTCGCCCATGTGCGGAACGTCGGCCTGAAAAAATCTTCACAGGCCGGGAACGCACTTGAGCGGCCGGCGTTTTCGAACCGAGGTCGATAATGACCGGGTCTGAGGAGGATGACATGGGTTTCGGAAGAGGGGCTCTGCTGTGGTTGATTGGCATTCCGCTGCCGATCATCATTCTGCTGGCGCTGTTTTGGCACCACTGATTTCGATCGCGTTCGCGCCGCGCCAACGACGAATTTGAAACGCTCCCAATCGCGCGTGCGAGGTTGGGAGCGTTTTCGCGTCAAAGCGCCTCGGCGGCGAGCCTAAGCCGGGCGCGAGGCCCAATAGTCGGCCTGCAGGCGCGCGGCCTCCTCCTCCAGCAACGGCCCGATCACCTCGGTTGGGCGTTGACCGGCTTCGAATACGATGCGGCAGGGCAGATCGAGGGTCGGGTTTTCGTCATGCGCGCCGGTGGCTTCTTTCAGCCCCTTCTCGCTTTGCCCGTAGACGACGCGGCCCACACCCGCCCAATAAAGCGCGCCCGCGCACATGGCGCAGGGCTCGGCGGAGGAGTAAAGCGTGCAGCGTTGGAGATAGGGCAGATCCAGCGTCCTGGCGGCCCAGGAGGCTAACAGCCGTTCGGCGTGCGCGGTTCGGTCGCCCCCTTCGGCGCTGTAGCCGTTGCCCTGCTCCCGCAATATCTCGCCGTCTGGTCCGACCAGCACCGATCCGAAGGGATGGTCGCCGCCCTCGCGCGCCCGGGCGGCGACGTCGAAGGAGCGGCGCAGGAGTTGCAGATCGGCGTCGGTCGGCATGTACGGTCTCCACCCCGCGCCATCTTGACCCAGACCGGCACGGCTTGGGAAGGGCGGCGCACAAGTCAATAATTAGGCGCCGGCGCCCAATTGACGGGCGCTTCGCGGCGCGATCTAACCTATTGCAAAAAGGCGCGGCTCCAAGTCGGCGGCGCGGAGTTTGCATTGGGGATGGAAACGCGCGGGGGCGGAATGGCGGGAATGGATGGAAAGCCGCGCCTGCAATTGCGCGGCGTGACGAAGCGATTTCCGGGCGTGCTGGCGAACGACAACGTGAGTCTGGTCGTTCGGCCGGGCGAGATTCACGCTTTGCTGGGCGAAAACGGCGCCGGCAAATCGACGCTGGTCAAGATGATTTACGGCGTCCTGCATCCCGATTCCGGCGACATCCTGTGGGACGGCGAGCCGACGCCAATCGACAATCCGCGTAGCGCGCGAAAGCTCGGCATCGGCATGGTGTTCCAGCATTTCTCGCTGTTCGAGGCGCTGACCGTGCTGGAGAACATCGCCCTCGGCGTCGACGCCAAAATCCCCCAGAACCTGCTGGAGGCGGAAATCCGCCGTGTGCTCGATCTCTACGGGCTGAAACTCGACCCGCGGCGGATCGTCTCGACGCTGAGCGTGGGCGAGCGCCAGCGCATCGAGATCGTGCGCGCGCTGCTACTCAACCCGAAACTGCTGATCATGGACGAGCCGACTTCGGTGCTGACGCCGCAGGAGGTCGAGCAATTGTTCGAGACGCTGCGCAAGTTGTCGGCGCAGGGCTGCTCGATCCTCTACATCTCACACAAGCTGCACGAGATCATCGCCCTGTGCGAGACGGCGACCATTTTGCGGGCTGGCCGGTTCGTCGCCGAATGCGATCCGCGCCGGGAAACCTCGCGCAGCATGGCCGAACTGATGATCGGCGGCAATCTGAAGGAGATCTCGCGCACGCCGGGGCGGGCGTTCGGCGCGGAGAAATTCGCCACGCGGGCCTTGAGCCTGCCCAAGATCGGCGATTTCGGCATGGCGTTGAAGGAGGTGTCATTCTCGGTCCGCGCGGGGGAAATTCTCGGCGTCGCCGGGGTGGCCGGCAACGGGCAGAACGAGCTGATGGAGGCGCTGAGCGGGGAAGTCGCCTCGCCCGACCAGATGATCCTGCTCGAAGGCAAGACGATCGGCCGGCTCGGGCCGACGCAGCGGCGCGCGCTCGGTCTCAGCGCCGTGCCGGAGGAGCGCAACGGCCATGCGGCGGTGGCCGACCTGACCCTGGCGCTGAACGGCGCCCTGACCGCGCGGCGGCGCATGGGTTTCGTCACCGGCGGTCTGTTGAGCCTCTCTCTCGCGCGCGCCTACGCCGGCAAGGTGATCTCGACCTTCACCGTCAAGGCGTTGGGGCCGCATTCGACGGCGGGGTCGCTGTCGGGCGGCAATTTGCAGAAATTCATCATGGGCCGCGAGATCCTGCAGGAGCCGTCGGCGATCGCGGTGAGCCAGCCGACCTGGGGGGTGGACGCAGGCGCGGCCGCCGCGATCCGTCAGGCCCTGGTCGATCTGGCCGCGCGCGGCTGCGCCATACTCGTCATCAGCCAGGACCTCGACGAACTGCTCGAACTCTGCGACTCGCTGGTGGTGATCAATCTGGGGAGCCTGTCGCGGGTGATGAAGGTGGGCGAAGCCTCGATCGAGGAGATCGGCCTGTTGATGGGCGGCGTGCATGGCGATCCGCAGGCGACCGTCGAAATGACGGAGGCGTTGCAACATGCGCATTAGGCTGGAGAAGCGGCGCGAACCCAGCCGCCTCATGCAGGCCTTGAGCCCGATCGGCGCCGTGGCGGCGACGATGATCGTGGGCGCGATCATCTTCCAGGCGATCGGCTACGACGGGCCGGACGCGGTGAAGGATATTTTCTTCACGCCCGTTCTGGCTTCCTACAAATGGCAGGATGTCGCCGCCAAGGCCGCGCCGCTGATCCTGATCGCGCTCGGGCTGACGCTCGGCAACCAGGCGAAAGTGTGGAACATCGGCGCGGAGGGGCAATATATCCTGGGCGCGCTCGGCGGCGCCGGCGCGGCGATCCTGACGCAGGACATGCAGGGCTGGTGGATCGTGCCGCTGATGATTGTCTGCGGCATGGCGGCCGGCGCCTTGTGGGCGGCGCCTGTCGCGTGGCTTCGCAACCGCTTCGGCGTCAACGAAATCCTGTCGAGCCTGATGCTGGTCTATGTCGCGACGCAATTGCTCAATTATCTCGTCACCGGCCCGTGGAAAGACCCGCACGGCCAGAATTTCCCGCAGACGGCGCCGTTCACCGCCAGTCAGCGGCTGCCGGCCGCCCTGTTCGGCCAACCTTTTCCGCCCGGCCTCTATATCGCCTTCGCGTTGGCTTTGGTGTTCTGGTTGGTGATGGCGCGCACCGAATATGGGTTGGGCGTCCGGGTCGTGGGCGAGGCGCCGCGGGCCGCGCGCTATGCCGGCTATCGCGCCTCGGATGCGGTGTGGTCGACGCTGTTGATCTCGGGCGCGATGGCGGGGCTCGCGGGCGTGTTGGAGGCTACGACGCAATCGGGCCAGCTCAATCTCGGTTTTCCCTCGGGCTACGGCTTCACCGCGATCATCGTCTCGTTCCTCGGCCGACTACATCCCATGGGCATCGCGCTGGCGGGGGTGGTGCTGGCGATCTCCTATGTCGGGGGCCAGGTGGCGCAGACGACGGTGCATGTGCCCAGCGCCACCGCCGGCATTTTTCAGGCGATGATGCTGTTCTTCATTCTGGCGAGCGACGTGCTAGTGCGCCGGCGCCTGCGCATCGAATGGGGCGCGGGACAAACCAAGGCGGCGCGCGCATGAGAGCGGCGGTTCAAACAAAGCAGGCCTTTGTCCCGCTGGCGTTGCGCCCCAAAGCGGCGGCGCGCGCATGAGCCTCACACTCGTCATCGCGGCGTTCCTGACCATCGTCAACCTTTCCACGCCGATCCTGCTTGCCGCCACCGGCGAATTGGTGGTGGAGAAGAGCGGCGTGCTCAATCTGGGCGTCGAAGGCATGATGCTGAGCGGCGCCATCGCCGGTTTCGCGGTGACGTTCCTGTGCGCCGATCCGGAACTGGCCGACAAACTTCCCTGGCTGGCGGCGGCCGCGCCGTGGCTCGGCGTGATTGCCGCCGCTGCGGCGGGGGCGCTGTCCTCGTTGCTGTTCGGATTCATGGTGTTGACGCTCGGCGCCAATCAGGTGGCGAGCGGGCTGGCGCTGGTGATTTTCGGGACCGGCATTTCTTCGCTGATCGGCACAGCCTTCGTCGGCGTCGCGATCACGCCGTTCGACAGCGTGTTTCCCGAGTCTCTCGCCGCGCATCCGATCGGGCGACTGGCGTTCGGCTACAGCCCGCTGGTCTATTTCGCGTTCCTGATGGTGGCGGCCGCAGGATGGTTCCTCAACCGCACGCGCGCCGGCCTCGTGCTGCGGGCGGTCGGCGAGAACGATCTCTCCGCTCACTCCATCGGCTATTCCGTGATCGGCGTGCGCTATCTCAGCGTTATGTTTGGCGGCGCGATGGCGGGGATCGCGGGGGCTTATTTCTCGATGGTCATCACGCCGCTTTGGGCGGAAAGGATGACGGCAGGGCGCGGCTGGATCGCGCTGGCGCTGGTGGTTTTCTCCGGCTGGCGGGCGGGGCGGCTCTTGGGCGGAGCTTATTTCTTTGGCGTCTTCATGTGGCTTGAACTGTTCGCCAAGGCCAACGGTTTCGCTACTATTCTTCCACCCGAACTCGTCAAGATTTTTTCCTTCCTTCCCAGCCAGTTCTGGGCTTCAATGCCCTATCTGATGGCGGTGATTGTGCTGGCGGTGATGTCGGCGCGGGGGCGCGGCGGGGCGGAAGCGCCGGCGTGTCTGGGCAAGCCGTTCATTCCGGACGCTTGAGAGTTCAATTGGAGGAGCAAAGCGAATGACTATGTTCAATCGGCGCGGCCTGATCAAATCCGTGGGCGCCGCGGCGCTGGCGGCGCCGTTCATCAACAGGGCCGCGCTCGGCGATACGCCGCTGAAGGCCGGCTTCGTCTTTCTCGGCCCGGTGGGCGACTACGGCTGGACCTGGGCGCACGAGAAGGGGCGCAAGGAAATGGTCGCCGCGCTCGGCGGCAAGGTGAGCGCCGACTACGTCGAGAACGTCAACGAAGACCAGAGCGCGATCCCTGTCATCCGCGATCTCGCCAAATCCGGCCATAAGCTGATCTTCACCACCTCGTTCGGCTATATGGACCAGACGCTGGCGGTGGCGAAGGAATTTCCCGACGTGAAGTTCGAGCATTGCACCGGCTTCAAGCGCGCCGACAATGTCTCCACCTACAACAACCGCTTCCATGAAGCGCGCGCGGTGATGGGCAAGATCTCAGGCATGATGTCGAAGACGGGCACCATCGGCTATCTCGGCTCGTTCAAGGTGCCGGAGGTGGTGATGGGCGTCAACTCCTACGCCCTGGCGGCGCAATCGGCCAATCCGAACATCAAGGTCAAGCTGGTGATGATCGATTCCTGGTTCGATCCGGCCAAGGAGTCCGCCGCCGCCGAGACGCTCGCCAACTTGGGCTGCGACTTCATCACCACCCACACCGACAGCCCGGCGGCGTTGCAGGTGTGCGAGAAGAAGAAGATTTTTGGCTTCGGCCAGGGCGCGGACATGTCACGTTTTGCGCCGCACGCCTGTCTCACCTCGATCCTCGACATCTGGGGCCCTTATTACACCGCGCGCGCCCAGGCGATGCTCGACGGGTCGTGGAAGAGCGAGGATTCCTGGCGGGGCGTCAAGGATGGCTCGGTCAAGATCGCCCCGTTCAGCAAGAGCGTGCCCGCCGAAGTGCAGGCCGAGGGCGACAAGATCATGAAGGGCTGGGCCGACGGCTCCTATAACGTGTTCACCGGCCCGATGGTCGACCAATCCGGCAAGGAGCGGCTCGCCAAGGGCGTTCGCATGGAGGACAAGGACCTCGCGGTGATCGACTGGTACGTGAAGGGCGTCGAGGGCTAAGGAGCACGCGGTCGGGACCGTTGAGGTCCCGACCTTGCGCACGAATTTGGCTGTCGGAACAATGAAGTCGAATTGGATTCGCGCAGAAAGGCTGAATCCAATTTCCTCGTTGGCGGCCAGTCACGTCGTTCGCGCAATAAGGGCTTTAAACGTCTTGCGACGTAGTCGTGGAGCGCCAAGGGCGTGAATATGGGTCCTTCCTTCTTGTCGGAGAAAAATTTGCCATCGTTTGATGATGACAATTTCCAAGGCGGCGTCAATATCTGCGACTTGCCGGTAGTGGGCCAGTTTGAATGTGGCGGGCGAATTTTCCGGTAGCGCGCTTTCGCACATCGCCCCATATTGGCATCATGGCAGAGAAGCACCCAAAACGCCCCCGAGACCTGAACCAGTGGGCCAAACGCATGGTCGATATCGCCACGGGCGAAGGGGCGGACGCCCCTGCAAAAGCGGAAGAATTGGCGAAGGCCGATTTCCCTAAGACATCGAAGCCTACGGTTCGCCGGGCATCGGCAAAGAAAGTGTGAACTGGACCATTCGACGCCCATAATGGCGGGCAACCTTTTCGCGAAGTTGCCTCATTTCTTTGCAGTCTTTTGCCATACCAACTACCTCAAAACATCTCGAGACTAAGGCACGCACTTCGATATTTTCAGTCAATTGACGATGCCACCGAACACTAGGTGGCGGTTTATTATTCTTTAGATATTCCGCGACATCTGGATCAAGCGTATCATAGATC
>JANYIH010000321.1 GCA_025358745.1 Hyphomicrobiales bacterium | reverse complement strand
CAAGCTGACGGTCAACGTGCTCGGTCGCGACGTCACGGCGGAGATCGCCAATTTCCGCCGCGTCGACTGGCGCAGCTTCGCGATCAATTTCGTGCTGGTGTTCTCGCCCGACGCCTTTCGCGGCGCGCCGCATTCCTTGCTGATGACGGCGCAACTCGCCGACCCGACGCCGGCGACCGAAGTCGCGCTGGTGCGCGAGGCGGCAAAGGCGTTCCCCGACGTCGTGTCGGTGCGGGTGCGGGAAGCGTTGCAGACGGTCGAGGCGCTTGTGGCGCGGCTCGATCTGGCGATTCGCGCAGCGGCCGGGGTGGCGCTGGCGACCGCCGTGCTGGTGCTGGCCGGGGCGCTGGCCGCCAATGCGCGGGCTCGGCTGATGGACGCGGTGACGCTGAAGATTCTCGGCGCGACGCGTTTGGCGCTGATCGGCGCGTCGTTGCTGGAATATGCGACGCTCGGCGCGGCGACGGCGGCGTTCGGCGTCGGCGCGGGGGCGTTGGCGGCCTATGTGATCGTCGCCGACGTGATGCAGTTCACGTTCAGCTTCGTCTGGGGACAGACGCTGCTGGCGGCGCTCGGCGGGCTCGCGCTGACGGTTGCGCTCGGGATGATCGGCTTGTGGCGCACGCTGGGGCGCAAGCCGGCGGAGGTGTTGCGGTCGGGTTAGTCCGCCATCGCGGGCCGCGACTCGGCCGGCGCCATAAAATACTGGATCGGCCACAGCGTCTGGCCGACGAAATCGGGCGGCGGGCCGTTGTCGAGGCCCAACCGTCCGGGAAGTCCCTGCGGCAGATAGAACGTGCCGAACATCACGTCCCAGATCGCCAGCGCCTCGCCGAAATTGCTATGACAGCCCTGCCCCACGGGCGTGTGGTGCCAGCGGTGCAGGATCGGGCTGACGAGGAGATAACGCAGCGGGCGAAAGCGCAGATCGATATTGGCGTGGCAGAAGATGTTGTAGAGCGCCGAAAACGGCGCGACCACGAGAATCGCGTGCACGGGAAAGCCCAGCAGCAGCAAAGGCGCCGTCAGCACAATACGTTGCACGACGACGTTGACGGGATGGTTGCGGATGGTCGAGAGCCAGTCCAGTTCCTCGACGCCGTGGTGAATGGCGTGGAACGCCCACAAGGCGCGGCCGTGCATCCAGCGATGGCCCCAATAGGAGAGAAAGTCGGCGAGCACGAAGGCTTCCGCCGCTTGCGCCCAGAGCGGCTGTCGGCCGATGGCGGAAAAGCCGACCGCCGTCGATCCCGTCAGCGCGGCCGCGAGCCAGGCGGCGGCGAGGCCGAGCGATTTCGGCGCCAGCGGACCGTAGAGAAAATAAGGCGTGAGCCAATAGATCAGATCGGTGACGAAGCCGGAGCGCAGGAATCTCTGCGCGGGATTGGCGGGGCGCAGCCATTCCAGCGTCCCCATGGCGGCGCCGATGAGAAGCAGCCATGCGATAGAATTGCAAAACGCGCCGAGCATGGTCGTCGATATCGCTATTTCGTGAACGCTCGACAACGAACTTGCGCTAAAGTGCTTAACGATGCGGTATGGCGAGACTTTCGGCCGCCTGTCCGTTCAGCGCCGGGAATAAGGGTTCACGGTAAATTCAGTTTCATGTCCCTTAGTCGATCCGCCCGTGCTTCCCTTGGCAATCGACGCGCTTGCGCTTAAATGAGCGTCACGGACCGCGAGCCCCGCCCCTCCGGGGAAGATCGAGGTCGATAGGATTGCGATGAACGCCAATTTACGCAATTTCGCCCTCTGGGTGATCATCTTCCTGCTGGTGCTGGCGTTGGTGACGCTGTTCCAGAGCCCGGCGCAGAAAACCGCCAGCAGCGAAATCATGTTCAGCCAGTTGTTGACCGAGGTCGACGGCGGACGGGTGCGCGACGTGACGATCTCGGGGCCTGAGATCATCGGACATTACAAGGACGGTCATGCGTTCCAGACCTATGCGCCCAGTGATCCGGGCCTGGTCGACAAGCTGTTCAACAAGGGCGTGGCGATCACCGCCCGGCCGCCTTCCGACGGCAATTCCTGGCTGCTGACCCTGCTGATCAACGGCCTGCCGCTGGTGCTGTTCCTCGGCGTGTGGATCTACATGTCCCGCCAGATGCAGGGCGGGGCCGGCAAGGCGATGGGATTTGGCAAGTCCAAGGCGAAACTCCTCAACGAGGCGCAGGGCCGCGTGACCTTCGACGACGTCGCCGGCGTCGACGAGGCGAAGGAGGATTTGCAGGAGATCGTCGAATTCCTGCGCGATCCGCAGAAATATCAAAAGCTCGGTGGCAAGATCCCGCGCGGCGTGCTCCTCGTCGGCCCTCCCGGCACCGGCAAGACGCTGACTGCGCGCGCCGTCGCCGGCGAAGCCAATGTGCCGTTTTTCACCATCTCGGGCTCTGACTTCGTGGAAATGTTCGTCGGCGTCGGCGCCAGCCGCGTGCGCGACATGTTCGAGCAGGCCAAGAAGAACGCGCCCTGCATCATCTTCATCGACGAAATCGACGCGGTCGGGCGCCATCGCGGCGCGGGCCTGGGCGGCGGCAACGACGAGCGCGAGCAGACGCTCAACCAGTTGCTTGTCGAGATGGACGGCTTCGAGCAGAACGAAGGCATTATCATCATCGCCGCGACCAACCGGCCCGACGTGCTCGACCCCGCCCTGCTGCGCCCTGGCCGATTCGACCGGCAGATCACGATCTCCAACCCCGACTTCATCGGCCGCGAGAAGATTTTGCGCGTGCATGTTCGCAAGGTGCCCCTGGCGCCGGATGTGGACCTGAAGGTGATCTCGCGCGGCACGCCGGGCTTCTCGGGCGCGGATCTGATGAACCTCGTCAACGAATCGGCGCTGCTTGCCGCCCGACGCGGCAAACGCGTCGTCACGCGGCAGGAATTCGAGGACGCGCGCGACAAGATCATGATGGGCGCCGAGCGGCGCACGCTGATGATGACGGAGGAGGAGAAGCGCCTCACCGCCTATCACGAAGCCGGCCATGCGCTGGTCTCGCTCAGCATGCCCGCCTCGACGCCGATCCACAAGGCGACCATCATTCCGCGCGGCCGCTCGCTCGGCATGGTGCAGTCGCTGCCCGAGCGCGACCAGATCAGCCAAAGCTTCGAACAGCTGATCTCGATGCTGGCGATGGCGATGGGCGGGCGGGTCGCGGAAGAGTTGATCTTCGGCAAGGACAAAGTGACGAGCGGAGCGGCCGGCGACATCCAGCAGGTGACCAAAATCGCCCGCGCGATGGTGACGCGGCTCGGCTTCTCCGAGAAGCTCGGCTATGTCATGTACGGCGAGAACCAAGACGAAGTGTTCCTCGGCTACACCATGGGCCGGCAGCAGAACATCTCGGAAGAAACCGCCAAGACGATCGACGAGGAAGTGCGCCGCCTGATCCATGAGGCGCATATCACCGCGACGCGCATTTTGACTGACCGCCGCGCCGATCTCGAAACGCTGTCGAACGGCCTGATGGAGTTCGAGACGCTGAGCGGCGAGGAGATCATCGCGCTGTTGCAGGGCGTGCGGCCCGTGCGCGAGGCTCCCGACAGCAAGGAGCCCCCGCCGGCCCCGCGCACCGCGGTGCCGTCGACCGGCAAGCCGCGCAACTATCCCGATCCGGGAATGGCGCCGCAGCCGCAGACCTGAAAAGCAAAACCCCGTTCGGGAAACCGAGCGGGGTTTTTCATGGGGCCGGACCTTACTTGGCTTACGCCGCCTGGCGCAGCGTCAAGCGGCGGCGGCCCTATTCAGCGCGGTGGTCTGCATCGGGTCGGCGCGTTCGTCGCCCTGCGAGGAAAGTTCGAAGGCGCCGACAAGCTCCGCGAGACTTTCGGTTTCGTGCAACACGGCGCGGCAAGCCGCCGACGATTCCTCCGCCATTGCGGCGTTCTGCTGCGTGACCTTGTCCATCTCGCCGACGGCGGCGTTGACCTCGTGCAGGCTGTTGGATTGCGCGGCGGCGCGAGCGGCGATCTCGCTCATCAAGCCATTGATGCCGCTCACCTGCCCGGAGATTTGCGTGAGCGCCGCCCCAGTGGCGCCGACCAGGTCTACGCCCTCCTCGACCTGCTTGGCCGAAATCGAGATCAGCGCCTTGATCTCCTTGGCGGCCTCCGCCGCCCGCAGCGCCAGCGCCCGCACCTCCGCCGCCACCACCGCGAAGCCGCGCCCGGCCTCGCCCGCGCGCGCGGCCTCCACGCCGGCGTTGAGCGCC
Organism: Hyphomicrobiales bacterium; assembly: GCA_025358745.1. Classification (GTDB taxonomy): domain Bacteria; phylum Pseudomonadota; class Alphaproteobacteria; order Rhizobiales; family Beijerinckiaceae; genus Roseiarcus. The sequence continues at coordinate 6,829 of JANYIH010000321.1, read as the reverse complement.
AACAGATTGGTCTGAAAGGCTATCTCGTCGATTACGCCGATGAAATGCGTGATCTTTTTTGACGAGCCGGCAATCGTCTGCATCGCCTCGACCGTTTGCTGGACGACCGCCGCGCCGCCTTCGACAGTCTTGTTCGTCGTCGCGACCGCTTCCTGCGCCTGCGTGACGTTGGTCGTCATCGCCGCCACGGCGATGGTGATCTCGTTCAGCGCGGTCGCCGTCTGCGCCAGGGTTGACGCCTGACGCTCGGTGCGCTGGGACAGATCGTCCGCCGCTTGGGAAATCTCGGTGACGCCGTTCTGAACGGCGGAGAGGAATTCAGAGGCTGAGATCAGCGACGAATCGACTTGACCGATCGCGTCGTTGAAATTCTCCTGAAGCCGGACATAGATGTCGGGAAGAGATTCGATCATGCGATAGGCGAGATTGCGCTGCGCCAGTTGCGCCAAAGCCTCGCCAATCGAATTTGCGACCAGCGTGCGCTCCCGCGTGATCATCTGCGCCTCGCCCTCCAGACGCGTCTCGTGCGCCACGTCGAGATAGACCGAAACCGAAGATCCGATATCGAGCAGCACCGCCTTGGCCACGGACGCCAGAACGCGGCCCATCTCCATCACTTCGGGCGAAACCCGAGTGCGGCCGAACGGGCGTGGAGTGCGCTCCGCCACGATCGCCTCGATCAAATGCTCCAGGATGAGCGCATAGCCGCCAATATACCAATGCGGCTCCAGCCCGATTCGCGCGTGGGTGGCGCCGACCTTGCGGACGCTATCGAGATATTTGGCGGTCAGCTTTCCCGAGGTGATCTCGGCCCAGTGATTGGTTTGCGCCGCCTTGGCGCGTTCGACGTGCGCGGGGTTGGAAAAAAATTCACGGACCCCGCTCGTCTCGGCGATGCGCTTGTAAAGCTTGTTCAGCGCCCCCGGCATTTCGCGCGCCAGGAGTGGCGCGAGGGACGCCAGACGCGTCTCGGCGTCTTGGCCGAGGTTCATGAAACCGGCGCGCTGGGCCAATATGCGCTCCGAACTCAGGGAGACGAAGAAGCGATTGTATTGCTCCGGCGCGTCCTGTCGCGTGACCTGTAGCCCGTAGCGCGGATGCGCCGCCCAGCGGACCGTGGTCTCGACATCGCCTAAGTCGGGCGTCGCGACCTCAACTTTCTGGCCGATCGCCAGTTGAGTTGCGGAGTTGACGATGATGGCGCCGCCGCCCTCGGACAAGTTCACGACGGTGCAGGGAACACCGTCCTCCCCCGTGCGGAGCACGCCCATGGACACGCAGTCCCGCCGCTCCTGCCGACGCGCGTTCCCGCCAGAGGGGCCGGCATGCGCGGTCGAAGTATGGGCTTGCTGTGCTACGTCCTTCATTAATAAGTCGCCCCGGCCCCCTCGCCCGCGCCCTTCGCATGGGGACTTCTCATGTTCGTCACGTTGACTGGCGTGGACCTTACGACGCGGGGCCCGGCGCGGCCTTGCGCGCAAGGGGGTTTTCGACCGACGCGCTTGCGTCTACATAGGCCGCGCCCTGTCTGCGTCTTGGAGTCTCCCGTATGACCGCCTCAGCCTTCGGCCCGCGCGCCCGCCATGAAACCGTCGCCGTGCGCGTCGGTTCCGGCGCAGGCGCTGTGACAGTGGGCGGGGGCGCGCCCATCGTCGTGCAGTCGATGACCAACACCGACACCGCAGACATCGAGGGCACCGCGCGTCAGATCGCCGCGCTCGCACGCGCGGGGTCGGAAATGGTGCGCATCACCGTCGATCGCGACGAGGCCGCCGCCGCTGTGCCCCATATCCGCGACCGGTTGCGCGCGCGGGGCGTCGAGGTGCCGATCGTCGGCGACTTCCACTATATCGGCCACAAGCTGCTGAGCGAGCATCCCGCCTGCGCCGAGGCGCTCGACAAGTATCGCATCAATCCCGGCAACGTCGGCTTCAAGAACAAACGCGACGTGCAATTCTCCACCATCGTCGAGAAAGCGATCCAGTACGGCAAGGCGGTCCGGATCGGCGCCAACTGGGGCTCGCTCGATCAGGAATTGCTGACCTCGATGATGGACGACAACGCCCGCAGCGCGAACCCGATCGACGCGCGCGCGGTGATGCGCGAGGCGATGACGCGCTCGGCCTTGATGTCGGCGCAACGCGCCGAGGAAATCGGCCTTGCGCGGGATCGAATCATTCTCTCGGCCAAGGTTTCCGGCGTGCAGGATCTCGTCACGGTATATCGCATGCTGGCGGCGCGCTCGAATTACGCCATCCACCTCGGGCTGACCGAGGCGGGCATGGGCTCGAAGGGGATCGTGGCGTCGTCGGCTGCGCTCGGCGTATTGTTGCAGGAGGGGATCGGCGACACCATCCGCGTCTCGCTGACGCCCGAGCCGGGCGGCGACCGTTCGCTGGAAGTCAAGGTCGCGAAGGAAATCCTGCAGACGATGGGCTTCCGCATCTTCACGCCGCAAGTCGCGGCCTGTCCGGGCTGCGGGCGCACGACATCGACCGTGTTTCAGGAATTGGCGCGCGACATCCAAACCTATCTCGCCGACTCGATGCCGAACTGGAAGGCGCGCTATCCCGGCGTCGAGGGGCTCAACGTCGCCGTGATGGGCTGTATCGTCAACGGCCCGGGCGAGAGCAAGCACGCCGATATCGGCATTTCCCTGCCCGGCGCCGGCGAGACGCCTGCCGCGCCCGTGTTCATCGACGGCGCCAAGGCGATGACGCTGCGCGGCGAGGGCATCGCACGCGAGTTCAAGAAAATCGTCGAGGATTACATCGAGAAGCGGTTCGGCGCGCACGGGCAGGCGGCGGAGTAATGTACGAGCCGCCGCTGCACCGGCAGGAGAATCTCGCCGCGATCCACGCGCTGATCCGCGCCCACCCACTCGGTCTGCTGGTGAGCCATGGATCGAGCGGATTGCTCGCCAACGCCATTCCCTTCACTTTGATCGAGGATGGCTCGCGGTTCGGACTGCTGCGCTGCCATCTCGCCCGCGCCAATCCGCAATGGCGGGATTTGGCGGAAGGCGGCGAGGCGCTGGTCGTGTTTCAGGGCGCCGATCATTACATCACGCCATCGTGGTACGCGACCAAGCGCGAGACCGGCAAGGTGGTGCCGACCTGGAATTACACCATGGCTCAGGCCCGCGGGGCGCCCCGCGTCGTCGAAAGCGCGGACTGGCTGCGCGCGCAGGTGGAGCAACTCACGCAGCAGCGCGAGGCGTTGCGGGCGGCGCCCTGGGCGGTAAGCGACGCGCCGGAGGATTTTATCGCGCAGCAGTTGCGGGCGATCGTCGGCGTCGAGATCGCGCTCAGTGAGCTGCGCGGCAAGTGGAAGGCGAGCCAGAATCGTAACGAGGCCGACCGCGCGGGCGTGATTGTAGGGCTTGGCGACGATGCGATGGCGGCGATCGTCGCGCGCGCTCTGCCGCCGGACTAGCGATCCAACCCCAACCACCAGTCCAGCGCGATTCTGCCGCCGCCAAAAGTGAGGACGGCAAGAGCCATCGCCGCCCAGGGCAGATGGAAGTTCATCCAGCCGTCGGGATAGGTGAGTTGGATGACCGCCGTCATGGCGAGTAGGCCCGCCGCCGCATAGCGGGTGAACAGGCCGAGCACGAGCAGCACCGGCAGCGCCGCCTCGCCAAGGGCGGAGGCGAGCGCCATCACATCGGGATAAGGGAAGGGATATTCCGCGCCGAATATGTGCAGCTTGTATTCGTCGGCGAACAAAGCTTTGGCGCCGAAGGAAATCGTGAACCAGCCGTCCCATTTGGTGAGCCCGGATTTCCAGAACGGCAGCGCCAGCGTCAGCCGCAAAACCAGCAACGTCAACGACTGCGGCCACAGGCCGAAAACGCGGCAAGTCAGGCGCGAAAAAGGCCGAGCGAACGGAATGGCGAGCGCGGGCATCGAGGGGACTCCGGGCGTCACAAGAGAGCGGAAACGGCGCCGGCCTCGATCAGGCCGACGAGATGCGCGCCGGGGTCGCCGCCGGCCGCGATCAGCGGCGCCGCGGCTTCGCCCAGCGTCGCGCCGGCTCGCAGCGCGGCGAGCAAGTCGTAGCCGCCGGGCGGCAACACGCGCACCAGCACTTGCGCCTCGGGCCGCGTTATCAGCGCGTCTTCCGGCGTCCAATGCGCGGGCGGCTGCGGTTCACCCTCACTCTGGTGCGCGGCCCAGATCGAGGCGGCGGGAGTCGCCGTGCGCAGAAGCCGCGTGGCGGGGTGAAACTGGAATCGCAGGCCCTCCAGCCGCTCGGAGTCGATCTGGGCCTGCGCGGCGAGCGTCAGCGGGGCGGCCTCGGCGGCGTGATAGGCCTCGACCCAGCCGTTTTCCAGCGCCGCCACGTCGGCCAGATAGAGCATTTCCGCCGCCGGGGGGAAGGCGCGCAGAAACGCCGGGAAGGCCCCGCCATACAGGATCAGAACGGCGTTTTGCGGCTTGTGCCGCGCGATGAAGGCGCGCGCCGTGGCGCGGAAGAAATCGTCGCCGACGAGCCGGCGCACGACTGGATAGCGCGCCTCCAGCGACTTGATGAGGCTGACCGCGACATTGTTGCGATAGACGGCGAAGCCGCGCGGGTGGGAGCCGCTTAGCGCCTCGGGCGGCGGCGCGGCGGGATCGGTCAGCGCGCGGGCGAAGGCGGAGATCGCCGCCTCAAACATGGGCGGGTTTCCGGGCTTGTTGGTCGGCCCGCCGCGCCTCGGCGTGCAGCGTCGCCCAGTCCGGCACGTCATTGTCCCATTCGATCAAGGTCGGGGTCGGGCCGATGCGGGCGATCACTCGGCGGTAGAGCGCCCAGACGGCGGCGCGGACGGGGGAATCATGCGCGTCAATCCGCAATTCGTGGCCGGAATCGTCGCGGGCCTCGGCATAGCCGGCGAGGTGGACTTCCTCGACCGCCACAAGCGGGAACGCGTCGAGATAGGTTTGCGCGTCAAAACCGTGGTTGGCGGCCTGCACCTCGATATTGTTGACGTCGAGCAGCAGCCCGCAGCCGGTGCGGCGCACAATCTCGGCCAGAAACTCAACCTCGGGGATGTCGCTTTCGGCGAAGCGGACGTAGGTCGAGGGGTTTTCCAGCAGCATCCGCCCGACCGCGGCTTGCGTCTCGTCGATGTGGTCGCAGACGACTTGCAGCGTCTCCTGCGTGTAGGGCAGCGGCAGCAGATCGTCGAGAAAGCCCTCGTCATGGCTCGACCACGCCAGATGCTCCGAGAACAAGCCGGGCTCGTAGCGGCGGCGCAGCGCGGCGAGGCGTTTCAGGTGTTCGCCGTCGAGCGGACGAGGGCCGCCGATGGATAGACCCACGCCGTGCAGCGACAGCGGGTACAGGGTCCGCAAAGCCTCCAGCCGGCGATGCGGCGGGCCGCCCTCCCCCATGTAGTTCTCGGCATGGATTTCAAAGAAGCCGACAGCCGGCCGCAAAGCCATCACGTCGTCGAAATGCTCCGGCTTGAAGCCGACGCCGGCGCGCGGCGGGAGAGCGAAGGCGACGCGGGGGGGTAACATGAGTGTTTCTCCGGTGTCGGCGATCTATTCGACATTCCGCGCGGGCGTGTTACAGGCGACCCCGGCAAAAAGCGTGATTGCCGACTTTTTGTCGCAAATCACGTAACGAGCGGCGTTTTTCGGCGAAGGACGTATGGCCCAAACTCCTAGCGATGCCCGCGAGGAAAACTGGGCGGCGCGGATGCGCGCGGCGCTCGCCGGCGACGAGGCGGCCTATCGCGGCCTGCTCGCCGACATCGCCCGCGCCATCCGACCCGCGATTCGAGGCGCGTTCTTCCGTGCGCGCCTCGGAGACGGGGATATCGAGGATGTTGTGCAGGAAACCCTGTTGGCGATCCATTTGAAGCGACAAACCTGGGATGCGAGCCAGAAGCTCAGCCCCTGGGTCAACGCGATCTCGCGCCACAAGATGATCGACGCGATGCGGCGGCGCGGGTTGCGGCGCGCCGAGCCGATCGAGGATTTCGAGGCCGTGCTCGCCGCGCCCGAGGCGGCCGACCCGCACGCCCGTTCCGACGTCGAGCGGCTGATGGAAAGCCTGAGCCCGAGGGCGCGCGATATCGTGAAGGCGATTTCGCTGGAGGAGCAGTCGATCACCGCGACGGCGACGCGGCTCGGCATGACCGAGGTCGCGGTGCGCGTCGCGCTGCACCGCGCGCTAAAATCGCTCGCAGGCGTTTGGAAGGCGTCGCAAACGTGAAAACCGACGATCTCATATCAGCGCTCAGCGCGGACGCCACGCCGCGACCGTCGCTGTCGCATCGCTTCGCGTTGGCGCTCGCAATCGGCGCGGCGATCAGCCTCGTCGTGTTCATGGCCGCGCTGGGTCCGCGGCCGGACGTGATGGCGGCCGCCCATACGATCCGGTTCGATTTGAAGTTTCTGGACACGCTGGCGCTGCTGGCGCCCTGCGCGTTGCTGTGCTTGCGCCTATCTCGTCCGGAAATTGGCCCGGACGCCTTGCTCGGCTGGCTGCTGGCCCCCGTCGCGCTGCTGGGGCTCGCAGTGGCGGTGGAGCTGGCGACCGTGCCGCGCGCGCTGTGGATGGAGACGGTGATCGGCGTGAATCGGTGGCATTGCCTGACGCTGGTGCCGACCTTTGCACTGCCCCCGCTCGCCGCTCTGATCCTGGCGTTGCGCGAGGGCGCGCCGCGTTACCCCGCGTTGACCGGGGCGCTGGCGGGCGCGGCGTCGGCCGGCATTTCGGCGACGATCTACGCCACCGATTGCACCGACGATTCGCCGTCTGGCAGTAACATCAGCAAATGCTGTCAAACTAGCTTTGAGTGGAGCTAGAATCCGACGGCGCATCGAGTCAG
>JANYIH010000313.1 GCA_025358745.1 Hyphomicrobiales bacterium | reverse complement strand
GTGCGGCGGCTGGCGATCGAAGTTTTCGAGCATTTGCACCGTTTGTCGCTGCGCTTCCATCTCGAACGCAAGACGGGCGGCCTCACGCGCGTGCTGGAGCGGGGCCGGGCGGCGATCGAGACGATCATCCGCACCTCGATGCTGACGGCCGTGCCGACGGCGCTAGAGTTCGTGCTGATCGTCGCGGCGTTCCTGATCACCTTCGACTGGCGCTATGTCGCCGCGCTGATCGCCACGGTCGTGCTCTATCTCGTTTACACCACCCTCGCGACCAACTGGCGCATCTCGATCCGCCGTTCGATGAACGAAAGCGACACCGACGCCAACACCAAGGCGATCGACTCGCTGCTGAATTTCGAGACCGTCAAATATTTCAGCGCCGAGGCGCGCGAGGCGGCGCGCTACGACAAATCGATGGCGCGCTTCGAGCGCATGAGCGTGCGCACCTATGTTTCACTCGCCGTGCTCAATGCGGGGCAAGCGATCATCTTCACGTTCGGCATGATCGCGGTCTTGTTGATGTGCGTGGCGGGCGTGCGCTCGGGGCGCAATAGTGTGGGCGATTTCGCGCTGCTCAACGTGATGATGTTGCAACTCTACACGCCGCTCAATTTCATGGGCATGGTCTATCGCGAGATCAAACAGGCGATCGTCGACATCGGCGCGATGTTCGACATCTTGGGCCAGAACCCGGAGATCAGGGATCTTCCCGGCGCGACCGAGTTGCTCGTCACCAAGGGCGTCGTCAAATTCGAGGACGTGCATTTTTCCTATGACGCGCAGCGCCCGATATTAAGAGGCGTCTCATTCGAGGCGCCGGCGGGCACGACATTGGCGATCGTCGGGCCTTCGGGGGCGGGCAAGTCGACCATCTCACGGTTGCTGTTCCGCTTCTACGAGCCGTCGAGCGGGCGCATCACCATCGACGGACAGGAGATCCGCAAGGTGACGCAGACCTCGCTGCGCGCCGCCATCGGCATGGTGCCGCAGGACACCGTGCTGTTCAACGACAGCATTGCATACAACGTGCGCTACGGCCGTGACGGCGCGACGGAGGCGCAGGTGCGCGAGGCGGCGGAGAGCGCGCGCGTCGGCGGCCTGATCCAATCTCTGCCGATGGGCTATGATTCCCAGGTCGGCGAGCGCGGGCTGAAACTGTCGGGCGGCGAGAAACAGCGCGTCGCCATCGCCCGCACGATCCTCAAGGCCCCGCCGATTCTGGTGCTCGACGAGGCGACCTCTGCGCTCGACAGCCACACCGAAGGCGAGATCCAGGATGCGCTGGACCGGGTGTCGCGCGGGCGCACGACTCTGGTGATCGCCCACCGGCTCTCGACCGTCGTCGGCGCCGACGAGATCATCGTGCTCGACAAGGGCGTGATCGCCGAGCGCGGCCGGCACGAGCCATTGCTGGCGCTTGGCGGGCTTTACGCCGGCCTGTGGAACCGCCAGCGCCAGCTCGCGGAGGCGGCCGAGAAGCTGCGCGAGGCGGATCGGGCCGAGCACGAGTTCGAGGAACGCGCGGCGGAGTGACATCTGGGGCGGGAGGCGCCAAAAGGCGGCTCCCGCGTCAACCCGAGGCCCGCATGGCGGTCGTCCAATCCATTCGCGCGTCCCTCGTTCCCATCCACCCCATGGGCTATCCCTTCGTGGGCGCGTTCGCGCTGGCGACGTTGGCGCTGTGGTGGCTGTACGCGCCGCTCGGCTGGATCGCTTTTATGGCGACGCTGTGGTGCGCCTATTTTTTCCGCGATCCTGCGCGGGTGACGCCGATTCGCGGCGATCTCGTCGTCGCCCCGGCGGACGGGCGGGTCTGTTTCGTCGGCCATGCGCCGCCGCCGCCCGATTTGGGCCTGGGCGGCGCGCCGATGCTGAAACTGTCGATCTTCATGAATGTGTTCGACTGCCATGTGAACCGGGCTCCGGTTGAGGGCCGCATCGCCCGCATCGCCTATCGGCCGGGCCTGTTTCTCTCCGCCGACCTCGACAAGGCAAGCGAGGACAACGAGCGCAACGGCCTCGTGATCGACGCGCAGGCCGGACGCTTCGGCGTGGTGCAGATCGCCGGATTGGTGGCGCGGCGCATCGTCTGCTTCACGCAGGAAGGCGCGCGGCTCGGAGCCGGCGACCGGTTCGGGCTGATCCGCTTCGGCTCGCGCGTCGACGTCTACTTGCCGGAGGGAGCGAGCGTCATCGTCGGGCTGGATAGCCGCTGCGTCGCCGGCGAGACGGTGATCGCGCTGACCGGCCCCGACCCGCAACGCCATTTCAGTCGGGGTTGAGCGATGGAGCCGGCCCCCCGCGCGCGTTTCGGCGGCGTCCCGCTGCGGATGCTGATCCCCAATGTCGTGACCCTGATGGCGCTGAGCGCGGGCGTGACCGCGATCCGCTTCACCTTTGAGGGCTCGATCGAATGGGCGGTGATGGCGATTGCGGCGGCCGCTGTGCTCGACGGGCTCGACGGGCGCATCGCGCGGGCGCTGAAGGGCACTTCGCGGTTCGGGGCGGAACTCGATTCGCTCGCCGATTTCGTTGACTTCGGCGTCGCGCCGGCCATCGTATTGTATTTTTCCGGCCTGTCGCGGCTGCTGGGCTTCGGCTGGCTGATCTGTCTTCTGTTCTGCATCGCCTGCGCGCTGCGGCTGGCGCGGTTCAACGTGATGGTCGACGATCCCGAACTGCCCGCGTGGCGCAAGGGGTTCTTCGTCGGCATGCCGGCGCCGGCGGGGGCGGTGGTGGGGTTGCTGCCGGTTTATATCAGGATGATGGAGATGGCGCCGGGCGAGACCGTCAGCCGGGGCTTTGCCGGCGTCGAGGCGGCCTATGTGCTGGGGATCGCGATACTGATGGCGAGCCGGGTGCCGCATTTCTCGGGAAAATCGCTCGGCCGGGTGCCGCGCGAATATGTCGCGGTCGCGCTGATCGGGGTCGTTGCGGCTTTGCTGTCGATCGCCTACTTCCCGCTGCAAGCCCTGGTGACGCTGGCGGCCGCCTACCTCGGCAGCATCCCCTTCGCGATCCGGCGTTATCGCCGCCTCGAAGCTCAACACCTTCTCGAAGGCGCGACGCCATCGGCATAAAAGCGGTTTCGGATTCCAGCGGTTTCCTATAGGGTCCGCGCGCCTCGCGAGGGGCCGGGGTTTCCCTAAGAAAGGTTCAGATGTCGAAAGAAGAACTCCTTGAGTTTCCGGGCTTCGTTGTCGAATTGCTGCCAAATGCGACGTTTCGCGTCAAGCTGGAGAACGATCACGAGATTATCGCTCACACCGCCGGCAAGATGCGCAAGAACCGCATCCGCGTGCTCGCGGGCGACAAAGTGCTCGTCGAAATGACGCCTTACGACCTCAGCAAGGGTCGCATCACCTATCGCTTCAAGTAACCCGGCGGATCCCACTTGCGCGAAGCCGGCCCCCGACTGGTGCTCGCGTCGGGGTCGCCCCGGCGGGTCGCCCTCCTGCATCAGATCGGCATCGAACCCGACGCCGTCATCCCCTCCGACCTCGACGAGACGCCGCGCCGGGGAGAGACGCCGCGCGCCTTGGCGCAGCGGCTGGCGAACCAAAAAGCCGCAGCCTCGGCGGAAATCGCGGCCAAGCGCCCCGAACTGGCCGGCGCGATGACGCTCGCCGCCGATACGGTGGTCTGCGTCGGCCGGCGCATTCTGCCCAAAGCCGAGATCACGGAGGAAGCCGAGGATTGCCTGGCGCTGCTGTCGGGCCGCGCGCATCGCGTCTATACCGGCCTCTGCCTCGTCACCGCGACGGGGGAGAAGCGGACGCGGCTGGTGGAGAGCCGGGTGCGGTTCAAGCGGCTGTCGCGCGCGGAACTGACGGCTTACCTCGACAGCGGCGAATGGCGTGGCAAGGCGGGCGGCTACGCGATCCAGGGGCTCGCCGGCGCTTTCGCGATCCGGCTGATCGGCTCCTATAGCAATGTCGTCGGCTTGCCGCTGGCCGAAGTCGCTGGCCTGCTGGCGGGGGAGGGCTATCCCACGCTCGAACGGTGGGGGCCGGCGTGAAGGACGACGACAAGCCGGCGAAGCCGTGCGCGATCTGCGGCAAGCCGCGCGTCGAAGAATTTTCACCGTTCTGCTCGCGCCGCTGCGCCGACATCGACCTCGGCCGTTGGCTCAAAGGGGGGTACGTGATCCCCGGGCGGCCGGACGAGAACGAGGACCAGCCGGCCGACGAGGAATGATCTCGCCGATCAGCTTCGCGGGGGAAGGCCAGTCCAGGGGTTGAAAATCTTGGCGCCGGTCGGTTCAAAGTCGGCTGCGTTGCGAGTCACGATCGTCATTGCGTGGACAATCGCCGTCGCCGCTATGAAAGCGTCGCGTTCCGCGCGGGGATCGGGAACATGAAGTTTGGCGCAAGCCCTCGCGACAGCGGTGTCGATGGCGAAAATGCGTCCTGTGAACTCGGGAACAACGAGCTTATCCAGCCACACGCGAAGAATTGCGCCTTGTTTTGGATCTTTGCGTTCGAGCTGCAAAACGCCGATTTCCAGCTCAAATATCGCAATGGCCGAGATGTACAGGCTTCCCGCGTCTACGCTGGCGGTCCAGTTTTCAACTCTGGGATCGGCTTTGCCCATGCGTATTTTGCGCATTTCGGAAACGACATGGGTGTCTAGGATGAACATCAGTCGAAATCCGCCGGCCGCAAACGGATGTTGAGGCGGGGCGGATCAAATTCTATGTCGGCGTCGCCGGGCATCGCCAACGCATCGGCTATGTTTCGGGGCCCGCCTGTCAGCTTGCGATACTGCTCGATGCTCAAGAGAACGTGGGCGGGCTCGCCCCGGTCGGTGATGAACACCGGCCCGTGCTGAGCCGCCTTTTTGGCGCGGCTCGTGTCCTGATTGAACTCGCGGCTGGAAAGCGTCGAGATGGTCATGTCACTTTCCCCTATTGCATAGTGTAGCGATGTTGCTACAATCGCGTGATGGGCCGCAAGGGGCGCCGCGGTCGCTGTCCGAAGGGGGAGGGGGGGCTACGCGATCTCCGGCCGACCGGAAGACGCGAACGCCTCCGAACGCGATCGACGCGCTGTCGGCGGGCTTCACGCCGGATCGAGCGGCACGACGCCTTTGGGCTTGCCGTCGGCGCCGAGCGCGATCTTTTCGATCCGCATCTCGGCGTCCTTCAGCAGATCCTCGCAGCGCGCCTTCAGCTTTTCGCCGCGCTCGTAGAGCTGGATCGAGTCCTCCAGCGTCACGTTGCCCTTTTCGAGCCTGTCGACGATGCTTTCAAGTTCCGCCATCGCGGCTTCGAACGGCATTTTCGAGATTTCGGCGGGCTCGGCGCTCAAAAGACGGCTCCATGCAGGCGGGAAATGCGCTCTAGCATAGCGGGGCGGCGCCGCGAAAGCGTCGAAAACCTGTGGTTTGTTGCGGCGACGGAGGAAGAAAATGGATAATTTCACCCAGCGCGAAGAAGGCTTCGAACGCGCTTTCGCCCACGACGAAGAATTGCGCTTCCGCGCCCGCACGCGCCGCAACCGAAAGCTCGGGGCCTGGGCGGGGGAGGCGCGCGGCCTGATCGGGACGGCGCTGGCAGACTATGAGGCGGCCTTCGTGGCGCGCACGATCGAGGCCGGCGACGACAAGGCGCTGGTGGCCGAACTGGTCGCGGCGCTACCCGAGATTTCCGAGCACCGCATTCGCCGCCGCCTCGACGAGTTCGGCCAGGAGGCGTTCGCTGAAATTCAAGCCGGGCGCTGAACCGCGAACGGGGCGAACCAGGCGACGACCTTGAGATAAACCGGGCGTTTGAATGGCACGACGAGGTCGGGCAGCGTCTCGAAACGCGCCCAGCGCCAGTCCTCGAACTCGGCCCGATGCGCGCCGCCGGCGGGGCGGTGAATGTCGATCTCGGCGTCGTCGCCCTCGAAGCGGAACAGGAACCATTTTTGCGACTGTCCACGATAGCGCCCGCCGAACCGTTTGTTCGCGCCCTCGGGAAGATCGTAGGCGAGCCATTCGGGCGCCTCGGCGACGAGGCGGACCGAACGCACGTTGGTCTCCTCGTAGAGTTCGCGCGTCGCCGCGGCGAGCGGCGCCTCGTCCGCGTCTATGCCGCCCTGCGGCATTTGCCAGGCATGTTTCCCGGGTTCGCCTCGGCGCCGGCCGACGAACGCCTCACCTCTGGCATTGATCAGCGCGACGCCGGCGCAAGGGCGATAGAGGGGATGCGGCGAAGTCGAGGTCATTGCGCGCGGGCGGCGCGGTCGGGTTTGGCCAGGGTCAGCGCCGAGGCCGGTTCGAGCGCGAAACCCTTGCCTTCCAGACCCGCCGCCCAGCGCGCGACGCGATCGAGCGTCTGCGGCAGGGCGCTGGCGACGACGAACACCGCGCCGCGCCGCCGCGCGATGTCTTCGGCGCGGGCGAGTGCGGCCTCGATGTCGCCGCCCTCGGCGACGATATCGGCGCGGGCGGCTTTCAGGTCGAGCCCCGGCGCCAGATCGGTCGCCTTGCTGAGCGGCGAGGCGCCGTCGTCGAGATAGAGCAGGCCGCGCCGGCCGATCTCGGCCAGGACGGGCGAGACGGCGTCGGCGTCGGCGGTGAATTTGCCGCCGAGGTAGCTGGCGACGCCGACATAGCCGCCGAAGCGGCCCATCAGCCAGTGCAGCGAATCCTGGTTTTCCGCCGCGCTGGCGCCGACTTTCAGCGTATGCGGGCCGGGATCGGCGCCCACAAGCGTCTCCATCGGCGCCTGAAGCCAGATTTCATGGCCGGCGTTGCGCGCGCTTTCCGCAACCTTGGAAAGGTCGGCGCCGTAGGGCGCAAGACCGAGCGACACCGCGGGGGGCAGGCGCGAGATGGCGGCCTGCGTCGTCTGCGTGTCAAGGCCGAGGCCGCCTACGAACACGGCGATGCGCGGCGCGCCGCGCGACAGCGCCGTCTCGGCGAACGGGCGGGCGTAAACGTCGTAGGGCCGCGCTCCGTCCGCGCCGATGCGCGGCAGCGGGCCGAATTTCGAGGCCTCGATCAGCCGCCGGTCTGGCGCGGAGGCCAGCCGACCGGCCAGCGCCTGCGCGACCTCGATGATCTGCGGCGAATGCCCGTTCGCCACGCCCGCGCCGCCGTTGCGCACGATCGAAACGCCGCCGTCCGCCTGCGGCGGAAACACTTTCGTCGTCTGCGCCGTCGTGGCGATGGGCGAAGCGCTCGGCGTCGCAGCGGGCGCCTTGATCGCGTCGAACGGAATGACGGCGATTTGGCCGCCCGGCGCCAGGGTCTGGCTGCGCCAATAGAGCGCGCCGGCCAAAGCCATGAGGCCGACCACGGCCAGCCTCGCCGCCCAGCCGACGAGCGGGCGCAGCCGAGCGGCCAGCGGCGCAGGCGTCGGGCGCAATCCGAGCGGTTGGTTGAGTTCGTCTCGCAAGCCCCAAGCTCCGCGAATCACCTGCCGCATTGTTCACGTTCCGGCGCCCGGTTGGGAAGCGAAATCTGCGGGCGTGACGATAAGGGAAAATTCCCCTTTCGCGACCGATCTCCGTTATACTGCTGTCACTTCTTCTAGAATCGCGCGCGCGCGATTCTGCACCCCTGCGAGAGTCGCCAAGCTTGACGGACGAAATCCCTTCTGAACCCGAAACCTATGGCGCCGATTCGATCAAGGTGTTGCGTGGTCTCGATGCGGTGCGCAAGCGGCCGGGCATGTATATCGGCGACACCGACGACGGCTCGGGCCTGCATCACATGGTCTACGAGGTCGTCGACAACGCCATTGACGAGGCGCTGGCGGGCCACGCCAAGCTGGTGACGGTGACGCTCAACGCCGACGGCTCCTGCACTGTCACCGACGACGGCCGCGGCATTCCCACCGGCATCCACGAGGAGGAGCAGGTCTCGGCCGCCGAGGTCATTATGACCCAGCTGCACGCCGGCGGGAAGTTCGACCAGAATTCCTACAAGGTGTCGGGCGGCCTGCACGGCGTCGGCGTTTCCGTCGTCAACGCGCTGTCGACCGTGCTGAAGCTGACGATCTGGCGCGACGGGCTGGAACATTTCGTCGAATTCGCCCACGGCGACGTGGTGGCGCCGCTGAAGATCGTCGGCCCGGCGCCGCTCGAAAACGGCAAGCCGAAGCGCGGGACGGAGGTGACGTTCACGCCCTCGACCGAAACCTTCACCATGGTCGAGTTCGACTACGCCACCGTCGAGCACCGGCTGCGGGAACTCGCCTTCCTCAATTCGGGCGTGCACATCGTGCTGACCGACTCGCGTTTGGCCGACCCCAAGAGCGAGGACCTTTACTACGAAGGCGGCCTTGAGGCTTTCGTGCGTTATCTCGACCGCGCGAAATCGCCGCTGATCCACAAGCCGATCCTCATTCGCGGCGAGCGCGACCGCATCAGCGTCGAAGTCGCGCTGTGGTGGAACGACAGCTATCACGAGAGCGTGCTGCCTTTCACCAACAACATTCCGCAGCGCGATGGCGGCACGCATCTGGTTGGCCTGCGCAGCGCGCTGACGCGGCAGGTGACCGGCTATATCGAACGCTCTGGCCTCGCCAAGAAGGAGAAGGTCGACGTCACCGGCGACGATTGCCGCGAGGGGCTGACCTGCGTCCTATCGGTGAAATGCCCGGACCCGAAGTTCTCCTCGCAGACCAAGGACAAGCTTGTCTCCTCCGAGGTGCGGCCCGTGGTCGAGGGGCTGGTGAATGAGAAGCTTCAGCAATGGTTCGAGGAGCATCCGGCCGACGCCAGAATCGTCACCGGCAAGGTGTTCGAGGCGGCGCAGGCGCGCGAGGCGGCGCGAAAGGCGCGCGAACTTACACGTCGCAAGGGCGTGCTCGACATCGCCAGCCTGCCCGGCAAGCTCGCCGATTGCCAGGAGCGCGACCCCTCCAAGTCGGAAATCTTCATCGTCGAGGGCGACTCGGCCGGCGGCACCGCCAAACAGGGCCGCAACCGCGAGTTCCAGGCCGTGCTGCCATTGCGCGGAAAAATCCTCAACGTGGAGCGGGCGCGGTTCGACAAGATGCTCGGCAGCGAGCAGGTCGGCACGCTCATCACTGCGCTCGGCACCGGCATCGGGCGCGACGACTTCAATCTGGAGAAGCTGCGCTACCACAAGATCATCATCATGACCGACGCCGACGTCGACGGCTCGCATATCCGCACGCTACTGCTGACGTTCTTCTATCGGCAGATGAAATCGCTGATCGAG
>JANYIH010000099.1 GCA_025358745.1 Hyphomicrobiales bacterium | reverse complement strand
GCCTGGACGGGCGCCAGGCGGTGCGGGAGATCCGCGAGATCGAGCGCGAGACGGGGGTGAAGCCTGTCGCCATCGTCGCCCTGACGGCCAATGCGACGGCGCAGGACCGCCGCGCCGCGCTGGAGGCCGGCGTCGACGAATATCTGACCAAGCCGTTCGATCCGCCGCGGCTGGCCGAGACGATCGAGCGCGCGATGCGGCCGCCAACCGAGCCGACGCGGCGTTTGTCATAATTCCTTTTGCTTGCCATGCTGAAGACCGCTTCGAGGCGAACGAGGGTCGAAGACATGGCGAAAAGCGATTCGCTGGCGCGGGCGGGCGATCTGGAAGTGCGGCTGGCGGTCTCGCCGCGCGAGGTCGCGGCGGCGCAGGCGTTGCGGTATCGCGTGTTTTTCGAGGAAGGCGGGGCGACGCCGGCGCAGACGAACCGCCGGACGCGACGCGACATCTGCCGCTTCGACGAAGTGTGCGACCATGTGATCGCGCTCGATCTCGCAGCAGCCCCGGACATCGAGGGCGGGGCGCCCGTCGTCGGCGCCTATCGCCTGCTGCGCCAGGAGGTCGCGGCGGCGCATTTCGGCTTCTATAGCACGGCCGAATTCGAGGTCGACGCGCTCGTCGCGCGCCATCCGCAATTGCGTTTCATGGAGCTTGGACGCTCCTGTGTCGCTCAAGGGCATCGCGGCAAACGCACGATCGAGACCTTATGGCGGGGGGTCTGGGCGTTCGCGCTGAGACAGGGCGTCGACGTGATGTTCGGCTGCGCCAGCCTGCCCGGCGCCGATACGGGCGCCCATGCGGGCGCGCTCGCTGCGCTGGGCGCGCACGCCGCTGAGCCGGAATGGTCCGCCGCTCCGGCGACCGGGGCCCGCCGGGCCCGGGGCGCCGCCGAGCCGCCCGAGCCGCGCGCATTCCGCGAACTGCCGCCGCTGGTGAAGGGCTATCTGCGCCTGGGTGCGCGTTTTGGCCGCGAGGCGGTGATCGACGAGGCGTTCAACACGACGGATGTGTTCGTGGTGCTGCGCGTCGCCGACATCGAGGCCCGCTACCTCGACTATTTCGCGCCCGAGCGGCCGATCGCGGCGTGATCTGAGCCTTACGTCAGGTTACGGCTTTCTTAAGCGTTGCGCGGCTACCGTCGGGCCAGCGAATCCCGGCGGCCGGCAGACCATGATCCCCGTTTATTCCCTGGTCGTTCCGATTTTCAACGAGGAGGCGGTGCTCCCCGTTCTGCTGCGCCGGCTCGACGGCCTGCTGCCCCGGCTCGACGGCCCGGCCGAGGTGATTTTCGTCGACGACGGTTCGACCGACACCAGCCCGATCGTGCTCGAGGCGCGCGCCCGCGCCGACAATCGCTTCCGCCTGCTGCGCTTGTCGCGCAATTTCGGCCAGCAGGTGGCGATGACCTCGGGGATGGCGCGCGCGCGAGGTCAGGCGATCGTCATCATGGACGCCGACTTGCAGGACCCGCCCGAAATCATGCTCGACATGATCGCCAAATGGCGCGAGGGCTACGAGATCGTCTACGCACAGCGCCTTTCGCGCGACGGCGAGAGCCCGTTCAAGCTGGTGACGGCCAATCTGTTCTATCGCGTCATGGGCAAGCTCAGCGACGTCGACCTGCCGCAGAACGTCGGCGATTTCCGCCTCGTCGACCGCAAGGCGCTCGACAGTTTCCTCGCCATGCCCGAGCGCGATCGTTTCGTGCGCGGCATGTTCTCCTGGATCGGCTTCCGGCAGACCGTGGTGCAATTCCACCGGCCGGCGCGCGCGGCGGGCGAGACCAAATATTCGCTCGCCAAGATGATTCGGCTCGCCGCCAGTGGCCTCGTCTCGTTCTCCGACGCGCCGTTGCGCGCGGCGCTGTGGGCAGGCGTGGCGGTGTGCGGGATCGCCGCCGCTTACGCGCTGTTCGTGGTGGCGGCGTGGGCCGCGGGCGCCCATCTCGAACGCGGCTGGAGTTCGATCATCGTCGTGATGACCTTTCTCGGCGGCGCCAACATGCTGATGACGGGCGTGCTCGGTGTTTATATCGGTCGCATCCATTCCGAAGTGAAACGCCGCCCGCTCTATTTCGTCGACCGGGAGATCGGCTTCGAGACCTCGGCGATGGTCAAACCCGCGCGCGAGGAGGCGGCGTGAGCGCGACCGCGCCGCTGGCGCGGCGTGAGGGTTACGCCGCGACGCCTTCCCTCGCTTGGCTCGCCGCGGCGGCGCTGGTCGCGGCGGCGGTCGCCATTCAGCTGAGATTCGGCATGATGGCCGATGTCGCGTGGCTGGTGGATTGCGACGAGCGTTGGCTTGCCGGCGCCGTGCCCTATCGCGATTTCGTCGAGATCAACCCGCCCGCCTCGCTGCTGCTTTATCTCGCCCCCGTCGCCGCCGCGCGCGCGCTTGGCGTCGCGCCGGAAACGGCGGTGAGCGTGTTCGGGTTTCTCTGCGCCGGCGCGGCTCTGGGCTTGAGCGCGTTGATCCTGCGACGCGGCCCCCCCGTCGGGGCGAGCGTCGCGTTGTCGGCGATTATCGCGCTGGTTGTGTTGCCCGGCGAAACCTTTTGCGAACGCGATCATCTTGCGGCGGTGTTCGGCCTGCCGCTGCTGGCGATGGCGCTCGCGCGCGCGGAAGGGATGCGGGTGAATATCGCGCTGGCGCTGGTCGCGGGCCTCGGCGCGGGCGCGATGGCGGCGATCAAGCCGCCCTACGCCTTGATCGGCCTTTTGCTCGCGGCTTTTGTCGCGCGCCGCACAGGTCTGCGCGCGGTCGTAAATGCGCCGGAATATTACGCGGCGGCGGCGGTGGGGCTGGCCTATGTCGCCAGCGTCGGGCCGTTCTTTCCCGATTACGTCGACAAGGTGCTGCCGCTTGGCGTCGCCATCTATGTGCCGTCGCGCGAGAGTCTTGGAACCCTTGCAAGCTCGCCCGGCGCGCTGCTGGCGTTGCTGATCGGCGCGACTGCGGCGCTGGCGGCGGGTGGGCGATATTCGACGGGCTTCGTCGTCGCCGCCCTGGCCGCGATAGGCGCCGGCGTCGGTTATTTTCTGCAAGGCAAGGGCTGGATTTATCAGGCGATTCCGGCCGCGATGTTCGCCACGCTGGTCGGTGGATTTGCACTGGAAGGTCGGCGCGGCGGACTGGGGCTCGCCATCGCCGGCGTCGCGGCGGCGCTTGGCGTATCCCTCCTTCACAGCATCGGGCTCGCCGTTGGGCTGGGACTTGCGGTGGGTTGGGCGGCCGGGCGGGTGAAATTCGCCGCCTCCGAACTGGGGCCGCTGGCGTTGGCGGCGGCCATCGGCGCGGCTAGCGGCGTCTGCGTCATCGAGCGTCCGCAAACCCCGGCGCTGGAGAGCGAACTGAAAAAGCTGGGACCGGGCGTGACGCTCGGCGCGGTCACCGAGGACATGGGCCTGCCGTTTCCGCTTGCGCACCGGGTCGGCGCGCGCTGGGCGATGCGCTCCAACAGTCTGTTCGTCAATGCCGCCGTGCGGCGCCTGTTGTCTCAACGACGGGGCGACGCCGCGCAGTTGCAGGCCTATGCCGACGCCGAGCGCAAGGAGATGATCGACGACATCGTCGCCAACCGTCCCGACGCGCTGCTGGTCGGGCCGCTCGGCACGAACTTGCACGCGGATGTGTGGGCCGACCCGCTGTTGCAGGCGGCGATGGCGGATTACCGCAAGAGCGCGGATGAGGAACGGCCGGGCTATTCGGCCGAGCTTTGGCTCCGGAAGGATTTTTCGCCCGCCCGCTGAGGCTCAGTGCAGGTGTCGCGGCGATTCCGAGGCGCCGGAAAGATCGAACTGCGCGATCGCCACCAGAATGTCGGCGCGCGCTTTCAGATCCGCCGCCTCCAGCATGGCCTGTTTCTCGCGCGCGCCGTAGGGGCTCATGATCGCCAGCGAATTGACCAGCGTCTCGTTCGACGCCTTGCGGATGTCGCTCCAGTCGATTTTCAGGTCGTTGGCCTTGGCGAATTCGCGCAAGGCGGCGATCAGCCCTTCGCGGTCGACGTCGGATTCGCCGGCGCCTTCGACAAAATCCTGCGCGAAGGGCGAGCAATCGGCGCGAACGATGCGGTAGGGCGTCAACGTCGACATCTCCTCGGCGATGCGGAAGCGGGCGACGCCCATCAGGCTGAGGAAACAGCGGCCGTCGCCGATCTCGGCATATTGCACGATGCGGCCGACGCAGCCGACGGCGCACAGTTCCGGGCTTGGGCCGACCGCGTCGTCGCCTGCGACGGGCTGGATCATGCCGATCAGCCGCTCGCCGCTCAGCGCGTCGTCGAGCATGGCGAGATAGCGCGGCTCGAACACGGTGAGCTGGATCGGCCGACGCGGCAGCAGCAGCGCCCCCGCCAGCGGGAACACCGGCAGCGTGGCGGGCAACTCGTCCGCGGTGGCGAAGGTTCGGTTCAGTTTCATGCGTCTTATACGGTCCCCACGCTAGAACCAGATCGCCGACAGTTTGCGCCGCGCGGCGACGGTCGCCTTGTCCATCAGGCCCCAGGCCTCGAAGAATTGCAGCAATTGCTTGCGTGCGGCGCTTTCGTTCCAGGCGCGGTCCCGCTTGATGATGGCGAGCAATTCGTCGGCCGCCGCATCGCGCTCGCCCTTGGCGTTGAGCGCCACCGCGAGGTCGAACCGCGCCTGATGATCGTCGGGGTTGAGGCCAAGCGCCTTCTGCAACGGCGCGAGATCGCCGACCTGGGCCGCCTGCTCGGCCAGATGCAGCGCCGCGGTGGCGGCGGCTATGGCGGGGTCGGGCTCCTTGCCGGGCGCGGGCGGGGCGGCCATCGACAACACCGCGCGCGCTTCTTCAAAATTGCCGGCCTCGACATGCAAGCGGGCGAGCCCGCCGATAGCCTTGGGATGGGTTTCCTCTTCCGCCAGCACGCGGGCGTAAAGCTCGGCCGCGCCTTCCGCATCGCCGGCTGTCGCCGCCGCCTCGGCCTGCGCGATCAGCGCGTCGCTGCCGCCGGTCAGCGGGCCGACGAGGCGCTCGATGAAGCCGCGCACCTGGGATTCCGGCAGCGCGCCCATGAAGCCGTCCACCGGCTGGCCGCGATCGAACGCGATCACGGCGGGAATCGACTGGATGCCGAGTTGGCCGGCGATCTGGGGATGATCGTCGATGTTCATCTTGACCAGCGCCACCTTGCCCTTGGCGTCGGAGACGGCCTTCTCCAGTACGGGCGCGAGTTGCTTGCAGGGACCGCACCACGGGGCCCAGAAATCGACCAGCACCGGCTGCTTGGCCGAAGCCGCGATCACGTCGGCCTTGAAGCTCGCCGTGGTGACGTCCTTTGTCTTGCTCGCGCCGTCCAGAGCCATAATCACTTTCCCGTGCTGCGCGCCCCCCGGCGCCACCCCTAAATGGCCCCGCGCGCGCGATTATTCAACTAGGGCGGCGAGATCGACGACGAGCGGCGCATGGCCGGTCGCTTTGAGAAAGGTCTTCAAGCCCTCCGGCGTCACCCCGGTCGTGCGCGTGTTGACGAGCGGGTGGAAGTTGACGCGTTCATGCGCCATCAGTCCGGAATCGAGCACGACGGTCACGCGGCCGGTTGTGTCGTTGATCGCGCCGAACGGGGTCACCGCGCCCGGCCGCACGCCCCAGACCTCCTCAAGAAGCTCCGCCGAGCCGAACGAGACGCGTCCATTGGCGCCGATCTTCTCGTGCACGCGCTTGAGGTCGACATTTGTCTCCTCGCCGAGCGTCAGCAGGAACAGCCGGCTTTTCTTGTCCTTAACGAACAGGTTTTTCGAATGCCCGCCTGGGATTTGCCCGCGCAGGGTCTGGCTCTCCTCGACCGTGTGCAACGGCGGATGCTCGACGGTCTCGCAGGCGACGCCGAGGCGTTCGAGATAGGCGATGAGGTCTTCAGGGCTGGCGGGCATGGAGGTCCGGATCGGCGGCGACAAGCGCCGGCAATAGCCTTCGCCGCGCGGCGACGCCAGAGGGCGTCGCGGTTTGGCGTTCACCGGCCCGAAATGCTAAATTCCGCGCGCCCGTCCGGAGGACCGACATGGACAGCAACGCCGCGCATCCCCTCGTCGATCGCAAAGCCTGGCTCGCCGCGCGCGCGGACCTGCTGGCGCAGGAAAAGGCATTCACCTCAGCGCGCGACGCTTTGAGCGCGAAACGCCGCGCGATGCCTCGGGTGAGGGTCGACAAGTCCTATCGCTTCGTCGGCGCGCAGGGCGCGACGACGCTCGCCGGCCTGTTCGAGGGCCGGCGCCAGCTCGCGCTGTGGCACTTCATGTTCGCGCCGGATTGGGAAAGCCCCTGCAAGAGCTGCTCGTTCTGGGCCGACGGCTATAATGGCGTGGCCGAGCACCTCGCCCATCGCGACACGGCGCTGGTTGTCACCTCCCGCGCGCCCTATGAAAAAGCTGGCGCGAACTGCGGTGCGCATGGGCTGGACGTTTCCGTGGATGAGCTGCGAGGACGAATTCGCTCAGGATTTCGGCGTTTCGTTTTCACCCGAGCAGATCGCCGGCGGCGAGGTCGAATACAATTACCGCAAGGCGACGATCCGCATGTCCGACCTGCCGGGCTTCAGCGCTTTCCTGCGCGAGGGCGAGGCGGTTTATCACACCTATTCGGCTTACGCCCGCGGCCTCGACATGATGAACGTCGCCTATCAGATGCTCGATCTGACGGCGCTCGGGCGTCAGGAAGGCGACAGCAATCCGATGGGCTGGCTGCGGCGGCGCGGCGAATACGAGGCGGAGTAGACGTGGGCGTCGATGTCTTTTTCTTTTTTCGAAAGCCCTCGCGAATGTGATCCTGCGCGGATTGCCAAATCTTCCCGACCGGGTCAGACTTAGATAAGTGCAGCCACATTTGGCGAAGATCGGTTGAAGGCGATGTCATGCTCCAAGCGCATGTAATCCTGAGTCTGATCGGAATACTGGCGGGCTTTGTGGTGCTTTACGGCCTGATCGTCGGTCGACTTTCGGGCCAGTGGAATGCAGTCTTCCTCGCAACCACGATACTGACCAGCCTGACAGGCTTCCCGCTGCCCCCGTTCGGCTTTGACCCCCCGCGAGCGGTCGGAGTGATCTCGGTCGTGTTGCTGGCCGCCGCGGTCGCTGGATACTACGCATTCCGGCTTGCCGGTTCCTGGCGCCTGATTTTCGTCGTCAGCGCTGTTGCGGCTTTGTATCTGAATGTCTTCGTGCTGGTGGCGCAGTCCTTCATGAAACTGCCATTCCTCAAGGCGCTGGCGCCGACGCAATCGGAAGCTCCTTTTATTGTGAGCCAGGCCATAGCGCTATTGGCCTTTGTCGCGTTTGGAGTATGGGCGGTTCTCAGCTTTCGTCGGGAAAACGGGTCGCGAATTTAAGTGGGCTTCGAGATTCCTATCGACCAAATCGCCGCACGGCGATGAGTGAGGACGTCCCACCCCTTCGCTGCGGCGGCGCTATAGACTTCAAGAGCAATTCATCCCAGCGGATCGCGAAGCCAAATGAACGTCACCGGCAACTGGAACTATCCGACCTCCGTTCGCTTCGGCCCCGGCCGCATCCGTGAATTGCCCGAGATTTGCGCCGGCATCGGCATGAAACGGCCGCTGGTCGTCACCGATCCCGGCGTCTCGCGGCTGCCGATGTTCGCCAAGGCGCTCGCCTCGCTCGACGGCGCGGCGGCGTTCGATCGCGTGCAGGCTAACCCGATCGCCGCCAATGTCGAGGACGGGCTCGCCGTCTATCGCAAGGGCGGCCATGACGGCGTTGTGGCGTTCGGCGGCGGCTCGGCGCTGGACGCGGGCAAGGTGATCGCCTTCATGGCGGGCCAAACGCGACCGATGTGGGATTTCGAGGATGTCGGCGACTGGTGGACCCGCGCCGACCCCAACGGAATCGCCCCCATCGTCGCCGTGCCGACCACGTCGGGCACCGGCTCCGAGGTCGGCCGCGCCGGCGTCATCACCGACGAGACGACGCACACCAAGAAGATCATCTTTCATCCCCAAATGATGCCCCGCATGGCGCTGCTCGATCCCGAACTGACGCTCGGGTTGCCGGCGAAGCTGACGGCGGGCGTGGGCATGGACGCGCTGTCGCATTGTCTGGAGGCTTTTTGCGCGCCGGGCTTTCATCCGCTGGCCGACGGCGTGGCGCTGGAGGGGATGCGGCTCGTGAAGGATTTTCTGCCCCGCGCCGTCCGCAACGGCCAAGACATCGAGGCGCGCGGCATGATGATGGCGGCGGCCGCGATGGGCGCGACCGCGTTCCAGAAGGGCCTGGGCGCGATGCATGCGCTGTCGCATCCCATCGGCGCGCTGCACGGCACGCATCACGGCATGACCAACGCCGTGTTCATGCCCTATGTGCTGGAGCACAACCGGGCGGCCATATCGGAGGCGATTGCTCGCGCGGGCGCCTATCTCGGGCTGGGCGCGAGCTTCGACGCTTTCCTCGACTGGGTGCTGGATTTGCGGGCCGAGATCGGCGTGCCGCATACGCTGATCGCGCTCGGCGCGCCGGTCGACGACGCCGACCGGATCGTCGAAATGGCGCTGGTGGATCCCACCGCCGGGGGCAACCCGGTCGCGCTGACGCGGGAGGGGGCGCGGCGCATCTTCGACGCCGCGGCGAACGGCGCTTACGCCTAGTCAAGCGCCTGATAGACCAGCGCGCGCAGGTCGAACTCAGGCAGATCGAAACTCAGCATCGACTGGGTCATGAACAATGCGACGACCTGCTCCCTGGGGTCGACCCAGTAGGTGGTCTTGGCGGCCCCGGACCAACCAAACTCTCCGGCCGAGCCCGGCGCGCCCGAGGCGGCGGCGTCGATGAGCACCCGCGAGCCGAGCCCGAAGCCGTAGCCCATCAGCGGCAGGCCGCCGATCTCGATCGGCAGCATCGAGGCGGTGAGATGATTGGCGTGCATCAGCTCCAGCGTCTTGCGGCCGATCACGCGCACGCCGTCGAGCGAGCCGCCGTTGCACAACATTTGCGCGAAGCGGAAATAGTCGCCGGTCGTGCCGAACAGCCCATGGCCGCCGCGTTCGAACAAGCCCGGCGCATCGGCGGGATAGCTTTTCTCGACGTCGATCCGCTCGTTGTAGCCCGCCCGCCATTGCTCCAAAGCCGTGCGCGAGGTGACGCCGGGCGCGACGATGTCGGGGCGGCCGTACATCGCGGCGATCCGCCCGCGTTTGGCCTCGGGCACGACGAAATCGGTGTCGGCCATCTTGAGCGGCGCGAAAATCCGCTCGCGCAGGAATGCGCCGAGCGGCTGGCCGGAGACGATCTCGATCAGTCGCGCCGCGACGTCGATGCCAACGCTGTAGTGATAACGTTCGCCCGGTTGAAAGGCGAGCGGGAAGGCGGCGAGGTCCTCGATCGCCTCGCCGAGCGGCACGCGTGCGTTGAACAGCTTTCCGCTGGCGTAGTCGCGGCTGACGGGGGAATCTTCGAGGAAGCCGTAGGTCAGGCCGCTGGTGTGCATCATCAGATCGCGCACCATCATCGGCCGCTTCTGCGGCTCCAGCGCGCCGTCGGGGCGCAGCACCTTTGTGGCCCCGAAGAGGGGAATGTATTTCGCCACGGGATCAATCAGCCGCAGCTTGCCCTCTTCAACCAGCGTCATCAGCGCGGTGCAGACGATTGGCTTGGTCATGGAATAGAGCCGGAAGATCGCGTCCTGCGGCAGCGGCGTCCTGCCCTCGCGCTCGGCGAACCCCAGCGTTTCGCGATAGGCGATGTCGCCGCCGCGCGCGACCAGGACGTCGATTCCGGAATAGACGCCGCCGTCCACATAGGCTTGCATCGCTGGCGTGATGCGTTTGAGCCGCGCCCTGTCGAAACCGCCGCTATGCCCCATGACCCGATCTCCCTAGGTTTTGATGGAAGCCTATTTCGGCGTTACCCGGAATAGCAAGAACCCGTTCGGCCCCGGCCCAAGCGGCGCGACCGCGACCTCGGGCGGCGGGGCGACCTCGGCGGCCCGAGGCGGCGCCAGCAGGGTCGCCGTCACCGCAGCCGGCCAGCGCGCGAAACGCCAGCCGCCGCCGGGGCTGACCGCCACGCGCGGGCGCGACTTCACATATTGCAGCAGCGCGTCGAAATTCGAATCCGGCGCCTCGTAGACTATGGAGCTTCCGTCGCAGCCGGGGAAATGGCCGCCGCCCGAGGCGCGATAGGAATTGGTGACGACCAGAAACGACGCCGCTTCGTCAATCGGCCGGCCCTCGAAGGCCAGATCGACCACGCGGCGGGCGTCGGCGGCGATCACGACGCCCTGATCGTCGTAACGCGCGGGTTGCGTCAGATCGAGGCGGTAGGTCACGCCGGCGAGGGAATCGAAATCGTAGGCCGCGAAATTTGGCCCCAGCAGCGGCTGCGGCGCGGTCACATCAGGATCGAGGCGGCGGAACACGCTGGCCGAGCGCTCCAGCCATTCGCGAATTTGAGCCCCGCTCGCCTTCACCACGCGCAGACCGTTGGGAAACACATAGAGATCGGCGATATGGCGCAGCGCGACGGCCCCTTGCGGCGTCTGAGTATAGTTGGTCAGGCCGCCGCGGCCGCCGCACTTAAATGGCGCCGAGGCGGACAAAAGCGGCAGATCGGGCAGGGGCAGCCGGCGCGCGTACCAGAGCTGCGCGTCGTGGACGATGCGGACACATGCGTCGTCGCCGATCATGGCGAAATAGGAGGTGAGCCGCTCGTCGATCGCGCCGACGGGCGCGCGCACGTAAGTCAGCGTCGCCTCATGCGAAGATTGCGTCGCGGCGAGCACGGCGGGATCGGCGGGCGTCTCCGGCTCGACCTTGCGCAGCGACGCCTTGGCGCCGGCGACGCGCCAGCCGGGAGTTTCCAGCGTCAGGTCGATCACGCCGATATGGCCGCCCCAGAAGCCCGCCATCACGGCCGGCACACCGGAAAGCGCGCCGCGCGCCGCGTCCACGTCGGGCACGCCGGCGAAATCGTCGCCCGGCAGCAGGAGATGCTGATGCCCGACGAAGATCGCGTCGATCCCACCTACCCCCGCCAGCGCCAGCCCGGCGTTTTCGTCTGCGCCCGACGGCCCCGTTTTGGAAACGCCGGCGTGGCACAAAGCCACGATCAGGTCGGCGCCGGCTGCGCGGCAGGCGGGGACGTGGACCCGCGCCGCCTCGACGATGCCCAGCGTGGTCGCGCGTCCGGCGAGATGGCTCATGTCCCAGCGCACGATCTGCGGCGTAACGACGCCGATCACGCCGATGGAGAGATCGCGGGCTACGCCGTCGCTGTCGAAGACGCGGCGCCGGATCAGCGTCCACGGCGTGAAATACGATGCGCCGTCCGCTTTGAACACATTGCAGCATAGGAAGGGAAAGGTCGCGCCTTTCAGGGCCGCATCGAGCAGATCGAGCCCGTAGTTGAATTCGTGATTGCCGACGGTCGCGGCGTCGTAGCCGACGGCGTTCATGGCTTCGATCATGGGGTGGCGTCCGATTCTGCGAGCGCCAAGCGCCTGCGCCGCCCAATCGCCGAGCGGCGAGCCCTGGATCAGATCGCCATTGTCGAACACCAGCGCATTCGCCGCCTCCCCGCGCGCCTGCGCGATCAGCGTCGCCGCCTTGGCGAGGCCGCGCGAAGGGTCCGGGCCGTCGCGATAATAATCGTAGGGCGCGACATGCGCGTGCAGGTCGGTCGTCCCGATCAGCCTGAGTTCGACGATGGCCATGCTTGGCGTCTCCCCCTTGCGCCGGCTATGGGCGAGCGGGGGAGACGGGTCAAGCGAGGCCGGGTTAGCTCTTCGCGCCGGCCTTGTCGTCGCGCTTTGCGGGGGAAGGCGCGTCCGCGGCCGTGGCGGGGGCGGGCGGGGGATCGTTGACGGCGGGGTCGGGCGTCTTGGCCTTGAACGCCTCCAGCAGCGTCTTGCCCTGCGCCATCGCCTTGCCATCCATGCGGTTGGAGACCTCGTCGCGCTTGCGCGCGGCGTCGGTGTCGCCCTGCTTGGCGGCGAGCGAGAACCACATCCAGCTCTGCGCGAGGTCTTGCGGTCCGCCCAGGCCGCGGCCGTGCAGCACGCCGAGATTGAACTGGCTGTCGCGCACGCCATATTCGGCCGCGCGGTGGAACCAGTCGAGCGCGGAGGCGTAATCGGGTTTACCCGCGCCGCCGTCCTGCGCGTAGAGCACGGCTAGATTGTGCATCGCCCGGGCATTGCCGGCGTCGGCGGCCTTCTTGTAAAGCTCCTTAGCCTTGGACGCATCGCGCGTCACGCCGACGCCCTTCTCGTAGAGGGCGCCGAGCCGGTAGAGCGCGAAAGCGTTGCCGGCGTCGGCCGCGCTCTGCATCCAGGCCGCCGCCGTTTTGGGGTCGCGCGGCACCGTTCGGCCTTCGAGAAAGCGTTGCGCGATGTCGACTTGCGCGCCGACGTCGCCGGCCGAGGCCGCGGCGGCGAGCGCGCTTCCCACGCCCGTCGGCAGGGCTGCAACGAGATCGGCGCGCGGTTTCGACCCGGTATTTGGCTCCGTTTTGGGCGCGGCGACGCTTGGCGGCGGCAGCGGCGCCGAAATCACCTTGGGCGCGCCGCCGATCGCGCCGGTCGGCATCGGGTCGAGGGCGGTCGAGAGCGCATCCTTGGCCGCCGGTTCGGCTTGCGCCAGGGGGGCGGCGAGGGTCGTGGGGGCATCGAGTTCGGATCTGCGCTCGGGCGGGCGGGCGCCGCGCATTTCCAGCACCGCGACACCTGTCAGCAGCGTCATCAAACCCGCAGCGCCCAAAAGCGCCGGGCGGCGATGCCGGGTGAACAGGTCTTGCGCGCGGCGCGCAAGCCCGCCGCCGGCCTCGGCCTTGCGTGAGGCGTCAACGTCTTCGCGGCGATCGAGTTCGGCCGAAGCGGCGTTGGCGGCGCGACGGGCGGCGGCGATATGGGCGTTGATCGCGGCCGATTTCGCGTTCGAAGCGTCGCCGGATTCGCGCGCGCGGGTCGGCGGCGAAAGCGGCGCCATATCGGCGACAAGCGGCGGGGGCGCTCGCGTTTCGCTCGGGGCGCGCTCGGGGATGTCCTGCATCCCGCGCTGCGCGAAGGAGGGCGTGGCGCGTTGGGCGAGCGGCGGAGAGCGCGGCGCGTCGGCGGCGGTTTCCGTCTTAAGCCGGTCGACCAGCTTTTCCAATATGTCCTGCACGCCGGAGAAGCGCGCGTCCATGCGGCGATCGAACTGCAATTGTTCGGCGCGCATCTCCGCCAGCGTCGCAGCGCCGCGCCCGACCGCCTCGCGCGCCGAACGGAACGCGTCGAGCTCTTCGGTCAGTTCCCGCATTGCCTGTTCGAGCGCAGCCGGCGCCGGTCGGGATGCGCTGATCACATCAAGTCGGTCGTGAATGTCCTGGAGGTGGCCGAGCAACCCCTCCGGACTGGCGGCGGTGAGCCGCTCGCCGACTTCGCGGGCGATCGCCTTCGCGGTCTGCTCGACGGCGGGCGCGGAAAGGCGCGCGTCGGCGAGATCATCGACCTTGTCCTGTAGGACGCGCATTTCCTGCTCGACGGCGCGCGTGTCGGCGGCGGCGCGCAATTCGCCGAGCTTCTCGGTCAGTTCGCGCACGGCCAGTTCGACATGCGCCAAACCTTCGTGCGTCGAGCCTTGGTCGGCGGGACGCGAGGTGAGCGTCGCCTCCATGCCGTCGAGCCGAACGGCGATGTCGCGCAGGAGGTCGTCGAGCAGGCTGGGCCCATGGCCGCCGACGCGGTCGAGTTTGCCGTCGAGCTCGGCGATCGCCTCAGCGAGGTCGGCGATGTCGCCGCGCTCCACGCCCGGTCGGTTCAGCCGCTCGGCGACCTGGGACAACATGGACTCCAGGCGCTTGCCGTCGAACGGCGTCGCCGAGCGCTCGACCTTGGCCGAGAGTTCGGCGAGCGCATCGGCCACCGCCACGAGATCCGAGCCGCCGCTGTCCTGAACCTCCAGACGGTCGACCACATGCGCGAGCGCGGCTTCGATATGGGAGAGATCGGACGCGGGCGCGCCGCGTTCGACCTTCGCCGCCAGCGCCTCGATCGCCGCGATCATCGACGCGACATCCTGCGTCGCGACGCCGGGGCGCTCAATATGGGCGACCGCGCCGCGGAAAGCTTGTTCGAGGCTGCCCGGGTCGAGCTGTCCGGCCTGCCGTTCGACGATTTCGCGCAATCCGTCGAGCCGTTTGGCCAGTTCGTCGAACGGACGGCCGACGACATCGAGTTGTTCGGCGTGGCGCGCCACCGATTCGCGCACCGCTTCGACCCGTTCGGAAAGGGCGGCGATCTCGGGCGGACGGCGGAATGCTTCTTCGAGCCGGGCGTTCATCGCCGCCAGCGTGGAGTTGATGCCGTTGGCGTCGATGATATTGGCGCTGTCAAGCTTGTCGGCGACCGCGCCCAGCGCGCTCTCCAACCGCTCCGCGTGCGACGAAAGCGTCGGATTCTCCAGGCTCTCGCGCACGCTCTCGATGCGACGGGCGAGGTCCTCGATCGGCTTGGGGTCGAGCGAAATCGTGGCCGGGCGGTTGACCGCCTCGTCGAGCCGGGCGGCGAGATCGCGCAAGGCGAGATCGACCGACTGCGTGTCGCCCGTCTGGTCGAGTCTGGCGCGAATTTCGCCCAGCGCCGCCTCTACGCGCGCGGCGTGCGGCGCAAATTTTTCCTGGCGCTCCACCGCGCCCTTCATGCTGTCGATGCGGCGCGAAAGCTCCTCGATCGGCTTCGTGTCGAACGCGGCCGGCCGGTTGACGGCTTGCTCGAATTTGGCGGCGAGATTGCGCAAGCTGGCGTCGACCGCCTCTATCTGTGGGCTTTGCGGTGGCCGGTCGAGCTTGGCGCGGATTTCGCCCAGCGCGGCTTCCAGCCGGTTGACCTGCGGCGCCAGCGCGCCATTGCTCTCCACCGCCTTGCGCACCGCGTCGATGCGGCGGGCGAGGTCTTCGACCGGCTTGGCGTCGACGGCGGCGCTGCGCGCGAGCGCCGCTTCGACTTGCGCCGACAGTTGCAACAGCGCCGCTTCGAGCTTTTCGATCTCGGCCACGGTCGCGGCGGGGCGCTCGAATTTTTGCGCCAGCGCGCCGATGGCGGCGTTGAGATTGTCGACTTTCGGCGCAAGTCCGCCCTGGCGTTCCACCAGGCCGCGCACGCCTTCGATCCGGCGTGACAATTCCTCAATCGGCCTTGCGTCGATGGAAGCGGTGGTCGGGCGCTGCAACGCGGCTTCGAGCCGCGCGACCATGCCCTGCAAGACCGTCGTCGCGGCGGCCGATTGCGCGCCCGTCGCCGAGGCGCGGTCGAGTTTCTCGTCCAGCGTCCGCAACGCGGCGGCGAGGATGGCGGCGTCCGGTCGCGCGCCTTGCCGCTCGATCGCCGCGCGAATCGTCTCGACCCGCTGGGCCAGGTCCTCGAACGGGCGCGGATCGACTGCCGGGCGGCGGGCCGCCGCCTCGACGCGGGCGCCGAGCTCGTCGAGCCGGCGCTCCACCCCCTGCAAGGCGGCCGCCGGCGCGCCCCGCTCGATCTCGCCGCGCGCGTCCTTGACGCTCTTCATCGCCTGCTCGAATTCTTCCCGGGCAGGCGCTCCTACTTTCTCCATGCGCTCGGCGAGGTCGGCGATGCGTCGTTCAAGCCGCTCCGCGACCGCTTGCCCGATCGCCGCGCTGTCTTTTTCCGCCGGCTGAGCGGTCAGCGTCTCGACCTTGTCAGCGAGCCTGCGCAACTCGCGCTGCATCTCCCCGACGCTGGCGTCGAGCTTATCGGCGATTTTTTCTTGGGTTTTTTCCTGGATTTTTTCTTGCGGCGCGGTGGGCGCGACGGCGTCGCCCTTGTTGCGGCGACGCGCAAGACGCTCCGAGACCAGGCGAAGAGTTTCGTCGTCCTCGCCGGCGGGAGGCTCGGGGGCGCGCGCGACGCGGCGGGAAAGCTGCGAGAATCGGGTGGCGAGCGGATCCTGGCGGGCGGGAGCGGGCGCGGTCAGCGGCGTCTGGGCAAGCGAGGTGATCGATTCGAGGGCGCGCGCGGCGCGCGCCTCGCTCTCCTCGGCGCGCTGACCGACGCGAACGATGGCGGATTCCAGCCGCTCGCGCTCGCGCCCTCTGTTTTCGACCAGGCTCGTCACCTGCTCCAACGCGGCGGCCGCGCGCTCGGCCGACTTCTCGGCCCGCGCCTCGATTTTAGCGATCGCTTCCTGCAACTTTTCCCGCTCGCCGCCGCGCGACTGAACGAGGCCGGATAGCGATTCCAGCGCCCGCGCCGTGCGCTCCTCGTTGCGGGCGGCGCGCTGTTCGATCTCGGCGATGGCCTCATCGAGCCGCCCGCGTTCGCCGCCGTGCTTGTCGACCAGCCCCGACAGTGATTCCAGCGCTTTCGCGGTGAGTTCCTCGTTGCGTTCGGCGCGTTGCTCGATTTTGCCTATCGCCTCCTGCAACCGGCCGCGCTCGGCGCCGCGGGTCTCGACCAGCCCCGTCATCGATTCCAGCGCCCGCGCCGTGCGCTCTTCGTTGCGCGCGGCGCGCCGCTCGATCAGTCTGACCGCCTCCCCAAGCCGATCTGCGCCGCCGCGCGGCCCACGCGCGGCGCGTTCGATCGCGGCTTCGAGCCGGTCGGGTCCGGTTTCCTCAACGTAATCGATTCGCCGTTGCGGTCGGCGCGGCTCCTGGTCGCGTTCTAGGCGGTGCGATTCGCCCCTGCGCGGAGATGATTCGCGGTGATTCGCGGGTCGCGAGCCGCTTTCGAGACGCCGCGAGGGCCCGATTTCGTCGTCGTCCGTGTCGCGACGCGCAGCCGTTGAGGGCGTGCGCGCAAGACGGTCGATGCGATCCTCGATGGCTTCCAGGCGCTCGCGCTCGCTCAAATCCTCCGGCTCGACGCCGAGGTCTTCCGCATATTCGGCGACGGCTTCGGCGATCCAATCGCCGAAGTCGACCCCGGCGTTTTTCGCCATCTTTTCAGCGATTTTGTGCGCCGATCGCTCGCCCGCGCGCCCGTTCCACGCCGATGCCGTTTTCATTTGCCCGCCCGTCGCACGCGACTCTCGCGTTCGCGCACCGATGTTTCCGAGTTTGTGGTGAACAAATCGTTAAGCTGTCCCGAAACGGGTCAACCCTGGCGTCAGACTTGCGACTCATAGGCGGTTGTCTACACGCATAAGTTGCAAAGTTCTTGAGAACACGCTATCCGTAACGGCGGCGGCGAGCTTTCGGGGGGCCGGGGGCTCAAGAACCTTAGGGGACGCGGAAATGAAAGGGAGATTGCGCAATGGCGACTTTAGGTAATCTGCATGCAACGCGGCTCGAGCCGGAGTCTCGTGCTGATTCGTCGGTCAATAACGGCAAGCGGGAAATGACGATCGGGGAGATGGCCTCGGAGTTCAACGTCAGTTTGCGTACGCTCAGATTCTACGAGGATCGGAAACTGTTGCGGCCGCGACGCGAGGGCAACACCCGGCTATATTCCGCGACGGACCGATTGCGGATGCAGATGATCATGAAGGGCAAGCAGCTCGGGTTCACCCTGACCGAGGTTCACGATTTGCTAGGAAATTACGAGTCCACCGACGATTTCGAAGGCAAGTTGAAGCCGCAACAGATCGTCACCCAGATCGATCATCTCGAACGGCAACGGGCCGAGATCGACGGGGCGATTGCGCGACTGCGCGCCACGCATGAGCGGCTTTCCGCCGCTTATCCCGCCGGTCGAGCGCCTCTGGCGGCCTCCGCGTAAGCTGCGAAGTGAAAGCGCTCGGGCGGACCTCGCAGGCCCGCCCGAGCGCTATGTAATGACCCGGCTCTCGACGATGGCGATCGCACGCGCCAGAGAGGCGTCGATGTCCAGTCGTGTAGTGTCCAGGGTGAGGGCGTCGCCTGCCGCGCGCATAGGCGCGTCCGCCCGTTCCGCGTCGCGCGCATCGCGCCGGGCGATGTCGGCGAGCACGGAGGCGTAGTCGATCTTCTCGCCGCGCCGCATCAACTCCAGCGCGCGTCGCTGCGCGCGCGCCGCGGGGCTGGCGGTGACGAAAATTTTAACATCGGCGTTCGGGCAGATCACCGTGCCGATATCGCGCCCGTCAAGCACGGCGCCGCGCGGCCGGCTCGCAAAATCGCGCTGCGCTTGAATCAGCGCGGCGCGCACCTCCGGCATGGCGGCGACGACCGAGGCCGCCTCGCCCATCCCCGCCCCGCGCAACTGCTCCTCGTCGAATTCCACCAGGCCGAGCCCGCGCGCTGCCGCGACGGCAGCCGCGACGTCGCCTAAACCCTTGTCGGCCTGGAGGAGGCTCGCCGCCGTGGCGCGGTAGAGCAGGCCGGTGTCGAGGTGCGCCAGCCGATAATGCGCCGCCAGTCGTCGCGCGATCGTGCCCTTGCCCGAGGCAGCCGGGCCGTCAATGGCGATGATCACGCGCCGCCTCGCCCGCGCCCAAGCGCGACTTGCCGCCTAACCGATTCACGCCCGCCGCCCTTCACCCCGCGCCGTCCAAAACCGGCGCTCCGCTGCGAGCGCGCATTTAGGGCGGCGGCCGGCGGCTGTCGAGGGCCGCCATTGGTTCACGCGCAAGTGGAAGCCCGGGGGTCGATGCGGCCTTGCGAAACTCGGGCGATCATGACCGTCGTCGTGTGCATAATCAGCACGGGATCGACGGCGCGGCGAAGCGTCGAGCAGAAATGCCAGGGGCGCTCCCAATTGCAGTCGCCAAAGCTCGTCACTTCCGCCGCCCTTGCGCCCGCGGGGTCGCGCGCCTATTCCGTGGCGATAAGCCCTCGAGGGGCGCGAGCGGAGGATAAGCCATGAGCACGAAGGGCGGAGCGACCCAGGACAAGTCCCGCAAATTGCGCTCCAAGCAGTGGTTCGACAATCCGGAAAATCCGGGCATGACCGCGCTCTATATCGAGCGCTACCTCAATTTCGGCCTGACGCCGGGCGAGTTGCGCTCGGGCAAGCCGATCATCGGCATCGCCCAGACCGGCTCGGACCTGTCGCCGTGCAACCGGCACCACATCGAACTCGCCAAGCGCGTGCGCGACGGCATTTTGACGGCCGGCGGCGTGCCGTTCGAATTTCCCGTGCATCCGATCCAGGAGACCGGCAAGCGCCCGACCGCCGCGCTCGATCGCAATCTGGCTTATCTTGGTCTGGTTGAAACGCTGTATGGCTATTTCATCGACGGCGTCGTGCTGACGACGGGCTGCGACAAGACGACACCGGCCTGCATCATGGCGGCGGCGACGGTGAACCTGCCGGCGATTGTGCTGAGCGGCGGGCCGATGAACAACGGCTGGCACCACGGCGAGCGCACGGGCTCGGGCACCATTGTCTGGAAGGCGCGCGAGGACCTGAGCGCCGGCAAGATCAACTACGAGGAGTTCATGGAGATCGTCACCTCCTCGGCGCCTTCGGTCGGCCATTGCAACACGATGGGGACGGCTTCGACCATGAACGCGCTGGCCGAGGCGCTCGGCATGAGCCTGCCCGGCTGCGCCGCCATCCCCGCGCCGCATCGCGAGCGCGGCCAGATCGCCTACGAGACCGGCAAGCGGATCGTCGAGATGGTGTGGGAGGATCTGAAGCCCTCCGACATCATCACGCGCAAGGCATTGGAGAATTCGATCGTTGTCAACACCGCCATCGGCGGCTCGACCAATGCGACGATCCACATCAACGCGATCGCGCGCCATGTCGGCGTCAAGCTCGACATCCAGGATTGGGAGACGGTTGGCCACAAGGTGCCGCTGCTGGTCAACATGCAGCCGGCCGGCAAATATCTGGGCGAGGAATTCCACCGCGCGGGCGGCGTGCCCGCCGTGGTCAACGAGTTGATGAAACGCAAGCTGGTGCATGAGGACGCGCTGACCGTCAACGGCCGCAGCATTGGCGACAACTGCCGCGAGACCGTGAGCGACGATGCGGACGTGATCTTCCCCATCGAGGCGCCGATGAAAGAGGACGCCGGCTTCATCGTGCTGAGGGGCAACCTGTTCAACAACGCGGTGATGAAGACCAGCGTGATCGGCGAGGAGTTCCGCAACCGCTACCTCTGCGACCCCAAGGACCCCGACGCGTTCGAGGGCCGGGCGGTCGTGTTCGAGGGGCCGGAGGATTACCACCACCGCATCGACGATCCCGCGCTAGCCATCGACGAGCATTGCATGCTGTTCATTCGCGGCACCGGGCCGATCGGCTATCCCGGCGGCGCGGAAGTGGTGAACATGCAGCCGCCGGCTTATCTTCTAAAACGAGGGATCACCGCGCTGCC
Source organism: Hyphomicrobiales bacterium (assembly GCA_025358745.1). GTDB lineage: Bacteria > Pseudomonadota > Alphaproteobacteria > Rhizobiales > Beijerinckiaceae > Roseiarcus. Next base: position 3,382 of record JANYIH010000099.1, on the reverse strand, counting down.
CTGCATCGGCGACGGGCGCCAGTCCGGCACTTCCGCCTCGCCCTCGATCCTCAACGCCTCGCCGGAAGCGGCGGCGGGCGGCGGGCTGGCCTTGTTGAAGTCAGGCGACCGGGTGCGGATCGATCTGAAGAAACGCACGGCCGACATTCTGATCGACGCGGCGGAACTCGCCGAGCGCCGCGCGGCGCTGGAGAAGCAGCCGTTCGCTTTTCCCCGCAGCCAGACGCCCTGGCAGGAGATCCAGCGCTCGATGGTGGCGCAGTTCGACGAGGGCATGGTGCTGAAGCCGGCGGTCGGCTTCCAGCGGCTGGCGCAGAATGCGGGCGTGCCCAGGGACAATCACTAGGACAGTCCCGGTCGGCGTGATTTCAGGGCGTCAGGCACTATTTTCTGTCCGCTCGTGCGTCAGCGCGAGCGGGCTGGCTTGCGCGTCGAGACGCTTGGGCGAGGGCTCCGCACCGGCGCGGCGCGCGGCGCCGAGGCCGTGATAGCGGTCGAGCTTTTCGATCACCTTGAGCAAGGGGCCGACGGCGCCGGCGTCGCCGAATTCGAGCGCGCAATCGATCGCCCGAAGGGCCTTGTTGAGCCGTTCGATCTGGAGGCGAAGGTGGCGGTCGACCCCGTCGAGCCGGCGCTGGTCGAGCGCGCGGTCGACCTCGCGCCCGACCGTCTTGAGGCTGATACGCGGGCCTTGGCGAGCTGCTTTTCTCGTTTCGAGAGCGGCGGTTTGGCTTTGGGCATGGCGAGGGGTTCGACCGAGGGGGATGAAGCGTAACACAAATTTGGAATTTCAGAAATATTTTGTGCTGCGAATGGGAGCGTTCGTCGGTTTTCCCGGCGCTCCATGCGTTCCACCCCCGATGGGAGAGGGGCGCGGCGGAGTAAAAACCACAGCGATTTCAGGATATTGCTAGCGCCGTCTCCACCCCCTCGGCGAAGGTTCTAGTCGGCGGCGTGGGCTGGATCGGTCGCGCGCAGGCTGGCGAGGAACTGGTCGAGCGAGGCGAAATAATCGCGCCAGTTGGGCGCGACGAAGCCTGCGGCGCGCGCCTTCAACGCGGCGCGGTAGGATTCGTCATAGGCGAGCCGCTCGATCTCGTGGCGCCAGCCTTCGCCGTCGAGCGGCGACAGGAGGCAGGCGCGCCCTTGCGACGCCTCGCGCAGGGCGGGCGTGTCGGAGGCGATCACCGGCGTGCCGATCGCCAGCGCCTCCACCACCGGCAGGCCATAGCCTTCCTCGTAGGTCGGCGCCAGCACCGCGCGCGCGCCGGCGATCAGTTCGGCCAGCGCGGGCGAGCCCAGATGCGAGACTTCCGCCACATGCGGCGCCAACGTCTCGCATCGGTCGAGCATATCGACGACCTGCTCGTTCTCCCAGCCGCGCGCGCCCACGATCACCAGCCGCGGCGGCGTCGCGGAACGGCGCGCCAGGGCGCGCCAGATGTTGAGCAGCAGGAGATGGTTCTTGCGCGGCTCGATCGTGCCGATGACGACGAAATAGGGTTGCGCGGTCCGACGCGGCGCGACGGAAGTCGTATAATCGGCGAGCGGCGAGGGAAACCGTTGCGCCCAGATGGGCCTGGGCTCAAGCCCGCGGGCGGCGATTTCCTGTTGCAGGCGGCGCCGCACGGCCTCGGTGGAGACCAGGAACGCGCGGCCATATTGCAGGGCGGTGGCGATCCGCGCGCGAAATTTCGCCGCTTCGCCGGGTTCGAAATATTCGGGATAGTCGAGCGGCAGCAAGTCATGGATCATGAACACGCCGTCGACGTCGGGCCGTTTGTCCAGCCAGGAGAAAAAGCGCGGGTGTTCGAACCGGTGATAGCCGACGTTGATATATACGGCGGCGTGGGGAACGCGACGGCGCGGGTCGCTGACGAAGCGGCCGGTCCAGGACAGCAGCCGGCGCCCCCAGGCGGGCGCGCTGACGCGCGAGGGAAGCGAGAGTTGGGGTTTGGCGGCCTCGCCCGACGCGGCCGCGAGCCAGGCCCACAAAGCCTCGGTCTGCGGATTTTCGTCGCGGGTCCAGACGCGCTGCGCGGCGCGGGTGAATTTGGCGGCCCAGTCGCCTGCGATCAGGCGCGGCTGCCCGAAACCGTAACGCACCGCCTCGCTCTGCCCGGGCGCGGCGAAGAAATGCGAGGCGAAAGCAAGGTCGATGCGGTCGATCCCGGTGCCCGTGTCGGCGCGCAGACGCGCGATCAGATGGCTCATGTCGTAAACGACCGGGCGGCGCTTCCTCGGTTCGGGCAAGGCTGCGAAAGCGAGTTCGCGCCGCTCCCACCGCGTCCGATCCGGAAGCAAAAACGCATTGCTCAAGCTCGCCTCCCTACAAAGCGATTGCTCGCGGCCCGCCCTTCGGCGACGCCCGGCAGCTTCGGCGAAGGAGCCACGCAAACGATGCCCAAATGCAAGATATATCCGTGATTTATCATCCGACAACCACAGCTCGTGCGCCCGCGATACGAACCGACATTTAAACCGACCCCTCGCCGGAAACCGACCCCGCAATCGCGCCCGCGACTCGACCGCGAGGTCGGATCGCCGCCTGAAACTCCGGTTCCGCCGTCGCGGCATATAGGCCAATTGCGGCGGGACAATAATTGGCGGATCTCGTTCCGTCTATTAACTCCTATTTAAACATCGGAAGTTGGTTTTAGACAAGTCCCCCCGCGCAAATTTTCCCGGCGACAACCGAACAAGATTCGTCGCCAGCGCGATGGGGTGAGCCTGCAAGATTGGAATCGTAGGGTCATGACTGATTAACCATAAAGGTGTTTTTTGTGATGAACGTAAACATTGCGGAATTGTATGGCACACTTCATTTACTTTATATAGTTGCGGCGATAATTTGCGTAGAGTTCGACGCGATGGAATTAGACTCGCTCATTGGCGATGAATTGCGAATTTATAGGTATTGTGCTTTTGAGAATTTTCAGAGATCGTGCGGGGTCATCAGCAATATTGCATAGAAGACGAATATTCTTGCAATGCGAATACATTGGGTGCGGAGAATGCGCCGGCGGATGCTAGCGCGCGTCGTCACGTTTTTGCAATGCGTGTGCGCGAATGTCCCAGTCGAGAAAAAGTTAGACACAGGGGAATCTGCGCCGACTGCTGCGGAACTGCGCGCACCCGGCGGAGCCGCCGCGCCCTCGGCCAGGCGTCGACTCGGCGCGCGCGGGCACTTGACGAGAGTCGCCGGCGCGTTCCATCCGGGGAGAGGCGCTCGTTCGCAGGCGCCGATCTTGCGGGCTGAGTCGCCGGCATGGACGAAATGACGTCTGGACGCAGCACAGGCCTAGAGTCACGGGACCATGATGGTTTTGCTAGAAGAAGCCCGGCTTGACGCTGACGGGACGCTTCATGTCAGCGGCTGGGC
>JANYIH010000328.1 GCA_025358745.1 Hyphomicrobiales bacterium | reverse complement strand
CCCCCCCCCCCCCCCCCCCCCGCCTCACCTTCATCCTCGATCCCGACGACCCGCGACTCAACGTGAACGCCTGTCCCGGCGCGCCCGCCTGTTCGAGCGCGCGGGGCGACACGCGCGAGGCGGCGACGCGGCTCGCCCCGTTCGCGGGTCGTGGGCTGCATGTGTCGGGCTGCGCCAAAGGCTGCGCACATCCAGGTCCCGCGCCGTTCACCGTCGTCGCGACCGCGAAAGGCTACGACCTCGTGCTCGACGGCCGGGCCGACGCGCCGCCGGTGGCGCAGGCTCTAAGCCTCGACGCGCTCGCCGAGCGGCTGGCCGCTCTTTCTCGCGCACAGGAAAGCGCCGCCTGATGGCCTACGATTACCTCAGCGACGGCGATGCGATCTACCGACGTTCGTTCGCCATCATCCGCGCCGAGACCGATCTCGCACGCTTCGATACGGTCGAGGAACGCGTCGCCGTGCGCATTGTCCACGCCTGCGGCATGCCCGACGCCGCGCGCGATCTCGTCTTCGCCCCCGGCGCGGCTGAGGCCGGCGTCGCCGCGCTGCAAGCCGGCGCGGCCGTCTTCTGCGACGCGCAGATGGTGGCGCACGGGATCACGCGGGCTCGGCTTCCCCTAGGCAACGACGTGATCTGCACGCTGAGCGACCCCGCCGTCGCCGATCTGGCCAGGCGCATGGGAACGACGCGCTCGGCGGCGGCGGTCGATCTCTGGGGCGCGCGGCTGGGCGGGGCGGTGGTGGCGATCGGCAATGCGCCGACGACGCTGTTCCGCCTGCTGGAATTGCTGGAGGCCGGGGCGCCGAGACCCGCCTGCATCGTCGGCATGCCGGTCGGCTTTGTCGGCGCGGCGGAATCGAAGGACGCGCTGATCGCTTATCGCGCGCCTTCGCTCGTCATGCGCGGTCGGCGCGGCGGCAGCGCTATGGCGGCGGCGGCGGTTAATGCGCTCGCCAGCGCGAAGGAGTGAGGCGTGGCCGGTCGTCTCTATGGCGTCGGGCTCGGTCCCGGCGATCCCGAACTGCTCACAGTCAAGGCCGTGCGGCTGATCGGCGCCTGCCCCGTGATCGCTTTTTTCGCCAAGGCGGGGCGGCGCGGCCATGCGCGGTCGATCGCCGACCGCTATATCCCCGCAACTGCCAAGGAACTGCCGCTCTACTATCCCATGACGACCGAACTGCCGTTCGACCATCCCGATTATCTCGCCACGCTGAGCCGCTTCTATGCTGAAGCGACCGCATCGCTCGCCGGCCATCTCGACGAGGGCCGCGACGTGGCGCTGCTGGCCGAGGGCGATCCGTTGTTCTACGGCTCGTTCATGCATCTGTTCGTGCGGCTGCGCGAGCGGTTCGATTGTGAGATCGTGCCCGGGGTCACCGGCATGGCCGGTTGTTCCGCCGCAGCCAGCGCACCGATGACCTGGGGGGACGACATCCTCACGGTGCTGCCCGGAACGCTGCCGTTCGCCGAACTCGTGGCGCGCTTGCGCCAGAGCGACGCTGTTGTGGTGATGAAGCTCGGCCGCAATTTCGAGAAGGTGCGGCTGGCATTCGCCGAGGCGGGGCTGCTGGAGCGCGCGCTTTATGTCGAGCGCGGCACGATGGAAGGCGAAGCGGTGGCGCCGCTGAAGGACAAGCTTGCGGGGCCGGCGCCCTATTTCTCGCTGATCCTGCTGCCCGGACAGGGGCGCAGGCCATGACGGCCAAGCTCTATGTGATCGGCCTCGGGCCGGGGCCGGAATGCTGGTTGACTCGGGAAGCGAGCGACGCGCTCGCGCAGATCAGCGACGTCTACGGCTATGGCCCCTATGTCGCCCGCCTCGCGGCGCGGGCTGGGCTTTGCGTCCATGCGAGCGACAATCGCGTCGAACTCGACCGCGCGGCGGCGGCGCTGGAGCGGGCCGCGAGCGGGCGTATCGTAGGTGTCGTCTCGGGCGGCGATCCCGGCGTGTTCGCCATGGCGGCGGCAGTCATGGAGGCGGTCGAGCAGGGGCCGCCGTCCTGGCGTGCGCTTGACATAGAAGTGCTGCCGGGCGTGAGCGCGATGCAGGCGGCCGCCGCCCGGCTCGGCGCGCCGCTCGGCGGCGATTTCTGCGCCCTGTCGCTGTCGGACAATCTCAAACCCTGGGCGTTGATTGAACGGCGGCTGATCGCCGCCAGCGCGGGCGATTTCGTGCTGGCGATCTACAATCCCGCGTCGCGCGCGCGGCCCCGACAGATTTACGACGCCTTCGCCGTGCTGCGAACGCATCGCGCGGGGTCCACGCCGGTCGCTTTCGCCCGCGCGATCGGGCGCGCCGACGAGCGCGTCACGCTGACGACTCTGGCCGAGGCCGACCCGGCGCTGGCCGACATGAGCACGCTGCTGATCGTCGGCGCCTCGACGACGCGGTGGATCGCGCGCGAGGGCCGCGCGCCCTTCCTGTTGACGCCGCGCAGCTACGGAGCCGCGCCTTGAGCCGCAATCCAGTCCAATGCCGCGTCGATGTCGTGCAACACCGTTTGCGCGACCAGCGGCGGCCGGCGGATCATCACAACCGGCAGGCCGAGCGCGCGGGCGGCGTCGATCTTGGCCCGCGTGGCCTGCCCGCCCGCGTTCTTGCTGACGACGATCTCGATGGAATGCGCGCGCATCAGCGCGATCTCGTCGTCGAGCGCGAAGGGCGGGCGGGCGAGCACGATTTCCGCGCCCGGCGGAGGGTCGTCGGGCGCATCGATCGCCCGCAGCACGTAATGATGCTGAGGCGCGGCGGCGAAGGGGCCGGCGCCGAGCCGGCCGACGGTCAGCAACACGCGGCGCGGCGTCTCGCCCAAAGCCCGCGCGGCCTCGGCGGCGTCAGCGACCTCGCGCCAGTCGTCGCCGGCTTGGGGCGGCCAGGGCGGGCGTGTGAGGACGGCGAGCGGAACGCCGGCGGCCGCAGCCGCCGCGACCGCATGGGCGGAGATTTGCGCGGCGAAGGGATGGGTCGCGTCGATCAAAGCGTCGATGCGGTTTTCGCGCAAGTAGGCGCTCAGGCCCGCAATTCCGCCAAAGCCGCCGGTGCGCGCCGGCAATGGCGAGACGGCCGGGCTTTTCGTGCGGCCGGCGAGCGACAGCGTCGCCGCGATTTCGGCGCGGACCGCCAGTCTCCGGGCGAGTTCGCTGGCCTCGGTCGTTCCGCCCAGCAACAGCAAACGCAAGCGTGTCTCCCGGTGGCGCCATGACGCCCTGGCTCACGCTGATCGGGATCGGCGAGGATGGGGCGCTTCCCCCTGCCGCAAGAGAGCGATTGTCGCAAGCCGCGCTGATCGTCGGCGGGACGCGGCACCTCGCGCTGGTCGGCGAAACCGGGGCCGAGCGCATGGCCTGGCCGTCGCCGTTGCAGGCGGCGTTCGCCGATATTCTGGCGCGGCGCGGCGAGCGCGTCTGCGTGCTGGCGAGCGGCGACCCGTTCTTTTTCGGCGTCGGTTCGCTGCTGAGCGAGTTGGTCGCGGCGGAGGAGATCGAGAGCTTTCCGCAACCCTCAGCTTTCAGCCTCGCGGCCTCGCGGCTCGGCTGGGCGTTGCAGGATTGTGCGGTGATCTCGCTGCATGGCCGCGCGCGGGAGCGTGTGATCCCCCTGTTGCAACCGGGCGCGCGCATTCTCGCTTTGTCCTGGGATGGCGATACGCCGCTGCGGCTCGCCTCGCTGTTGTGCGGGCGCGGTCTAGGCGATTCCGTGATGACCGTATTGCAGGCTATGGGCGGTCCGCGCGAGCGCCGCCGCTCGGCGAGCGCCTGGGAGTTCGACGGCCGTGGCGTGGACCCGCTCAACACAATCGCGCTGGAGGTCGTTGACGCCGTCGGCGCCCGCGTGCCGCCCCGGGCGCCGGGCTTGCCCGACGATTGGTTCGAGCATGACGGGCAGATCACCAAGCGCGAGGTGCGCGCGCTGACGCTGTCGGCGCTGGCGCCCCGGCCGCGCGAGACGCTGTGGGACGTCGGCGCCGGTTCGGGCTCGGTCGGGATCGAATGGCTGCTCGCCGATCCCTCGATGAAGGCGATCGCCGTCGAGCGCGACCCCGCGCGTGGCGCGCGCATTCGCGCCAATGCCGAGGCGCTGGGGGTTCCCCACCTCCAGCTTGTCGAGGGGGCGGCGCCGCAGGCCCTGACGGGCCTGCCGGCGCCGGACGCGGTTTTCATAGGCGGCGGCCTGGCGCAAGCGGTCGAGCCGTGCTGGGCCGCCTTGCGGCCGGGCGGGCGGCTGGTGGTCAATGCGGTGACGCTCGAATCGCAGGCGGCTTTGTGCGACCTTTCGCAGCGATACGGCGGCGCGTTGCTGCAGGCGCAGTTTGCGAGGGCCGAGCCGGTCGGCCGGTTTCGCGGGTTTCGGCCGGCGATGCCGGTGGTGCAATGGCGGGCGGTCAAATGAACGCGGCGGTCGGGATCGGCGCCCGCGCGGGCGCTTCGGTCGAGGCTATCGTCGCCCTCGCGCGCGAGGCTTTCGCGAGGGCAGGCGTGGAATCGGCGCCGCTGCATACGGCGGGCCGCATCCGCAATCGCGCGCTACGCCAAGCCGCGGAGCGGCTTGGCGTAGCGCTGCATCTTCACGACGATGCGGCGCTGGCGCGCGCGGCTTCACGCGTCGTCTCGCATTCGCCGCGCGTGGCCGCGATTTTCGGCGTCGGCAGCGTCGCCGAGGCGGCGGCGCTGGCGGGCGCGGGGGAGGGCGGGCGCATCACGATAGCGAAATTCAGCGCGGACGGCGTGTCCTGCGCGGTTGCGATGGGGGCGTTATGACCGTGCATTTCATCGGCGCCGGACCGGGCGCGCCCGATCTCATCACCCTGCGCGGTCGCGATCTGATCGCGCGCTGTCCGGTGTGTCTCTATGCGGGTTCGCTGGTGCCGTCCGCGCTGCTCGACTATTGCCCAAGCGGCGCGAAAATCCGCGACACCGCGCCGATGACGCTCGACGAGATCGTTGCGGAAATGGCGGCGGCGCATGCGGCGGGCCTCGACGTGGCGCGGCTGCATTCGGGCGATCTGTCGATCTGGAGCGCGCTGGGCGAGCAGTCGCGGCGCTTACGCGCGCTGGCCGTTCCCTACGACGTGACGCCGGGCGTGCCGGCCTTCGCCGCCAGCGCGGCGGCGCTGGGGCTCGAACTGACGCTGCCCCAAGTCGCGCAATCCCTGGTGCTGACGCGCACTTCGGGCCGCGCCTCGGCGATGCCGCCGACCGAGACGCTTGCCGCTTTCGCAGCGACCCGGGCGACGCTGGCGATCCATTTGTCGATCCACGCGCTCGAAAGGGTCGTCGCCGAACTGACGCCGCATTACGGGCCCGATTGCCCGGTCGCGCTGGTGTTTCGCGCCAGCTGGCCCGACCAGCGCATCCTGCGCGGGACGTTGGCGGGCATTGTCGCCGCGCTGGCGCAGGCGCCGATGGAGCGCTCGGCGCTGATTCTGGTGGGCGAGGCTTTGGCGGCGGAGGATTTCCGCGACAGCGCGCTCTACGATCCCGATTACCGGCGCCGTTACCGGGGGCTCGCATGAAGTTCGCGCAAGCCGGTCGTCGCCAGCAATTCGCCGTCGCGGTCGAACACGGCGATCTCCAGCCGGTGCGCGCCGCCGCCGAGCGCCTTGGCGGCGGTTCGCCACGCCGCCGCCGCGACGGGAAGGGCGAGGTCGAAAGCCGCCGCATCCGCCAGCTCGAAGGCGTGTTTGGCCGTGTTGGCTTTCGCGATGGAATCGGCGAGGAGGCCGCCCGCGCGCGCTGCGCGCGCGCGGGCGGCCAGCCAGTCCAGATCGACCTCGCCGCGCCGCGAATGCAGGTCCAGCAGGCCCTGGCCGAGCTTGCTCATCTTGGCGACGCCGCCGGCGACGGTCACGTCCTCGATCGGGTGGGCGCGCAGGTACTTGAGCATGCCGCCGACGAAATCGCCCATCTCGATCAGCGCCGCTTCGGGCAGGCCGTGCAGCTTTTGCACGGCGGCTTCCGAGGTGGAGCCGGACGAGCCGGCGATGTGTTGCAAACCCATGGCGCGCGCCACATCGACGCCGCGATGGATCGAGTCAATCCAGGCGCTGCACGAATAAGGCACCACGATGCCGGTCGTGCCGAGGATCGACAGCCCGCCGATTATGCCGAGCCGTCCGTTGAGCGTGCGCTCGGCTATTTTTTCGCCGCCGGGAATGGAAATCTCCACCTCGACGTCGGGGTCGCCTGCGAGATTGGCGCGGATCATCGCGCGGGGGGCGGGATTGATCGCGGGTTCGCCGACGGGCAACGGCAGACCGGGGCGCGTCACCGCGCCCACCCCCTCGCCGGCGCGGAACGTCACGCCGGCGCCCGGCGCCCCCGGCCGAAGCGTCGCGATCACCAGCGCGCCGTGGGTGACGTCGGGATCGTCGCCCGCGTCTTTCACTACGCCCGCGCGCGCGAAACCCTCGCCGATTTCGGTCAGCGCCAGCGCGAAAGCGGGACGCTGACCACCGGGCAGGACGATCTCCACCGGGTCGGGGAAGGCGCCCGTCCGCAGCGCGGCGAAGGCGGCCTTGGCGGCGGCGGTGGCGCAGGCGCCGGTGGTCCAGCCGCGCCGCAATGGCTTGCCCTCATGCTCCATGATCGGGCGAGGCTTAGCCAAAGCGCGGCCGGCGTCAAACGGAGCCTTTGGCGATGACCGCGCGCGGGCTGATGATCGCCGCGCCGCGCTCGGGAGCCGGCAAGACCACATTGACGCTGGGGCTGCTGCGGGCGCTTCGCGCGCGCGGCGTGGCGGTCGCGGGGGCGAAATCCGGGCCGGACTATATCGACACCGCCTTTCACGCGGCGGCGGCGGGGCGCGACAGCGTCAATCTCGATTCCTGGGCGATGTCGCCGCAGCTCGTGCGGGCGCTCGCGGGTGGGGCGGGGGTCGACATGCTGATCGTCGAGGCGTCGATGGGCCTGTTCGACGGCGCGGCCGCGCCAGAAGGCGCCACCGGGGCCTCGGCCGACATCGCCGCGCTGCTCGGGCTGCCTGTGATTCTCGTGCTGGATGTGTCGGGACAGGCGCAGTCGGCGGCGGCGATCGCCCTGGGCTGCGCGAGCTATGATCCGCGCATCCGGGTCGCGGGAATCGTGCTCAACCGGGTCGCCAGCGAGCGACACCGGCGGCTGGCGGCGGACGCGGTGGCGCGGCTCGGCTTGCCCGTGCTCGGCGCCCTGCCGCGCCAGACCGACATCGCGCTGCCCGAGCGCCATCTCGGCCTCGTGCAGGCGGGCGAGACCGCCGATCTCGACGCGCGGCTCGACGCGCTCGCCGCCGAGATCCTCGCCAACTCCTGGTTCAGCCAC
>JANYIH010000319.1 GCA_025358745.1 Hyphomicrobiales bacterium | reverse complement strand
ATGACGGCGACACGCTGGCGCGCGACTATCGGCGCGACGTCGGCCGCGCGCTGAACGGCGGCGCGGCGCCGGAGCCGCCGACCCATTTCTATCCCCCAGAGATCGAGCGCGCCTTGCGCGCCCATGTCGCCGGCATGATGGCGGGCCAGGAGGCGCCGCATCTGCCCGACTACGCGATGACCGCGCCCGACGCCGCGTGGCGCGCGCGCGGGGCCATCGTGATCGGCAATTGGTTGGCGGCGATCGCGTCGCGAAAAATTGCGGCGAACGGACCTACGTATTTGCGCGCGCGCTGGGGAGGCTGAGGATGGTCTATGCCGAGGCTCTATCAGCGCAGGAGTTTGGCGCACGCGCCGCATCGGTCGCGCCCGGCGAGTTTCGCGAGGCGATGCGCGAGCTGGCCTCGGGCGTCGCGCTGGTGACGAGCGCGTTCGAGCGCGCACGCGCTGGCTGCGCGGTCTCCTCGTTCGCCTCGCTGTCATTGAGTCCCGCCTCGCTGGTTGTTTGCTTGAACGCGGAATCCTCCACGCTCGCCTGCATTCGCGCCAGCGGCGGCTTCGCGGTCAACATTCTATCGGGCGAGCAGGAATTTCTGGCGCGGCGGTTTGCGTCGCCGCAGGTGCGCGGTTCCGAGCGCTTCGCGGAAGGGCAGTGGAGCCTGCTTGCGACCGGCGCGCCGATTTTGCGTGACGCGCTCGCCGCCGTCGATTGTCGGCTGGCGCGCGTCGTCGAACACGCCACGCATGCGATGGTGATTGGCGAAGCGGTCGCCGTCGTCAAGGGGAGTGCGACCAACGCGCTCGTGCATTGGCGCAGCCAGTTCGAGGCGTTGACATGAACGCGACCTCCGCCCGCGTCGGGAACGGCAACCATCGCGCCTGGACGCGGGCGCTTGAAGTCACCGCCCGCGCGACCCGCGATCCGCGCCGCACTTTGCCGTGCGCGCTCGCGGAATGGGCCGAGAGCTACGGCGACCGGCCGGCGTTGATCGGCGAACCGGAGAGCTACAGTTTTGTCCGGCTCTTCAACCGCACCAACCAATATGCGCGCTGGGCGTTGGCGCAGGAGACGCCGAAAGGTTCGACTATCGCGCTGATGATGCGCAACCGGCCGGAATATGCGGCGATCTGGCTCGGGTTGAGCCGCGTCGGAATTGTCGTCGCGTTGATTGGCCCCGATCTGCAAGGCGCTGCGCTGGCGCATGCGCTGCATGTCGCCGACGCCAGAATCGCCATCGCCGCTCCCGAAGGCGCTGCTGCGATGCGGGCGGCGGGGTTCGGCGGCGAGATCTGGACTTATGGGCCGGGCGAACGACAACTCGATGCGGCGGTCGATCTCTATTCCGGCATGGCGCTGGCCGAGGGCGACGCGCCCGACGTCCGGCTCGACGACCGCGCATTGCGCATCTTCACCTCCGGCACGACCGGCTTTCCTAAAGCCGCCGAGGTCAGCCATCGCAAGGCGATCGCTTGGACGCATTGGTTCTCCGGCCTTGCTGGCTTGGGCGAGGAAGATCGGCTCTACAATTGCCTGCCGATGCATCACAGCGTCGGCGGCGTGGTCGCGGTCGGCGCGCCTTTGGTTGGAGGCGGCAGCGCGGTGATCGCGCCGAGATTCTCCGCCAGCCGCTTCTGGGACGATGTCGCTCGCCATGAATGCACGGCGTTTCAGTATATCGGCGAACTCTGCCGCTATCTCGTCGCCGCGCCGACCCATATCAGCGAACGGCGCGCCAAGCTCACGCTCGCGCTTGGCAATGGCCTGGCGCCGGTTGTTTGGAGCGCCTTCTCGCAACGTTTCCCCGCTATTCGGGTGCTGGAGTTCTACGCTTCCACCGAAGGCAATGTCTGGCTCTACAATGTCGAGGGCCGCGTGGGCTCGCTCGGTCGCCTGCCGCCGTTCGTCGCAGCTAAGTCGCCGATCGCGCTGGTCCGGTTCGACGAGGACGCGCAGGCGCCGTTGCGCGGAGCGGACGGCTTCTGCCAGCCTTGCAGCGATGGCGAGCCCGGCGAGGCGCTTGGGCGCATCGCCGGCGACGCCGCCTCGCGTTTCGAGGGTTATTCCGACGCCGGCGAGACCGAGAAGAAGGTGCTGCGCGCCGTGTTTGAACCCGGCGACGCCTGGATGCGCACCGGCGATCTGATGAGCCGCGACAGCGACGGCTATTACCGCTTCGTAGATCGGGTCGGCGACACGTTCCGTTGGAAGGGCGAGAATGTCGCGGTGGAGGAAGTCGCCGCACTTTTGTCTGAATGCCCCGGCGTGGTTGATGCGCTGGTGTTTGGCGTGAGAATTCCCGGCCACGAGGGGCGCGCGGGCATGGCGGCGCTGGCGATCGACGGGCGTTTCGATTTGGCCGAGCTGGAGCGCAGGCTCGAAGCGCTGCCGCGTTGGGCGCGACCCGTGTTTCTTCGCTTCACCGACGAAATCGCACGCACCGACACCTTCAAGCCCAAGCGTGCGTTCTATGTGGCGCAAGGGTTCGATCCCGCGCTGTCGGGGGATCAGTTGTTCGTGCTCGGCGAGAGCGGCTATCTGCCGCTGGCGTTGGACCTGTTCGCGAAAATCGCCGCGGGCGCGCTGCGGCTTTGATTGAGAGGTCAGGCGGTGAAGGCGTCGGCGAGATCGGCGACGATGGCGGCGAGTGCGGGCCGGGCGGCGGGAATGACGCCGCCAAGGCCATAGAAATGATGGATCAGGCCGGCGTGGCGCGTGAGGCGACAGGCGACGCCCGCGCGCTGAAGCGCCTGCGCATAAGCCTCGCCCTCGTCGCGCAAGGGATCGCCGTCCGCCACATGAATTCGCGCGGGCGGCAGCCCCGAGAAATCCGCCGCCGCGAGCGGCGCCACGCTGATATCGTCGGGCGCGAGGCCGTCGACGCGATAGGCGTCCCAATAGGCGCGCATCGTCGCCTCATCCAGCAGATAGCCTTCCGACAAAGCGAACCGCGAAGGGCGACGGGCGAGCGGGTCCATCACGGGGCACAGCAGGAATTGCAGGGCGAGCGGGGCGCCTGCGCGCGTGGCCTCCTGAGTCGCCAGCACGGCGAGTTGGCCGCCTGCGGAATCGCCGCCGACGCCGATCCGCCGAGGGTCAAGTCGCCAGCGCTCGGGGCTCCGCGCAACCGCCAGAACAGCGGCGAGGGAATCGTCGCGCGCGGCGGGAAACCGGGCTTCCGGCGCACGCGTGTAGTCGACGGCGATCAGCCGGCAATGGGCGCCGGCGGCAAGCGTCGCGGTCAGCGCGTCATGAGTGTCGAGATCGCCGGCGACGAGGCCGCCGCCGTGGAAATAGACGAGGCCGGGCAGCGTGTCGTCCGCGCGGCCGAGCGGCGAATAGACGCGCAGGCGCAGCCGTCGCGCGCCCGTTTCGAGCGCGTCTTCGCGCCGCTCGACGGCAGGCGGCGGGTCGGCGAATTTGGCGAGTTCGACGGAGGCTGCGCGCAAGTCGGCGACCGAGCGCGAAGCCGCATCGGCCCGGCGCGTTCGGTTGAGCGCGTCGAGCAAGCGGCGGGCGGCGCGATCGAGGACGGGCGGCGTATCGCTCAAGCCGCCTTCAGCCGCAGCACGAGCCGCTCGATGCTCGCGACATTGGCGAAATTCTCCGGCGTCAGATCGCCGTCGGGAATGGCGATGTCGAACGCAGCTTCGATCTCCAGCATCAGTCGCACGGCGGCGATCGAGGTGAGGCCGGCCTCACGCAGATCGGCGGCGACAGGATCGTCTTTGACCTCGGTGAGGCCCGGCGTCGAAGCGCGCGCCAGTTCGAGCAGGCGGGAAGTGAAAGAAGTTTTGTCCAACATGCCGCACCCTTATGCCGAGGCGCCATTTCTAGCGCTTTTGCATCAAATCGTCTGCATTACAGCAAGTTTACAGTTAATAAAGCGTTAAAGCGATCGGAGTAGGCAAGATAACGCGCATCCACCAGTTAATAGTGAATACGACAACTTGTAATCTTGCATGTTTTCTTGTGCTAATATTGCAATATCCGCGATGGAGGCCCGGCGGCAGGAAAGACCCTGCGTCGCTTGTCGCGACAACCGCAACCTGTGTGGGAGCTTTTCGAGATGTCGGCAGCCGTCAGCATATTTTCCCGCACCGACCGCCGAGCGCGCTTTTCCGAGCCTGGGGAGGATCGCACCTATATCCTGCGCGCCGAGGCCATCGCCAAGATCGCGGCCGAAAACGCCGCCGACGTCGACGCCCAATCCCGCTTTCCCGCGGAAGCCTTCGCTGCCCTGCGCGACCAGAAGCTGCTGGGCATGTTGATTCCAACCGAGCTGGGCGGCGAGGGCGCGCGGGCGGCCGACGTCGCCGATGTCTGCGCCATTCTCGGCGCGGCCTGCGCCTCCACGGCGATGATCTTCGCCATGCATCAGGTCAAGCTCGCCTGCCTGATCCGCCATCATCGCAACAATCCCTGGCAGCTCGAATTTTTGCGCCGGGCCGCAGACAAACAACTGCTGCTGGCCTCTTCAACCACGGAGGGCATGAACGGCGGCAATATCCGCTCCAGCGAAGCCGCGATTCAGCTTGAAGGGCCGAAGGTGCGCCTAACCCGCGACGCCTCCTGCATCTCCTACGGCGCGGAGGCCGACGCCATCGTCACCACGGCGCGGCGCGGCGACAGCGCGGCCAATTCCGATCAGGTGCTGGTCGTGTTCGAGAAGGAAACCTATACGCTGGAGCGCACCAAGAGCTGGGATACGCTGGGGATGCGCGGCACGTGCAGCGTCGGCTATCTGCTGCGCGCGGAAGGCGTCGCCGATCAGGTGATGGCCGAGCCCTACGACCGCATCCACACGCAGACCATGGCGCCTTATGCGCATCTGTTCTGGTCGTCGGCCTGGTGCGGCGTCGCCACCGGCGCTTTCGCCACCGCGCGCGCTTTCGTGCGCAACGCCTCGCGCCATTCCGGCGGCAAGATGCCGCCGGGCGCGAACAATCTGACCAAGGCCCGCGTCTCGCTGGAGACCTTGCGCGCCGCCGTGCAGGCGGGGCTCGCCAATTTCGAGCGCAACGCCCGCGAACCCGGCGGCCTCACCGCGATGGACGCGCAACTCGCGCTCAACTTCCTCAAAGTGGAAGCCTCCGAACTCGCGGTGCAGACGGTGACCCACGCGATGCGCGCCTGCGGCCTGTCGGGCTATCGCAACGACACCGAATATTCGCTCGGCCGCTCGCTGCGCGACATCTTGTCCGCGCCGATCATGATTCACAACGACCGCATCCTCGCCAGCGCCGAAGCCTCCGTGCTGATGAGCGCGCCGCCGAGCGCGCTGAGCCGCTGAAAGGGAGTTCTCCGATGACCATTGCGACGCCCGACATCGCCAGACTCGCCGCCTCGCCCGACGAGGTGCTCGCCCGCCTGTTCACGTCGATGAATGTGGACGGGGTCTATGGCCGCACGGGAGCTTATGAGGACGTGGTTGACGGCCTCGGCCGCTATATCGGCACGTTGCGGCCGAAGGGGGCGGAGGTCTTCCGCTTTCCCCCCGTGGTCAGCCGCGCCTTGATTGAAAAGTCCGGTTATCTCAAGAGCTTTCCGCATCTGCTGGGCTGCGTCTGCGCGCTGGGCGCGGACCCCAAACGTGTGACCGACGCGGTGGCGCGCTACGAGGCGGGCGGCACGTGGGCCGACAGCGCAGAGCCGAGCGAACTCGTGCTGGCGCCGGCGGCCTGTTATCCCATCTATCCCATCGCGGCCAAGCGCGGCGCCATAAGCGACACCTTGTTGTTTGATGTCGCCAGCGATTGCTTCCGCCGCGAACCGTCGAAGGACATCGACCGGCTGCAATCGTTCCGGATGCGCGAGTTCGTCGCCATCGGCGCGCCCGTTGAGATCTCCGTCTTCCGCGATCAATGGATGGCGCGCGCGCCCGAGATCGCCGGCGATCTCGGCCTCAACCACAGCATCGACGCCGCCAGCGATCCCTTCTTCGGCCGCGAGGGGCAGATGGTGGGGCGATTCCAGGTCGCCAATGCACTGAAGTTCGAAATGCTGATCCCGGTGCGCTCGCCGGAATCGGCGACCGCGTGCATGAGCTTCAACTGCCACAAGGACCATTTCGGGCTGACCTGGGGGATGAACACTGTTGACGGCGAGCCGGCGCACACCGCTTGCGTGGCGTTCGGCGTCGACCGGCTGGCGGTGGCGCTGTTCGCGCGGCATGGCGTCGAGGTTGGCGGATGGCCGAAGGCGGTGCGGGGGAAGTTGGGGGTTTAGTCTTCGCCCGGTTCGCGGAAATGCGCTTCGGTGTCCTGGTGACCTTCGAGAATGTTTACGACCTCGAAGCGCCCTTCGATATAGCGAAAGAATATCACATAGCCTCTGTAGGGAAAGCTGCGGATATCCGAGTGCAGCTCAGGGCGGGCGCGGCCGAGTGTAGCTTCGAGCGCCGCCAGATCGTGGCATTTCGCACGTAGTTTTCGCACGAAGGTTTCGGCGACACCTACGCTCCCGCTCTGGCCGGCGACGTAGGCAAAGATCGAACGAAAATCGGCGCGGACGGAGGCGAGAAACTTCGCCCGCCTCAAGCGCCGTATCCCTGCCGTCTCAATTCCGCGCTCGCGGCGGCGAGGTCGGCGTCAATCTCCTCGTCGGTGACGGTTCCGCCTTGCGCTATCGAGGCGTCGAGCGTCGCGCGCAGCGCGTGAAGTTTGGCTTCGCGCTCCTCGACCAGCCTCAATCCCTCGCGAACGACCTCGCTCGCTGACCCGTATCGGCCGTCGCGGACGACGCGCTCAACGAAATCTTGCCAGCGTTCGCCGATGGATACGTTCATGGAGCGCACTCCCATTCAAGTCGAGTATGCCATAAAGCGCGCAATTTGTGCTATCGCTAATCCCTCACAAACTCGAACCGATCCACATCCACCAGCCCCCGATCCGTGATCTTGAGATGCGGGATCACCGGCAGCGGCAGGAAGGCGACTTGCAGGAACGGCTCGGGCAGAACCACGCCGAGCCCCTTCGCCGCCGCGCGCAGCGGGATCAGCGCGGCGCGCACCTCCTCGAAAGTCATGAGGCTCATCAGGCCGGCCACGGGCAGCGCGAGTTCGGCCACGACCTGCCCGCCCGAAGCCACCGCGAAACCGCCCTCGATCTCGATCAGCCGGTTGACGGCGACCGCCATGTCGGCCTCGTCGGCGCCGACGACGGTTATGTTGTGGCAGTCGTGGCCGACCGAGGAGGCGATTGCGCCGCGTTTCATGCCAAAGCCTTGCACGAAGGCGACGCCGATATTGCCGTTGACGCCGTGCCGCTCGACCACCGCGACTTTCACGAGATCCTGCGAAAGGTCCACCCTTCGCAGCCCGTTCGCGAAGGGCAGCGACACCGGCACGCGCTCGGTGATGATCTTGCCGGGAACGACGCCGATCGCCTGGGTGGATGGGCCTTGCCCCCGCGCGGCGAAGCTTGCCGCGCTGACGCGGCGCGCCTTCACGCTGCGCCGGCCGACCGGGGCGATGCGCGGGCGGTCGGCGAACAGCGCGTCATCCACCAGGCGCCCTGCCGTCAGCACCATCGCGACGTTGCAGGCGGCGAGATCGTCGATCACGCAGAGATCGGCGCGCCAGCCCGGCGCGATGAGGCCGCGGTCGTGCAGGCCGAAGATGCGCGCCGCCGAGATGCTGGCGATGCGATAGGCGGCGAGCGGCGGGCTCCCTAACGCAATCGCGGTGCGGATGACGAAATCGAGATGGCCTTCCTCGGCGATGTCGAGCGGGTTGCGGTCGTCGGTGCAGAAGGCGAGGAACGGGGAGTTTCGCTCGGTCAGGATCGGCGCCAGCGCGTGCAGATCCTTCGACACCGAGCCTTCGCGCACCAGAATTTGCATGCCCTTCGAGAGCTTCTCCAAAGCTTCGGGGACATTGGTTGTCTCGTGATCGGTGCGAATGCCGGCCGCGAGATAGCCGTTGAGATCGAACCCGCGCAGCAGCGGCGCATGGCCGTCGATGCGCCGGCCCTGGAACGCGGCGAGTTTGGCCAGGCAGGCGGGGTCGCGCGCGAGCACGCCGGGGAAGTTCATGAATTCGGCCAGGCCCAGCACCTTGGGATGATCGGCGAAGGGCAGAAGATCGTCGACGTCGAGCCTTGCGCCGGAGGTCTCAAGATGCGTAGCGGGGACGCAGCTTGAGAGTTGCACGCGAAGGTCCATCGCCATCGTCAGCGACGAATCGAGGAAATAGCGCAGGCCCTCGACGCCGAGCACGTTGGCGATCTCGTGCGGATCGCAGATCGAGGTCGTCACGCCGCGGCGCAGCACGCAGCGGTCGAATTCGGGCGGCGTCAGCAGCGAGGATTCCACATGGCAATGCGTGTCGATGAAGCCGGGGACGACGATTTTGCCGCGGACGTCGATCTCGTGCGCGCCCCGATAGTCGCCGTCCACACCGACGATGCGGTCGCCACAGATGGCGACGTCGCTCACACGCAAGGCGCCGGAGACGAGATCGAACACGCGCCCGCCCTTGAGAACGAGATCGGCGGGTTCGACCCCGCGGCCTTGGGCGATGGCGCGGGCGAGAAAATCGGACATGAGCGGACTCCGGGGTGCTGCGCGACTGTAGCGGCCGGGTAGGGAGGGGCCAAGGGCGCGCCGTGCTGTGCGCCGGTTTCCGGTTCGGCCCCCAAGCTGCTAGTATCTCCGCGACCTGATTTGCGACGAGACCTTGTAGCCGGCCATGGCATCCGAAATCGACATTAGGCGCCTGACCTCGCCCAAGATTTTTCTCCTCGGCATGACGTCGTTCCTCGTCATCGTCGGCTTCGTCGCGATGGCGCTTTACAAGGCGCTGGCGTTCGCGTTCCAGGCCAATCCCGGTCTCAACAGCCTGATTTTCGGCGTGCTGGCGCTGGGTTCGGTGTTCGCCTTCCGGCAGGTGTTCCGGCTGTTCCGCGAGATCGCCTGGGTCAATTCGCTGGTGTCGGCCGATCCCGGCCGCGTTCGCCAGCCGTTGCTGCTGGCGCCGATGGCGACGCTGCTCAACGCGGGCGCGGGCGCGCGCGGGCTGTCCACCATCACGACGCGGGCGATTCTCGATTCGGTCGGCACAAGGCTCGACGAGGGGCGCGAGCTCAACCGCTATCTCGTCGGCCTGCTTGTGTTCCTCGGCCTGCTCGGCACCTTCTGGGGCCTGTTGCAGACGGTGCATTCGATCGGCGCGGTGATCGACGGCATGCGCGGCGGCGCCAACAATGCGGCCATGTTCGAGGATCTGAAAAGCGGCCTCTCCGCGCCGCTGGCGGGCATGAGCGTTTCGTTCACGTCCTCGCTGTTCGGCCTGGCCGGCTCGCTGATTCTCGGCTTTCTCGATTTGCAGGCGGGGCAGGCGCAGAATCGGTTCTACACCGAATTGGAGGATTTCCTCGCCGGTCACGTCGACACCACCCAGGCGGGCGCGTCCGAGG
>JANYIH010000297.1 GCA_025358745.1 Hyphomicrobiales bacterium | reverse complement strand
CGCCTGCAATGCTCGTGAATAAAATTCAGGCGGAAAATAATGTTCAATACGACTTCGTATTAATTGATCTTCCGCCGTCGTTCAATTCTCTGGTACGTTCGGCTCTGTATTCATCAGACTACTTCGTTGTACCTTGCACGGCGGACCTATTTTCAGCGTATTGCGTCGGGTTGATTGGCGATATGTTGCCCTTCTTCGTCCGTGACTGGACTCAAGGGCGGGAGCGATATCTTCAAGGCAATTCTTTTGATCAGTTCGTCCAGTCAAAGGGAGCTCCCCGTTTTGGTGGTTGGATCTTCAACGGATTCGACACAAGAAAGAAGGTTGGAGAGTTTAAAAAGACAAAACTTGGTGCCGACGAAGCGCAATTTCAGTCGGTGAAGAAAGCAATATCCGAAAATCTTATAGCAAATCTTCAGGCGAAAATTAAGGGCTATGACAGCGTCCCGGATTTCGCATCCGATACTCCGATTGGTCAGATAGAAGATTTGAACGTCATGGCTCCAGACAGCATTAAACAGAGCGTACCCATAAAGTATTTATCAGAAACAAAACCGACGCGTGAGAACTACAGTAGCGGAAGATGGGCTAAGAACCAAGTTAAATTAATGCAAGATATGGACGCTGAGTACGACAAAATGGCAGATTACATGATCACAAATTTCGTATAGCCGTTCGAGCCGCAGTAAATAGCGGAGCACGCACACAACGCTGCCTCGTCAAGACTTAAATATGTTGACTGGCGGCCCCCTACGCCACCGCCTTAATCGACCGCCCCACCTTGTCGACGATCTCGCCGATCTGGTTCTCGCTGATGATGAACGGCGGGGTCAATTCGATCGTGTCGCCCGACAGGCGCAGCATGATGCCTTCCTCGTGGAACGAGTGCTCCAGCGCCTTGTAGCCGCGCAAGCCCGCGCTGCCGGGGATCGCGGCGAGGTCGATCGCGCCGGTGAGGCCGACGCAGCGGATGTCGACCACATTGGGCAGACCCTTGAGGCTCATCAGCGCATCGCACCACTTCGGCTCCAGCTCAGCCACGCGCTCGAACAGCTTCTCGTCGCGGTAGACATCCAATGTCGCCAGAGCCGCGGCGCAGGCGAGCGGGTGGCCGGAATAGGTGTAGCCGTGGAACAGTTCGATCGCGTGATCGGGGCCTTTCATGAAAGCGTCGTGGATGTGTTTGCGCACGATCACGCCGCCCATCGGCACCGTGCCCGACGTCACGCCCTTGGCGAAGGTGATCATGTCGGGGATGACGCCGTAACGCTCGGCGGCGAAGGCGAAGCCGAGCCGGCCAAAGCCGGTGATGACCTCGTCGAAAATCAGCAGGATGCCGTATTTGTCGCAGATTTCGCGCAGGCGCTTGAGATAACCCTTGGGCGGGGGCAGCACGCCGGTCGAGCCCGCCATCGGCTCGACGATGACGGCGGCGATGGTGGAGGAATCGTGCAGCGCGACCAGCTTTTCCAGTTCGTCGGCGAAATGGGCGCCATATTCCGGCTCGCCTTTGGTGAAGGCCTGCCGCTCGCGATCATAGGTCGAGGGCAGATGGTCGGCGCCGGCGAGCAGCGTGCCGAAGAATTTGCGGTTGTTGACCATGCCGCCGACGCTGATGCCGCCAAAGCCGACGCCGTGATAGCCGCGCTCGCGCCCGATCAGCCGCTGGCGCGAAGCGTTCCCCGTCACATTATGGAAGGCGAGCGCGATCTTCAGCGCGGTGTCGGCGGCCTCGGAGCCGGAATTGCAGAAGAACACATGATCGAGATCGCCCGGCGCCAGCGCGGCGATGCGCGCCGACAAGGCGAAGGCTTTCGGGTGGGCGAACTGGAAGGTCGGGGAGAAATCGAGCTCGGCCGCTTGTTCCTGGATCGCGCGCACGATGGTCGCGCGATTGTGGCCGGCGTTACAGCACCACAGCGCGGCGGTGGCGTCGAGGATCTCGCGGCCCTCGGGCGTGTAGTAATGCATGTCCTTGGAGCGTGCGATCAGGCGCGGGCGCTTCTTGAAGGCGCGATTGGGCGTGAACGGCATCCAGAAGGCGGCGAGGTCGTTGGGAACTTCCGCGCGTGACGTGGCGGCGGGCATTGGCGTCTCCTTGATCGCTTTTCTGAGCAATGCCCTCGGGCAAGTGCGAAGTCCAGTTGTTCGCGCGTTCAGTCTGTTCTAAATTTTGAACGTATGAACACTTCCCCGCTCGGCCCCCGCCTTCGCAGCCTGCGCCAGCGCGCGGGTCTTTCCCAGCGCGAACTGGCGCGGCGGGCGCGCGTCTCGAATGGCGCGATTTCGACCATCGAGGCCGATAAAGTGAGCCCTTCGGTCTCGGCGTTGCGGCAGATCCTGTCGGCGCTCGGCCTTTCCATGGGCGAGTTCTTCGCCGGCGACGAGACGCTGAGCGAACAGATCGTGTTTCGCGCCCGCGAATTGACGGAGATCGCCGGCGGGGCGGTGTCCTACCGCCAGGTCGGCGCGGACTTGCGAACGCGTTCGTTGCAGATGATCCATGAACGCTATCGGCCGGGCGCGCGCTCGGGGCCGCACATGCTCTCCCATCAGGGCGAGGAGGCGGGGCTGGTCATCAAAGGACGGCTGGCGTTGGAGGTGGACGGGCGGCGCTACGAACTCGACGAGGGCGACGCCTATCGGTTCGACAGCCGGCGGCCGCATAGTTTCGCCAACGCGGGCGACAGCGAACTCGTTATCGTCTCGGCCTGCACGCCGCCGACGTTCTGAGCTCACGGTTTCGATCTTGCATATCGTCGCGTGACGATCTTGCATATCGTCGCGCGACGATCTTGCATATCGTCGCGCGATAGGGGAAGGGAGCGGCGCGCGGGCGCGGATGGGCGCGGCGCGAGCGGCTTGGCGTTACGGGAAAGATCGATGGGGAAGGTCACGGGGTTTCTGGAGATCGACCGCGCGGATCGGCGTTACGCCCCGGCCTCCGACCGCAT
The DNA here is from genome assembly GCA_025358745.1 of Hyphomicrobiales bacterium. Lineage (GTDB taxonomy): Bacteria > Pseudomonadota > Alphaproteobacteria > Rhizobiales > Beijerinckiaceae > Roseiarcus. Next base: position 4,829 of record JANYIH010000297.1, on the reverse strand, counting down.
TCGCCACTATCGCGAATTCACGCTGCCGCTGAGCGAGGAAGGCAACCGCAACCAGGCGGCGCGCTGCATGAATTGCGGCATCCCCTATTGCCACAACGGTTGCCCCGTCAACAACCAGATCCCCGACTGGAACGATCTCGTCTATCGCGGCGATTGGCGCGAGGCTTCGCGCAACCTGCATTCCACCAACAATTTCCCCGAATTCACCGGCCGCGTCTGCCCGGCGCCCTGCGAAGCGTCCTGCACGCTCAACATTCAGGACACGCCGGTCACGATCAAGACGATAGAATGCGCCATCGTCGACCGCGCCTGGGAACAGGGCTGGGTCAAGCCGGAGCCGCCGACCCATAAGACCGGCAAGCGGGTGGCCGTAGTTGGCTCAGGCCCGGCGGGGCTCGCCTGCGCGCAGCAACTCGCCCGCGCCGGCCATGACGTGCATCTGTTCGAGAAGAACGCCTATCCCGGCGGGCTGCTGCGTTATGGCATCCCCGACTTCAAACTCGAAAAGCGCCATATCGAGCGGCGCGTCGAGCAGATGAAGGCGGAGGGCGTGACCTTCCATTGCCAGACCCATGTCGGCAAGGACGTGACCGCCGCCGCGTTGCTGGAGGGCTACGGCGCCGTGGCGCTGGCGGGCGGGGCGGAACTCGGGCGCGATCTGCCCGTGCCGGGGCGCGACCTCTATGGCGTCTATTACGCGATGGAGTTCCTGCCGCAGCAGAACCGGCGCGTCTCCGGCGAACCGCTAGGGACCAACGAGCCGATCCTGGCCGCCGGCAAGCATGTCGTCGTGATCGGCGGCGGCGACACCGGCTCGGACTGCATCGGCACATCGATCCGCCAAGGCGCCTTGCGGGTGACCCAGCTCGAAATCATGCCGACGCCGCCCAAGGTGGAGGACAAGATGCTGAACTGGCCGAACTGGCCGGTGAAGCTGCGCACCTCGTCGAGCCACGAGGAAGGCGCGGAGCGCGATTTCGCCGTCATGACGCGCAAGTTCGAGGGCGAAAACGGCGCGGTGACCGGGCTCGAATGCATCCGCCTCGACGACAAGCTGAAGCCGATCGAGGGCACGGAATTCACGATCAAGGCCGATCTCGTGCTGCTGGCGATGGGTTTCGTCTCGCCGGTCAAGGAGGGGTTGCTGGCCGATCTCGGCGTGACGCTCGACCCACGCGGCAATGTGCTGGCCGACACCAGGGGCTACGGCTCTTCGGTGAAAAAGGTGTTCGCCTGCGGCGACATGCGGCGCGGGCAATCGCTGGTGGTGTGGGCGATCCGCGAGGGGCGGCAGTGCGCGGCCGCGATCGACGAAGCCTTGATGGGCGAAACCGTCCTGCCGCGGTGAGACGGCTGTCGCTGACGCTGGTCGTGCTCGCCGCACTGGGGCTGGCGGGAACGGCGGGCCTCTGGGTTCTGATCGAGACGTCGGCGCGCTCGCATATCTACGCCTCGGCCGAGGAGATCCCGCCCGCCAAGGCTGGGCTGGTGCTGGGCGCGTCGCGGCTGGTGCGCAACTACGTCGCCAACCCGTTCTTCCGCAATCGCATCGACGCGGCGGCGGCTTTATTCAAGGCGGGCAAGGTCGAATATCTCATCGTCAGCGGCAGTCAGGCGGGAGGCGGGCGCCCGCGCGGCGGCTACGACGAGCCGGCCGACATGCGCGACGCGCTGATCGCGCAAGGGGTGCCGCGCGAGCGGATCTATCGCGACTACGCCGGTTTCCGCACGCTGGACTCGATCGTTCGGGCGCGCGAAGTGTTCGGACAGGAGCGGGTGATCGTCGTCTCGCAGCCGTTTCATCTCGCCCGCGCGCTGTTTCTGGCGCGCTGGCATGGGCTCGACGACGTCGGTTACGCGGCCAAGGACGTTCCGCTGCGGTTCGGCGTGCGGACCTATCTGCGCGAGGTGGCCGCGCGCGTTGCGGCCATGCTCGATGTGATGCTCGATGTCGAGCCGCGCTTTCTGGGCGCGCCAGTGCAACTCGGCGTGGACGCGCCGACATGAACTTTCTGACGGCCCTGTGCCTGGTTTGCGGCGCCGCCGGCTCGACAAGTCTGGCCCCTTTCCTGCCGACGCCCGCGCAGCCGCAAAAAATCGTGAAAATGCTGGCCCCGGCGGATTTCATCGACCGGGCGGCGATCGAGGCGTTCGAGACCAGCGCGGGCTGGATCGTCGCGCTCGACAGCTATTCGAGCGCGGCGGACCTTGCCGAGCGCGGCGCCGGCGAGGCCTACGACGTCGTGTTGCTGCGCGGGCCGGCGCTGGCGCGTCGGCTGGCGAGCGGCGGCCTGGCGCGGCTCGACCGCAGCCGGCTGCCCAATGCACGGCGCGTCAACCCGGTCGTCGTCGCCAAATATGCGGCTTACGACCGCGACGCCGCGCATGGCGTCCCCTTTGGCTGGACCGCGTTCGGGCTGATCTACGACGCCGACAAGCTCGCCGCTCCGCCAGCCTCGTTCGCGCAGGCGCTCGGGCTCGCCAAGGACGCGCATGGCGCCAATGGCTGCGGCGCGGTTTGGCCGGACGCGCGCGAGGAGAGTTTTCTCGTCGCCTGGAAGCTCGCCGGCGTCGATCCCGCCCACGCCCGGCCGGCGGATGTAAAAAGCGCCAGCGCCGTGCTGGAAAAGGCGCGCGCGTCGTTCCAGGTCTTCGCGGCGGCCGACGAGGTCGGCGCGCTCGCCAAGGGCGCGGCCTGTCTGGGCGCCGGCACGGCGGGCGAAGCGGCGGCGGCGACAGCGCGCGGCGGCGACAATGCGCTCAGCATCCGCTTCGCTTATCCCCGCGAGGGCGCGCCGCTGGCGATTTACGCCTTCGCAATACCCGCCAACGCTGCGGCCCCCGAGGGAGCCTATCGGTTGATCGACGCGCTGCTTGGCGCCGAGGCGGCGAAGGCCGATGCGGACAAGGCGGGCGTCAACGGCGCGCAAGAGGCGAGCGACGTCGAAATCCTCAAGCGCCTGACGCCGGAACCGACGCTGGACGCCGCCCTCCTGAGCGCGATGCAGGCGGAATGGAAGCGTTTGACCTCGGCCAAGTGAACCGCGATTTCGGCCTTTGCATCGCGCCGTCCTCGTGCTCCAAAGACAGTCAGCCGCTTCGCATCACTTGAGCGGTTACCGAACAGATAGAATTGGCATTCCCGTCATTGCGAGCGAAGCGAAGCAATCCATCTCGCCGAGATTGCAGGCCATTCGGAAGGGCTCGGCTAAGCGGAAAGGTGGATTGCTTTGCTTCGCTCGCAATGACGGTGGTTCAACTTGATCAACAACTGTTCTAGAAGGCCCTATGTCCAATCAGCCAAACATTCTCATCATCATGGCCGACCAGCTCTCGCCGGCGTTTCTGCGCGCCTATGGCCACAAGCTCGTCCGCACCCCCCATATCGACGCGCTCGCCGCCGGCGGCGTTGTGTTCGAGAACGCCTATTGCGCAAGCCCGCTATGTTCCCCGTCGCGCGCGTCGTTCATGGCGGGACTGGCGCCCTCGCGCACGCGCGTCTACGACAACGCCGCCGAATTCGCCGCCGACATTCCGACGTTCGCGCATCATCTGCGCCGGCTCGGCTATCGCACCGTGCTGTCGGGCAAGATGCATTTCTGCGGGCCGGATCAGATGCACGGCTTCGAGAGCCGCCTGACCACCGACATCTACCCCGCCGATTTCGGTTGGACGCCGGACTGGGACCACCCGGAGGCGCGGCCGAGCTGGTATCACAACATGAGCTCGGTGACGCAGGCGGGTCTGGCCGTGCGCACCAACCAGCTCGATTTCGACGACGAGGTGGTGTTCGCCTCCGAGCGCGAGATTTACGATCGCGCGCGCGGGTTGGACAAGCGGCCCTTGTTGCTGGTCGCCTCGCTGACGCACCCGCACGACCCCTACGCGATCACGCGCGAATATTTCGATCTCTACGCGCAAGAGGACATCGACATGCCGGGCCCGCCGATCCCGCCGCATGAGCTTGATCCGCACTCGCAACGTTTGCGCCATGTCTGCGCGATGGACGCCTCGACCCTGACGGAAACGCAAATCCGCACGGCGCGGCGCGCTTACTACGGCGAAATCTCCTATGTCGACCGCAACGTCGGGCGCTTGCTGAAGGCGCTCGGCGATGGCGGCCTGCGCGACGACACCGTCGTGATCGTGCTCGCCGATCACGGCGAGATGCTGGGCGACAAGGGGCTCTGGTACAAGATGAGCTTCTTCGAGAATTCGGCGCGGGTGCCGTTGATCGTCAACGCGCCCGGCCGGTTCGCGCCGCGCCGCGTGGCGGCGGCGGCCTCGCTGATGGACGTGACGCCAACTTTGGTTGACATCGCCGGCGGCGACGCCAGCGCGATCGACACCGACGGGCGCTCGCTCAGGCCCCATCTCGAAGGCGGCTCCGCGCCCGACGAGACATTCGCCGAATATCTGGCCGAAGGGGCGATCGCGCCAATCGTGATGATCCGCCGCGGCCCGTGGAAGTTCATCCATTCCCCGGCCGACCCCGACCAGCTTTACGATCTCTCGCACGATCCCGGCGAGCGAGCCAATCTGGCCACGCGCGCGCATCAAGCGGCTCGGGTGGTTGAATTCCGCGAAGAGGTCGCGCGGCGCTGGCGGCTTGATGCGCTCGACGCGCAGGTGCGGGCGAGCCAGCGGCGGCGGCGTCTGGTCGACGCAGCGCTCAACCAGGGCGAGCCGAAGTCCTGGGATTTCCAGCCGTTCAAGGACGCCTCGAAATCCTACGTGCGCAACACGATCCCGCTCGACGACCAGGAGGCGATGGCGCGTTTTCCGCGCGTGACGCGATGAGCGAAGCGCCCCGAGGCGAAGCCTCGGGG
>JANYIH010000287.1 GCA_025358745.1 Hyphomicrobiales bacterium | reverse complement strand
GCCCGCGCGATCCGCGGCAAACGCGTCGCGATGATTTTCCAGGACCCGATGACCTCGCTGAACCCCTATATGCGGATCTCCGAGCAACTCATCGAGCCGCTCCTCATCCACGAAAAAATCTCGAAACCCGCCGCCCTCGCCCGCGCGCTCGCGATGCTCGAATCCGTCGGCATCAACGACGCCACCAAACGCATCCACCTCTACCCGCACGAATTTTCCGGCGGCATGCGGCAGCGCGTCATGATCGCGATGGCGCTCATCACGCGCCCCGAGTTGCTCATCGCCGACGAGCCGACCACCGCGCTCGACGTGACCGTGCAGGCGCAGATCATCGAACTGCTGCGTGATCTCCAGACCAAATATGGCATGGCGATCCTGTTCATCACGCATGACCTCAATCTGGTGCGCCGGCTCAGCGACCGCGTCGCGGTGATGCGGCAGGGGTTGATTGTCGATGCGGGCGAGACGCAAAAAGTGTTCGCCGCGCCCCAGCATCCCTACACCCGCATGTTGATCGAGGCCGCGCCCAAGGGCGAGCCGCCGGCCTCCGACCCGAACGCGCCGGCGCTGGTGAAGACGGACGATCTCAAAATCTGGTTCCCGATCCGCAAGGGCTTCTTTCGTCGCGTTGTCGGCCACGTGAAGGCGGTCGACGGCCTTTCGATTGAAGTTAAACCGGGCGCGACGCTCGGCGTCGTGGGCGAATCCGGTTCGGGCAAGACGACGTTGGGGCTGGCGATCCTGCGGCTGATCCGCTCCGAAGGGCCGATCATTTTTCGGGGGCGTCGCATCGACGGGTTGACGCGCGCTGAGATGCGGCCCTTGCGGCGCGACATGCAAATTGTGTTTCAGGACCCGTTCGGCTCGCTGTCGCCGCGCCTCTCCGTGGCGGAGATCGTCGAGGAGGGGTTGATCGCGCAGGAGACGTCGATGACGGCCGCAGCCCGGCGCGAGGCGGTCGCGCGCGCGCTGACCGACGTCGGGCTCGACGCGCAAACGATGGACCGCTACCCCCATGAATTCTCCGGCGGCCAGCGCCAGCGCATCGCCATCGCCCGCGCCATGGCGCTCGATCCGAAATTCGTGGTGCTGGACGAGCCGACCTCGGCGCTCGACAAATCCGTGCGGGCGCAGATCGTCGATCTGCTGGCCGATCTTCAAAGGCGGCGGGGGCTTGCTTATCTCTTCATCAGTCACGATCTGGAAGTGGTGCGCGCGCTCGCCAGCGACATTGTGGTGATGCGGGCGGGCAGGGTGGTCGAAAGCGGGACGGCGCAGCAGATTTTTAACCATCCCCGCGAGGACTACACGCGCGCGTTGCTCGCGGCCGCGCTCGGTTAAAACAAGGAGGCCGCATGTCGCGCGGAGTCATCATTATCCTGGATTCCGCGGGTTGCGGCGGCGCCCGCGACGCTGTCGACTATGGCGATGAGGGGGCGGACACGCTCGGCCATATCGCGGAAGCCTGCGCGCAGGGGCGCGCCGACAAACCAGGGCTTCGCCAGGGACCGCTGGCGCTGCCCAACCTCGACAAGCTCGGTCTTGGGCTGGCCATGCACGCCTCGACCGGGCGTAAGCCGCCGGGCTTCGCCTGCCGCGCGCCGACGGGGCAATGGGGCTACGGCGTCGAGACCTCGCGCGGCAAGGACACGCCCTCGGGCCATTGGGAGATCGCCGGCACGCCGGTCGAGTTCGCCTGGGGTTATTTCCCGCTGAAGACGCCGACGTTTTCGCCCGAGCTAACGCGCGAGTTGATCGCGCGCGCGAAGTTGACCGGAATTCTGGGCGATTGCCACGCCTCCGGCACGGAGATCATCGAGCGGTTCGGCGAGGAGCATCTGCGCACGCTGAAGCCGGTCTGCTACACCTCGGTCGATTCCGTATTGCAGATTGCCGCGCATGAAGAGGCGTTCGGGTTGGAGCGGCTTTACGATGTCTGCCGCCTCGCGCGAACTTTATGCGACCCGCTCAACATCGGCCGGGTGATCGCGCGGCCCTTCCTGGGCGAACGGCCGGGCCAATTCCAGCGCACGTCCAACCGCAAGGATTTCTCGATGCCGCCGCTGCCGGGCAATCTGCTGGCGCGCGCGGGCGCGGCGGGGCGCGAGATCGTCAGCATCGGCAAGATCGGCGATATTTTCGCCCATCGCGACACCGGGCTGGAGTTGAAGGGCAAGTCCAATTCCGAGCATATCGATCTCACGCTGCGCGCTTTGCGCGAGACGGGGGAGGGCGGGTTGATCCTGGCCAATCTCGTCGATTTCGACACCGAATATGGCCATCGCCGCGATGTCGCGGGCTACGCCGCGTGTCTGGAAGCGTTCGACGCGCGGCTGCCGCAGATACAGGGGGCGTTGCGCGCAGGCGATTTCTGCGTCGTCACGGCGGATCATGGCAACGATCCGACCTGGCGCGGCTACGATCATACGCGTGAGCACGCGCCGATCGTCGCCTTCGGCGATGTGAGCCCGGGGCCGATCGGCGAGCGGGCAACGTTCGCCGACATCGCCGAGACGGTGGCGGCCAAAATCGGGCTGCCGAAGGGGCCGCGCGGGACGAGCTGGTTGTGAGCTTCGCGCTCGACCCCAAGTTGGCCGCGGATACGCGTGTGATTGGCGATCTCTCGCTGTCGCGCGCCTTGTTGATGAACGACGCGCGTTGCCCCTGGATCGTCCTGGTTCCCCGCCGCGCCGGCCTCAGCGAGATCACCGATCTCGACGCGGCCGAGCGCGCGCAATGGATGGAGGAGTTGGCGCTGGCCGCGCAAATCCTGCGCGCGCTGCCGGAGGTCGAGAAGATCAACCTCGGCGCCCTGGGCAATATCGTGCGGCAGTTGCACGGGCATGTCGTGGGGAGGCGGGCCGGCGATTTCGCTTGGCCGGGGCCGGTGTGGGGCGCGGGGCAAGCACTTGCCTACCCGCCAATTCAACTCGAACTCAGGTTGAACTGGCTGAGAAACGGCTTTGGCCTGACCTAGGGCGGCTACCGAACAGATAGAATCGGCATTCCCGTCATTGCGGGCGAAGCGAAGCAATCCATCTCGCCGAGATCGTGTGCCAATTGGAACGGCTTGGCTCGGCGGAAACGTGGATTGCTTCGCTTCGCTCGCAATGACGATGGTTCAACTTGATCGGCAACCGCTCTAGCCCAAATCAGCCCTTCTTGGCGGCCTTTTTAGCGGCCTTTTTTGGCGCCGCCTTCTTCACAACCGCCTTCTTCACAGCCGCCTTCTTGGCCGCCGCCTTCTTCGGCGCCGCCTTGGCGGCCGCCTTCGCGGGTTTGGCCTTTGACGCCGCGCGGCCGCGCGTGGTGTTGAGCGAAACGCCGAGCGCGGTCGCCTTCTGACGGGTTGCGCCTTCGGTGCGCTTGAGCGACTTGGCGATCGCCGAAGCCGGCTCCTTGCGCGCCATCGACTTCAGCATCTTGACGTCTTCGGGCGCCCAGGGGCGTCGCGACGAGGCGGATTTGGGAGCTTTGGCCACGTTGTCTCCATATGAGAAACGGACCAGCAGTCAGGCCCGCCTGATTCGTTGAACATAAAAGTTTCAGCTTGACAAGCCTTTGTATGACAAACAGCGTTGTTTGTGAAACAAACAAGAAACAAACCGGCCCGATTTCCCGTTTTTGACGCCAAGTCGGCTCAAACAGGTTGGGAGATGGTCCAGGCGCCGTCCTTGCCGGCGCGAATCGCCAGCTCTTTGCGCCGGGCCAGATAGTTGACGTGGGCCAGCGTCTCGCCAAAGGCGAAGGACATCTGATGCGGGTCGTCAATCGAGCGACCAAACACAACAGGGACCAGATCGAGCGCGCTGGAGGGACCAACCTGAAGCGCCTTGAGAATGGCCTCGCACCGCGCCTGGTGATGCGCGATCAACTCGTCGATGCGCACGCCCAACCCGACGAAGGGGAGGTTGTGGCCCGGCAAAGCCAGCGTTTCGGGCGGCAGCTCTTGTTTGAGCTGGCGCAGCGAGCGCAGATAGGCGCCGAGCGGGTCGCCGTTCGGATCGATCGCCTCGACGCTGATGTTGGGCGAGATTTTCGCCATCGCCTGATCGGCGCACAGGATGAAGCCGCCCTCGCGGCAATAGAGCATCGCCTGTTCCGCGGAATGGCCGCCGCCTGTAAGAACCTCGAAGGTCCGGCCGCCGATCTCCAGCGTTTCCTCAGCCATCATCCGGTTGAAGGTGCGCGGAAGATGGCTGACCATGCGTAGATAATGCAGGCCGCGGTTGAGCAGAATTTCGATCCGCGCCTCGTCGAGCCCGTGGTTCAGGTAGAAGCTGCGATAGGGCTCGGAGTTGAGCGCGCCGGCGTCCAAGCGGATATTGAGCGCATCCAGATATTCGGTCTGAGTGGCGTGAAGCTCGAGTCCCAGCCGATCGCACAGCCAGCCGGCCAGGCCGATATGGTCGGGATGGCAATGGCTCGACAGGATGCGGGTGAGCGGGCGACCTTTCAGCGCGCCGGCGATGAGGCCGTCCCAGATCTGGCGCGTCGTTTCGTCGTCGATGCCGGTGTCGAGCAGCGCGAAGCCGGCGCCGTCCTCGATCAGATAGACATTGACGTGATCGAGCCGGAACGGCAGCGGCAGACGCAACCAAAGCACGCCCTCGGCGACTTCGAGGGTTTCTCCAGGAGCGGGAGGGGTGGGGAAACGAAAGTCGAGTTGAACGGCCAATGAAGGGCTCCGCGAGGGTGGGTTCATGGACTTTATATAGGGAGGCGCCGGCTTGCCCAGAGTGCTGAAGTTGACGGGGCGGCGCGGCTGGGCCAAACACCGCGCCGATCCTAAGCTTGGGAAGGCGTCTTTACATGTCTGCTGCGCTCGATGTGCTTGGCCTCGGCAATTCTCTGATCGACATCATCGCTCAGACCGACGACGCCTATCTCTCCGCCCAGGAGATGGCGAAGGGCGCGATGACGTTGATCGACGAGGATCGCGCCGAGGCGCTTTACGCGGCGCGCCAGAATCCGCGGATCGTCTCGGGCGGCTCGGCCGCCAACACCATCGTCGGCGTCGCTTCGTTCGGCGTGAAGGCGGCCTATATCGGCAAGGTGAAACAGGACGAACTGGGCGAGACGTTCGGCCGCGATCTGCGCGCCGTCGGCGTCGGCTACACAACGGCGCTCGCAGCCCATGGCCCGGCGACGGGGCGCTGCTTCGTTTATGTGACGCCGGACGGCGAGCGCACGATGAACACCTTCCTCGGCGCCAGCACCTATCTCTCGCCCGACGACGTCGACGAGGCGCTCGTGCGCTCGGCCCGCTTCGTCTATCTCGAAGGCTATATGTGGGACCGGCCGGCGGCCAAGGACGCGTTCCGCAAGGCCGGACGCATCGCCCACGCCGCAGGCGCCAGCGTCTCCCTGACGCTGTCGGACGCCTTCTGCGTCGACCGCTTCCGCGGCGAGTTCATCGATCTGATGCGCACCGGCGTGGTCGATACGGTGTTCGCCAACACCGACGAGGCGCTGTCGCTTTATGAAACCACGCATCTGCACGAGGCGCTCGACGCTTTCGCGGCCGAAGGGGTCTGCGCGGTCGTCACCCGCTCGGAGAAAGGCTGCGTGATCGTGCAGGGCGAGACGCGCATCGAGGCGCCGGCGCATCCCATCGCCAAGCTGGTCGACACCACCGGCGCGGGCGATCTGTTCGCGGCCGGCTATCTCGCCGGCCTGGCGCGCGGCGCGACGCCGGCCCATTGCGCTGATTTGGCGGCGCTGGCGGCGGCCGAGGTGATCCAACACCTCGGCGCACGGCCGCAGACCTCGTTGCGCGAACTGGCGGGGAAAGCGGGCCTGGCGGTGTGACGCCTCAGGTCTGCGGACGGCCGGCGATATAGGCCTTAAACTCCGCCATCGAGCCGAAGCGGAACGCCCCCTGATCCGTCTCGGCCTCGATCGCGCCGTCCGAGAAGATCATGTATTTGGCGCCGCCGGCTTTGTAATGGCCGACGACTTTGGGCGCGCCTTGGGGCGCAGCGATCGCCGCCTCGATGGCGCGCAGGCTCGGCAGGTGGCCGCTGCGATTGACGTTGACCTCGTCCTCCGGGACGGCGGCCGAGGGCGACGGTTCGACGAACGGCGGGGCAGGTTGCGACGGCGGTTTGGGCTTGGGCTGCGGCGCGACGATGCGGTCGAGCTTGGCGATCAGCGCCGCAATCGCAAACACCACGCCGGCGGCGCCGAGAAACACGACTCCGCAGACGGCGTAAAGCATCCCCATTTCGGTCGGGATCAGGTTGACGCTCAGCAACAACCCGCCAAAGCCCAGGGCCAGCAGGATCACGCCCAGAAGCAGGGTTAGAATCGCCATGGCGCTAACGTTCTCGACAATGTGTCAAAAGCATGGGGTTTTCCCGAGGGGTAGGGCGCGGTTAGGGTTGCGGGGCGGACGGCTGGCGATTAGTTAACCCCTGTCCGCCGCGCTGAGCGCGTTTTCCCGCGGTCGCGCCGTACAAGGAGTTTCTGCGATGTCTTTCACCTTGCCCGATCTGCCCTATGCGCATGATGCGCTCGGACCCTATATGTCGAAAGAAACGCTCGAATATCATCACGACAAGCATCATCAGGCTTATGTCACCAACGGCAACAACCTGTTGAAGGGCACGGAGTTCGAGGGCAAGCCGCTGGAGGAGATCGTCAAGGGAGCGTTTGGCAAGAACCAGCCCTTGTTCAACAACGCCGGCCAGCACTACAACCATATGCATTTCTGGAAATGGATGAAGCCCAATGGCGGCGGCAAGATCCCCGGCGCCCTTGAGAAAGCGCTGATCGACGGCTTCGGCTCGGTCGAAAAGGCGAAAGAGGATCTCGTCGCCGCCGGGACGGGCCAGTTCGGCTCGGGTTGGGGCTGGCTCGCCGTCGTCAACGGCAAGGTCGTCGCGACCAAGACGGCCAATGGCGAGAGCCCGCTGGTGCACGGCGGCACGCCGATCCTCGGCGTCGACGTGTGGGAACATTCCTATTACATCGACTACCGTAACCGCCGTCCCGATTATCTCAAGGCGTTCGTCGAACACCTCGTCAACTGGGAATATGTCGCCGAGCTTCACGCCGCCGCGACGAAGTAAACGGCCGCCGCGGCGAAGTAAGCGTGAGGGAGCCCGCCGGGCTCCCCTTTTTCCGTGCGATCAATCCGTCAGGTTGATCGCCTTGTCTTTGCACAGATCGACGCTGGTCTGATCCGTGTCGGCCTCGTCGGCGAACTGGGCGTGAATGTCGAACAGGCAGTCTTTCGTCTTTTGCACGTGAATGACCGTCTTGCGGCCGAATGCGAGCGGGCCGACCACCTTTTTTAGATTGCCTTCGCCGGTCGGCCCGACGCGCAATTCGATCATACCGACCGAACGATCGTTGTGCACGGTGACGGCGACGGCGCCGGCCTCGCGATGTCGGGGCTTGGCGCGCTCTTGGCGATGTTTTTCAGGCGCGGAGGCGGGCTTTTCCGCCGTGGGCTTGGCGGCCTCGTCCTTGGCCGCTTCCGCCGCCGCGCCCGGGGCGAGCGGATCGGCGGGCGCGGATTGGGCGAGCGCTGCCGCCGTCATCAGGGCGGTCGCGAACGCCGCCGCCACGAATCCTGCGAATCGCATCACCTTCACCCCTTGTTCCGTTGGCCCGATTCTGGCCTCGCCGGGCGCTGCTACATTAAGCAAAATCGTTGCGAGGAAAAGCCCGATCAGGGGTTTGCCGCCGCCATCGTCCAGGCGCGTTGCAGCATGTCGGGCACGTCGGCGACCTTCTCGGCGACCAGATAATGCGCGTCGAATTCGGGGCGGATGAACTCGGACATCCGCATATGCGCCATCAGCGCCAGCAGCGGGCGCCAAAAGCCCGCGACATCGGCGATCAGCACGGGTTTGCGATGGCGTTCTAGCTGCACCCAGGTCAGTTGCTCGACCAGCTCCTCCAGCGTGCCGACGCCGCCCGGCAGCGCCACGAAAGCGTCAGCGCGCTCGAACATGATCTGCTTGCGCTGGTGCATGTTTTCGACCACGATCAGCTCGCTCCAGGCGCGCGTCGCCTCCTCGCGCTCGTAGAGAAACCTGGGGATAATCCCGACCACCTCGCCGCCGGCCGCCATCGCGGCATGTGCGACGCGTCCCATCAGGCCGCGTTCGCCGCCGCCGAACACAAGCCGCGCGCCCATGCCCGCAATCGCCGCCCCGAGCTGGTCGGCGGCGGCGGCGAAAGCAGGGTCCGCGCCGAGGCTCGATCCGCAATAGACGCAAACGCCGCGCTTGAGGGACGCCGCGCTCACGCCGACAGCAGCCCCTTGACGATGCCGCTGGCCTTGGCGAAATCCATCTGGCCGGGATATTTGTCTTTCAGCGCGGCGACGACCTTGCCCATGTCGCGCATCCCCGCGGCGCCGGTCTGCGCGATCGCGGCGCGGGCGGCTTGCGTCACCGCCGCATCGTCCATTTGCTGCGGCAGGAATTCGTTGATGACGGCGATCTCGGCCGCTTCCTGCGCGGCGAGGTCCTCGCGGCCGTTGTCCTTATAAATCGTCAGCGATTCGGCGCGCGTCTTGGCCATTTTGGTCAGCAACGCCAATTCGTCGGCGCGGCTGACGATCTTGCCGGCGCCGCGCGCTTCGATCTCGCGGTCCTTCAAGGCGGACATGATGAGCCGCAACGCGCCCACGCGGGTTTTCTCGCCCGCCTTCATGGCGTCTTTCATCTGCGCGGCGATGGAATCGCGCAGGGAAATCGGTTCGGCCATATCAGACTCCCGCCGTATCGGCTTGACGCCCGGCGCGGGCGGCGCTTAACCACAGCGCCATGTCAAACGCAACATCCACTCAAGCCGGCGCCGGATGGGCGCCGCGCAAACCGACCGCGCTCGTTGTGCTGGCCGATGGGCTCGCGATCGAGGGTTTCGGCCTCGGCGCGACCGGCGAAGCGGTCGGCGAAGTCTGTTTCAACACCGCCATGACCGGCTATGAGGAAATCCTCACCGACCCTTCCTATGCCGGTCAGATCATCACCTTCACCTTCCCGCATATCGGCGTGGTGGGAACCAACGAGGAAGACATCGAGACCGTCAATCTCGCCGCCTCCGCCGGCGCGCGGGGCGTAATTCTGCGCGCCGACGTCGGCGAGGCCTCCAACTTTCGCGCAACCCGGCGGTTGGACGCTTGGTTGAAGGCGCGCGCAATCATTGGGATCAGCGGCGTCGATACGCGCGCCTTGACCGCCCGCATCCGTCGGTTGGGAATGCCCAATGCGGTGATCGCGCATCATGCCGACGGCGAATTCGACCGCGCCGCCCTGCTCGCCAAGGCGAAGGCGTTTCCCGGCATCGACGGCATGGACCTGGTGCCCGACGTCGGCACGACGCAGCGTTACGATTGGGACGAAACCTCGTGGAGCCTGGAGGGCGGCTACGGCCGGCGCGGGCAAGCAAAATATCGCGTCGTCGCGATCGACTATGGCGTCAAGCGCAACATTTTGCGGCTGCTGGCGGATCAGGGCTGCGAGGTGATCGTCGCGCCGGCGACGGCGAGCGCGGACGAGATTCTGGCGATGAAGCCGGACGGAGTGTTTCTGTCCAACGGCCCCGGCGATCCCGCCGAGACCGGCCGCTACGCCGTGCCGACCATCAAGGCGTTGCTGGAGACGAAGACGCCGATTTTCGGCATCTGCCTCGGTCATCAGATGCTGGGTCTCGCCATCGGCGCGAAGACAATCAAGATGCCGCAGGGCCACCACGGCGCAAATCATCCGGTGAAGGACTTCACCACCGACAAGGTCGAGATCGTGTCGATGAACCACGGCTTCGCCATCGATCCAAACACGTTGCCCCCGAACGCGCGCGTCACGCATGTGTCGCTGTTCGACAATTCCAATTGCGGCATAGCGCTCGACGATCGGCCCGCGTTCTCGGTGCAGCACCATCCCGAGGCCTCGCCGGGGCCTCGGGACAGCCACTACCTGTTCGCGCGTTTCGTCGATGCGATGGAGCGGGCCAAATCGGAGCGCTGATCAGGCGGCCTTCGCGGCTTTCTGGACGATGCCTTCGCGGTTCTCGCCGGATTCGGCCAGCTTCGTCAGCTTGTCGTCGGCGCCGTATTCTTCATCGAGCGTCGACTTCAAGAGTTTGGCGACGGAGTTCATTTTCAATTCCTTCGCCCAGGCCAGCATCGTGCCGTAGCGGTTGATCTCGTAATGCTCGACAGCCTGGCAGGCGAAGATGATGGCGGCGTCGCCGGCCGGGCTTGCGCCGAATTCGCCGATCACTTCGTCGCCTTCCTTCAGGATGCCTTCGATCGCTTCGCATCTCACCGAAGCCGGTTTCAGCGAGAGTTCGGCGAACACCTCTTCCAGACGAGACACGTGCCCTTGCGTCTCTTCCAAATGCGAGGTCAGCCCCTTCTTCAGCTCGGCGTGCTTGGCGTGCTCGATCACCTTCGGCAGCGCCTTCAGAATGGCGTGTTCGGCATAGTAAATGTCTTTCAGCGCGTGAACGAACACGTCTTTCAGGGTCTTGTCGGCGGATTTCGCAACCATGGCGTGGACCTCTCCGTTTTCAGGATGCGAGGTCAACGCCGCGTAGGCTAGTAGGTTCCGGTCGGCTGTAGGACCGCTCAGCGCGCGAACAAAATCGGCAGCGTCATGCTGGTGAGCAGAGTCCGTGTCGCGCCGCCGAACAGGGTCTCACGCAGCGGCGAGTGACTGTAGCCGCCGCACACCATCACATCGGCGTTGGCGTCCGCGGCGTAAGACAGCAGGGCGCTGGAGGGGTCCTCCTCGCTTGGCAGCGTGTGGAATCTCGCCGCAATGTTGGCCCGCTGGAGCCGCGCCGCCAGCCGCTCGCCGCCTTGCGCCACGGAGCGCGGCGTATGCGCTGAAGTGATGGTGACGATATCCACCTGGGCGGCCTGAACGAAGATCGGCTTGGCCTCGCTGAACGCGCGCGCCGCCGCGGCGCCCCCGTCCCAGGCGACCAGCACGCGCTTGAATTGCGCGACCTGGCGCTGGATCGCCGGCACGACCCACACCGGGCGGCCGCTTTCGCTCAGCAGCGCGGCGGTATAGTCGTCGCGCCCCGGCGCGCTGCCCGCCTTGCGCTGCTGCACCATCGTGAAATCGAACGCGCGGGCGAAGCGCGGCACAATATCGCGCGGCGGGTCCTGCCCGACTTCAGGTTCAAGCATTTCAGCTTCGATTCCCGCGGCCTTGGCGGCCGCCGCGAAGGCTTGCAAACCTTCGTGGGCGCGAACCTTGAGCGCCGGCCCCGCGCCGGCGACGGCTTCGAGCCTGGCCTCGATCGACCCGTCTTCCAGCCCGCTGGCGTCGCGGCGCGGCCAGGCGACGGTGGGATGCGCGTTAAGCGCCTTGGCGGCGGAGACGGCGTAGGGAATCAACGCCTCGGAATGGTCTTCAAGAACGACGAGAAAGCTTTCAAGCACGGCGGGCCCTCCTGATGATCAAGGGTTCGCATGAGTGGGACGGGCGCGTGTTGATTCACCGCAACGGTCGGCGTCGGCGCTCATTTCTGATCTCAGGGCTGCGCGGCGACGCCGCGGCACGCCTGCGGCAACTGGGCCATGGTCAGCGGTTTGGGCGGCGGCTTCTTTGACGGCTTGGGATGCAGCGCCTCGTCGCTGAACCACCACGCCAGCGACTTGTCGCAGCCGTCGCCGGCGGGCGGCGGCCCCTGATTCTCGCAACCCTCCTGCCCCGAGGGGCAACGCAGCCGGACGTGGAAATGATAATTGTGCCCCCACCACGGGCGCACCTTGTTCATCCAGGATTCGCCCGCGTGCTTTTCGCACAAAGCCTGCTTGATCGCGGCATTGACGAAAATCATCGACACCTGAGGCTCCCGCGCCGCGAACCGGATGATGCCGGCCCGCTCCTCCGACCAATGCGCGGGATCGACGGCCAGACCATCTGAGCGCACCATATCGACCGCCGACATTTCCTCGCGCTGCGCTGATGTGAGATCTGCCGGCATCGGGGTCAGCCAGATGTCGGCGTCGAGGCCGATCTGATGCGAGGCGTGGCCGGTTATCATCGGGCCGCCGCGCGGCTGCGAGATGTCGCCGACCAGGATGCCCGGCCAGACGCCGGCGTCGGCCGCCTTCCTGGAGAAGCGTTCGAGGAAACCGATGGTCTCGGGATTGCCCCAATAGCGATTGCGCGAGACGCGCATGACGCGCCAGCTTTCCCCATCGAGCGGCAAGGCTTGCGCGCCCGCCATGCAGCCGCGCGAGTAGAAGCCGATCGAGCGCGCCTGCGCCTCAGTCGGGCTCAGCGCGCGGCCGAACACCTGCTTGGCCGGATTTTGCGGATTTGCGGGATCGGCGAGCGGGGGCAGCGGTTTGGGATGCAATGTGCCGACGTCCTGCGCCGCCGCGCCAGTCAGGAAAACGCCGAGAGCCAGGAAAGCGAACAACGGGCGCATGGGTCTCCTCAAGCCTTGGCGTTCATTGTGGCGGCTCGACGCTAACGATCCGTTAACCACGCGCGGCGACCACGAACAGGCGCGGAAACGCAAACAGCAACACGCCATTCGGCAGCACGGGATAGGCGCGCGCCACGGCCGCGCGATAGGCAGCGAGGAAGGCGGCGCGATTGCTCGCGTCGAGCGGATCGAGGAAAGGACGCAGACCCGCGCCCTCGACCCATTTGACCACGTCGTCAGGCGCGGCCAGCCGATGCACATAGGTCGTGCGCCAGAGATCGACATGGACGCAGGGCGGGCAGAGCGCCGATTCGTAGTCGGCGAAGGCGCCGATTTTTTCTCTGGCCCCCGCGCCGCCGCCGGCGACCTCGCGCATCAGGCGATGGCTGGGCTCGTCCTCGTTGTCGGGCATCTGCACAGCCAGACATCCGCCCGAGGGCAAGGCGGCGGCGATGCGCGCGAGCGCGGCGAGGTGATTGGGAATCCAGTGAAACACGGCGTTGGCGAAGACGAGGTCGAAACCGCGTGTGTCGATGGTCGCCGCGTCGCCTTCAACGAAGCGCGCGTCGGGCAGGCGGCGGGAGGCGGCTTCGAGCATGTCGGGGCTGATGTCCGCGCCGACGATTTCGGCCTGGGGGTAGGCGCGCCGCAGTTCGAGCGTCGACAGGCCGGAGCCGCAGCCTAGATCGAGCACGCGGGCGGGGGCTTGCAGCGGAATTCGGGCGATCAGATCGCGCGAGGGCCGGGCGCGCTCGGCCTCGAAGCGGTCGTAACTTTGGGCGTCCCAGAGCTGCATGGGTTGGCCTCAAAACGAAAGAGCCGGCGGAAACCGCCGGCTCTTCCCACGCGATAGACGCAGACGCAAATCAGAACTTGTAGTTGAGACCGACGCGAGCCAGCGACATCGACATGCGGTTGGTCTCGGCGTAGGGCGTCGCTGACCAATAAGTCTTGTCCTGCAACGGCGCGAACAGGTACTCGGCCTTGGCGGAGATGTTGTTGGTGAAGGCGTACTCGATGCCGCCGCCAATCACGCCGCCGCTGCGCCAGGCGTTCTTGGAGTTGGTGTAGACGCCGCCGAAACCATCGGGAGCCGCAATATCGGCATGCGTGGAGACGCCCGCATAACCGCCGGTGACATAGAACAACGCGCGATCAACAGCGTAGCCGAGGCGCAGGCGCTCCGTGGTCATCCAGTTGGTCCGGTAGGAGGTGACGCCGGGGCCGCCGCCGATATTGAAGCCGTTGTCGGACTTCATGAAGCCATAGTCGAAATCGGCCTCGCCGCCGAACACGAACTGACCCATCTGCCAGTTATAACCGATCGTGCCGCCGACAATTCCTCCCGTCGGATCGCCGAAATTTGTGTTGCTCAGCTTGGCGAAGCCGATGCCGCCGTTGATGCCGGCGTAGAGGCCGCCCCAGGTGAAAGCCGGCTGGTTGTAAACCGGCTGCGGCGCCATCGGCGACTTGCGGGTCGGCAGATCGGCGGCCATCGCGCCGGTCGCAGCGCCCGCCATCAAGACGGCCAGAAAGAGAGACTTCATACCCAAACTCCTGAATTCAACCCCTACGGCGAAGCCGAAGCCTCATTCCGTTGAAAGGGACAGTACGCGCTCGCTGTCGAAAAGTCTGTTGCGCCGCGAGCACAATAAAATCGGCGAATGTGACGACAATCTGTCAATAATGGTCATGTTTTGAGGGCGATTAAAAAACGTAAGTAGTTTCAATTTATTTATGCAGAATGAGAAGTATATTTGGTAAAATCCGCGTGATACGATAGTCGATGGTGGGATTAGTATGGTGAACGGATAGTTAAATTGGTCGTTATCATTTTCGGGGCCACAATCTCGCCGCACGATCGAACCGAGAAGGCCTTGTGCGGCGCCGCATTTCGTCTGCAATCCAGGCTCGACAACGTTCCGAAGCCCGCGGCGCACGCCAGCCCTTACCGAGGAGAGAACAAAATCCTAGATAGGGCGCTGTCAAAAACCCAAGGGGACGATGCCTTTCCTCGAAAATCTCGCCTCCGAAGCCGGCATTGTCGCGCGTTCGCTCGGCGATTACCTGCGCGGCGGCGCGCTGCGGCTCGGCGTCACCGGGCTCTCGCGCTCGGGGAAAACGGTGTTCGTCACCTCGCTGGTCAACAATCTGCTGACGCAGGCGCGGCTGCCCGTTCTCGCGGTCGCGGCCGAAGGGCGGCTCGCGCGCGCGCAACTCGACCCCCAGCCCGACGACGCGGTGCCGCGTTTTCCCTACGAGGAGCATCTTGCCGCGCTCAGCGGTCCCGACCGGCATTGGCCGCAATCGACGCGGCGCATCTCGCAACTTCGCCTGCGAATCGATTTCGCCCGCGCGACCGGCTGGAACAAGGGGCCGGCGCGGCTCGATCTCGATATCGTCGATTATCCCGGCGAATGGCTGCTCGACCTGACGCTGCTCGACAAATCCTATGCGCGCTGGTCGAACGAGACGATTGAAGCGAGCCGCGCGCCGGCGCGAGCGCCGCTGGCCGGGGCTTGGCTCGCCCATCTCGACGGTCTCGACCCGCAGGGCGCCTTCGACGAGGACGTCGCCCGCGCCGCCGCGACCTTGTTCACGCAATATCTGCGCGCCGCGCGCGGCGACGAATATGCGCTCTCCACGCTGCCGCCCGGTCGCTTCCTGATGCCGGGCGATCTCGAAGGTTCGCCCGCGCTGACCTTCGCGCCGCTGCCCGTCGAGGACAATGTCGAGCCGGCGGCGGGGTCGCTGGCGGCGATGATGCAGCGGCGCTACGAGTCTTATAAGACCCATGTCGTCAAACCGTTCTTTCGCGATCATTTCAGCCGGCTCGACCGGCAGATCGTATTGGTGGACGCGCTGGGCGCGCTCAATTCCGGCCCCGCCGCGCTGCGCGATCTCGAAAACGCGTTGACCGACGTGATGCGCGCGTTTCGCGCCGGCCGCGCCTCGACGCTGGCCTCGATTCTCCGCCCGCGCGTCGACCGGATTTTGTTCGCCGCGACCAAGGCCGATCATCTCCACCACGTCAGCCACGACCGGCTGGAGGCGATCCTGCGCACGCTCGCGGGCAAGGCGGTGGCGCGGGCGGAGGGGGTCGGCGCCGAGATCGACGTGATCGCGCTCGCCGCCGTGAGGGCGACGCGCGAGGCGACGATCCGCCATGGCCGCGATGAACTGCCGGCGATCATCGGCACGCCGGAACGCGGCGAGCGGATCGGCGACCAACTGTTCGACGGCGTCGCCGAGGCGGCGGTGTTTCCTGGGCAATTGCCCGATGACCCGGAGCAACTGTTCGCGGGCGACGCGCTGGCGCTGCCGGAGGCCGACAACGATCTGCGCTTCGTGCGTTTCCGCCCGCCGATCTGGGCCAAGGGCGAGGCGCCGCCCCACATCAGGCTCGACCGCGCGCTGCAATTCCTGATCGGAGACCGCCTCGCATGAGCGATTACCGTCCGCGCCCGCGCGCGTTCCGGCTCGACGATTCCGGAATCGCCTATGACGATCGCCCGACCGCGCAGCCGCCGCGAGCGGAGGTGCGCACGGAAACCGCGCCGATCCCCGATCGCGCCCCCGAGCCGCTCGACGAGGCCGAGCGCGAGATCGAGGCCGCGCAGGCGAGCGGCATGGCCAAACGCTGGCGCCCGACGCTGGCGACGCTGGTCTGGACCGGGCTCGGCGGGCTGATTTCGTTAGGGATTGGCCTGTGGGTCGATAATCTCGTCACAGCCTTGTGGGCGAAGGCGCAAGGCTTCGGCTGGCTGGGACTGGGCTTCGCGGCGCTGTTGGTCGCCGGCGTGCTGGGGCTGGGGCTCAGGGAGTTTTCGGCGCTGATGCGTCAGCGCCGCATCGCGGAATTGCACGCCGATCTCGCCCAGGCCCATGCGCGCGACGACCGCGATCTCGCACGCGCCGCCGTCGGGCGGCTGATGGCGCTCTATGCGGCGCGGCCGCAGGCGGCGCGCGCGCTGGCGGAAGTCTCCCGCTCGCGGGGCGAGATCATCGACGGGCGCGATCTGGTCGAAATCGCCGAACGGGCTCTGGTGAAGCCGCTCGATGCGCTCGCGCGGGCCGAAGTCGCCGCCGCCGCCAAGCGGGTGTCGCTGGTGACGGCGCTGAGCCCGCGTGCGGCGCTCGATGTCGTGTTCGTCGCCGCGCAGGTGGTGCGGCTGACGCGGCGGATCGCCGAGATTTACGGCGGAAGGCCGGGCTTCCTCGGCTTCCTCAAACTGGCGCGCTCGATCTCGGCCCATCTCGTCATCACCGGCGGCATGGCGGTCGGCGACACGGTGCTGCAAGGCTTGGTGGGGCACGGCATCGCCGCGAAGCTTTCGTCGCGGATGGGGGAGGGCGTGCTGAACGGGTTGCTGACGGCGCGCGTCGGCGTGTCGGCGATGGCGGTGTGCCGGCCGGCGCCGTTTCACGCCGTCAAGGCGCCCGGCGTCAACGATGTCGCGCCGTTCCTATTCGGCGGCGGCAAGGCTTAGTCGCGGCCGGTAATTGCGCGCGACCATGACGAGGATCGCCGCCGCGCCGACCAGCGCGAGATAGAAGGTCGGCCGCGGGAACATCTCGGCGTCGAAATTGGCGCCGAGCACGTCCCAGAACGGATAGTGGCGGCGGAAAGTGTACCATGTCGCCTCCAGCAGGGCGGTGAGGCTCACGCCGAGCGCGACGGAGGCGAGAGCAGCGCTCCACAGCGGCAGGCGCTTGATCGCGAAGCGGTAGACCATCAACATCAGGTAGAAGCCGGTCAGCAGCACGGCGCCGGAAACGTCAGCTTTCGATTGCAGGTAATAATGGAACAGCGCCAGCGCGGCGATGAGGTAGATGAGCTTGTGCAGGCGGTTCCAGCGCGGCCCGCCGAGCCGGCGGATCATCGCGTCGGTCGAGGTCGCGGTCAGCGCGCCTAAGCCCAGCAGCGTGACAAAGCCGATCGTGAGATAAAAGCGCAGCGCGATCTCGGCGCCGACATGGACGAGATTGAAGCTTTGATCGACGACGTAGAGGCTGAGGTGCGCGAAAGCGTAGGCGAACGCGGCGACGCCGACCATGCGGCGCACCGCGATCAGCTTCGGCCACGCGCCAAGCTTGCGCAGGGGCGTCACCAACAGCGAGAGCAGGATCAGCCGAGCCGCCCAATCGCCGGTGTGATGGATCATCTCCGTCACGGGCTTGGGCTGCAAAGCCCCGCTCGCGAATCGCCACAGGATATAGATCGCGGGCGCGAACAGCGCGGCGAACACGATCGCCTTGAGGGGGGAGAAGCGACCGTTGCGCTCGCTCCAGGGGGCTTTGAGGACGGGCATTGCTGGTCTCGACGAGGGATTCGGAAACAAGTTCGGGGCGGCAGGTCGCTTCGTTACATCGCCCGCTCCTCGCCGCGCGTCAGTTCGCTTCGCGCAAGGCGCCATGGGCAAACTGGTGCAGAACCGATCCGATCAGCGTCTGATAAGGAATCCCGCGGCGGCGGGCGATCGACTTGATCAGTTCGAGGTCGCGGACCTCCAAGCGCAGCGAAATCGCCTTGCGCGCCCGCGCAGCCTCTACGATCTCCTTCCAACCGGCGTTGGCTTCAGCCAATTCTTGCGCGGAGTTCTCGCGAACTTCGCCCCGTTCGAGCGCCGCCTCGTAACTTTCTACGATCTCTCGCTCCTCCTCGTCGAAGAACGGCGGAGCCGGCTCGAGGGCATGCTCAGCTTCGTCCCGACGCTTTGGCCTTCCCATGGATTCGTCTCGCTTTTCGGCTCGGATAGATCGTTTTCAGAAACCGGCTTTCCTCGTCGGTCACATAAGGAACGACAAAAATTTCGCCGCGAATTTCAACAATCATGATCCTTTGATTTGGAAACCTTTCCTTGTTCGGATGCGGCGTATCCGACAAAGCACCTCGATTGAGCAAAGCGATTTCAACGTCTTCGAAGCCAATGCCCCTTTCGCGACGAAGCCATTCGTCTTTCTCGGCGCTCCACAGCAAATTCGGAAGCTTCATCCGAACCTCGGCGGACGCTCTCTCGCCCCATCGGCGCGCAACGATCGTTTCGGAGGCCTCGTGCGGGAAAGGATACCGAGCGTCGATTGGAGATGTATATACAATGGCGGCGGATAACTCAACCCTCAAGCCGGCCGCATCATCGCATAGATCGCGTTCGAGCGCGCCACCGCGCCGTTGGCGTTGGTCAGCAAAGCCTGGGTGAACAGATAGCGCGAGGTTGAGCGCAGCAGCACCGCCTCGGCTTCGATCCATTCGCCGAGCCGGGCGGGCCCGAGAAAATCCATGTTGAGGCTCAACGTCGGCGCGAACGGCCCCTGCGCCAGTCCGGCGCGGCGCAACGGCGCAAGCTGGTAATCGGCGAAAGTCGCGAGCGCGCCGCCGTGGCAGAAGCCGAACAGGTTGATGTGGCGCGGCGAGACGCGGAAGCCGAATCGGGTCGAGCCGGGTCGCCAGTACGCTGGGCCGAAGAAGGCGCCGAAGCCGGCGCCGAAGCCGAGCGGTTCAAAACCCTCGGGCGGAGGCGCATCGATATAAGCGGGCGGCGGGACGGGTTGGCCCGGATCGAGCGGGGCGGCTTTCTCGGAATAGGCGAATTTCGCGCTCGTCCGCACGACCGGCGTCCCTTCCACGCGGAGCACGGTTTGCGCGAAGGCGAGCCGGCCGCTGCGCGCAACGAGATCGATCTCCCCCTGCACCCAGGCTCCGGCTTGAACGGGCGCGAGGAAATCGACCGACAGGCTGATCGTCGGCGCCTGCTTGGGCGCCAGAACGCCCGTCCGCATCAGCGCGGCGAGCTGCATGTCCGCGAAGGTCGCCAGCGCCCCGCCATGCGCCATCCCGCGCGGGTTGAGATGCTTCTCCTCGACACGAAAGCCGTACCGGACCCGCTCGCCCTCGCGCTGGGCGTAGATGGGTCCGAAATCGGCAGCGAAACCGGCGGCGATTTCGAGCGGGGCGAAGCCGGGCGGGGCGCTCACCACCTTATCAGCGCCGCGCCCCAGGTGAAGCCGCCGCCCATCGCCTCGATCATCACGAGATCGCCGGGTTTTATGCGCCCGTCGGACACCGCAACGTCGAGCGCGAGCGGGATCGAGGCGGCCGAGGTGTTGCCGTGGCGGTCCACCGTGATCACCACCTTGTCGCGTGCGATGCCGAGCTTGTCGGCCGAGGCGTCGATGATGCGGCGATTGGCCTGATGCGGCACGAACCAGTCGATGTCCTGCGCCGAGACGCCGGCGTCCTCGAAACAGGCCTTGATCACGTCTGTCACCATGCCGACGGCGTGCTTGAACACTTCCTTGCCTTCCATCCGCAGATGGCCGACCGTCTGCGTGGTGGAGGGGCCGCCGTCCACGTAGAGTTTGGCGCGATGGCGTCCGTCTGAGCGCAGCTTCGACGTGATCACGCCTTTGTCGCCGCCCTCGACGGCTTCGAGCACCATCGCCCCGGCGCCGTCGCCAAACAGCACGCAGGTGGTGCGATCCTGCCAGTCGAGGATGCGCGAGAAGGTTTCCGCGCCGATCACGAGCGCGCGCTTGTGCGAGCCGGAGGCCAGAAACTTGTCGGCGGTGGTGACGCCGAACACGAAGCCGGAACAGACCGCCTGAAGGTCGAACGCCACGCCCTGCGTGATGCCGAGCGCGGCCTGGATCTCGGTCGCGGAGGCGGGAAAGGTATGATCGGGCGTCGAGGTCGCGACGATGATGAGATCGATCTCGGCGGGTTGCAGGCCCGCGCGGGCCAGCGCGCGCGAGGCGGCGCGGGTTCCCAAGGTCACCGTGGTTTCGCCCTCGCCGGCGACATGGCGCTGCCGGATGCCGGTTCGCTGGGCGATCCATTCGTCGGAGGTGTCGATCCGGGCCGCCAGCTCCGCATTGCTGACGACGCGCTCGGGCAGGCAGGCGCCAACGCCGCGCACGACCGAACGGAATTTCGCGCTCATCTCGTAACTTTCACGAAGGGGTGAGCGTCGGGGCGCGGGCTTCGCTGGCGTGGCCAATCATGTCGCGGATATTGGCGAGCAGATTCTGGCGCACCATGTCGTAGCCGACCTCGATCGCGCCGGCGTAACTCTCGGCGTCCGCCCCGCCATGACTCTTGATCACCACGCCGTCAAGACCAAGAAACACGCCGCCGTTGACCCGACCGGGATCGAGCTTGCGGCGCAAAGCCTGGAAGGCGGTGCGAGCGAGGAGATAGCCAAGCCGGGAAGCGAGCGTCGCCCCCATCGCGTCGCGAATGTAGGACGCGATCTGCTTGGCGGTGCCCTCGGCGGTTTTCAGTGCGATATTGCCGGTGAATCCTTCGGTGACGAACACGTCGACCGTGCCTTTGCCGAGATCGTCTCCCTCGACAAAGCCGTGATAGCTGAGGTGCGGCCATGTCGTTTCGCGCAGCGTGCGGCCGGCGGCTTTCACCTCCTCCAGCCCTTTGATCTCCTCGACCCCGACATTGAGCAGCCCGACGGTCGGCGATTCGATGTCGAACACGATGCGCGCCATCGCCGCGCCCATCACGGCGAGATCGACCAGATGCTGCGCGTCCGCCCCGATCGAGGCGCCGACGTCGAGCACGATCGATTCGCCGCGCATCGTCGGCCACATCGCCGCCAGCGCCGGGCGTTCGATCAACGGCAGCATGTGCAGGCACACCTTCGCCATCGCCATCAATGCGCCGGTGTTGCCGGCCGAAATCGCGCAATCGGCCTCGCCGCGCTTGACCGCCTCGATGGCGCGCCACATCGAGGAGACGCGCCGGCCCTGGCGCAAAGCCTGGCTCGGCTTGTCGGTCATTTTCACCGCGACGTCGCAATGGATGACGGTCGCCTTCGCCGCGAGTTTGGGCAGCTTGGCCATAATCGGGGCGATCAGTTTCTCGTCGCCGAACAGCAGGAACCTCGTGTCGGGGCGACGCTCCAACGCGATCGCCGCCGCGGGCGCCACGACTTCCGGGCCATGATCGCCGCCCATGGCGTCCAACGCTATGATCGCTTCACGCTTCAAGGGGATTCGTCTTTACTGCCGCCACCCAAGGCACTTTGCCCGTAATTGCGGCGGCAACATAGCGGGTTGAGGGGGCGGCGCAACGCTCAATCCAGCGGCGGCTTCCTGAGCAGCGGCGCGAAGGCGGAATCTTCCTCCTCGGCCAGCGGCGGCGGCTCGAACGCGACCCCGGGCTTGCGGGGGTAGGGGTCGAGCGACAGCGTCAGAAATTCGCCCGCGAGCGCGCCCAGATCGATCCGGCCCTCAACGATCTCGTCCGGCGCGTCCTCGTCCTCGGCCACGGCCGAATCGGGCTTGGCTGCGCTGGAGGGCGCGAAATTGACGTCGATCGGTTCGGCGATCTCGGCCTCGAACGGTTCGAGGCTAACGACGCAGGTCTGCGTCAGACGCGCGGAAAGCTCGCCCTCGACCCGCACTCCACGCCGCTGCTTGGTGATCCGGAAACGGGCGGAAAGCTTTGAAATCGCCGGCAGATTGTTGAGCTTGGCGAGCGCCGCGCGTTCGTTCTCGTTGGCCTCGATGTTCTGCTCCAGCCCGTCTTTGGGCAGCGGCACGACCCGCACCGGGCGGCTGAAGGGGGTCCCGGTCATGGCTCAGGTCTCCGGCAGGGGGTAGCGAAATTGGCCCGATAGAAAGGCGGCGCGCGGGGTTTGCCCCAAAAGCCGCCGCGTGGCGAGGGCGCGCTCAGCGAGCAGGCGCGCTTTCGGGGTCGCGCTCTCGCCGACGCGCAGGGCATTCCGGGCGAGCGCGAGCGCGAGCGCTTGCCCGTCCTGCGCCTCCAGCGCCGGACCATAGACGCCCGCGCGGCCGAAATAGGCCCCGGCCATTTTCGTCATCCGTTTGGCGACGCCGACATCGCTGACCGACTTCTCGCGCAATGCGTCGTCGAAACCCTCGAACACGCGGTCGACCACGTCCTGCGCGAGATCGACCTCGCCGAGGTCGTTGAGCCGGCGCAGCAGCAGGTCGGCGTGGAGCGTCGCCATCTCGAACCTTCCGTCGAGATCGTCGGGCACGCCGTAGAGGGTGTAGAGCGCGGGCGCGCGGGCGGCCGCCACGATCTCGCCGTGAATCTGGTCAATGAGGGCGCGCGCGGCTCGGCGCGCACGCCAGCGGTCGAAAAACATCGTTGGCCTTGTCTGTTGTCCTGATTTCGTTAACAGGCTTCCGCTAGTCCGCTGAATCTGGCAAGCCGGGCGCGGCTACGCAATGGGGTCGTCGATGCGCGTGACGGGGAAAATGATGTGGGTCGCGGCGTTGATGGCCGCCGCGCCGCTTTCCGGCTGCATTGGCTACGACGGCGACTTCGATCGCGGCTATCAGATCGACGATCAGTCGCTCGCCAAGGTGCAGGTCGGCAAGACCGACAAGCGCGAGGCGCTGAACCTGATGGGCACGCCCTCGACCACCTCCACCGTCGGCGGCGACGCCTGGTATTACATCGGCCAGAAAATGCACCGCGCGCTCGCCTTCATGCCGGCCGAGACCAAGGACCAGCATGTGCTGGCAATCTATTTCGACAAGCGCGGCAAGGTGGCGCGGATCGCCAACTACGGCATGAAAGACGGCAAGGTGTTCGATTTCGTATCCAACACGACGCCGACGGGCGGACAGGAGCCGAGCTTCTTGAAGAACGTCATGACCGGCCTGTTCCGCTTCATCTGACATGTGGCTGTCGCTGGCCGCCTTCGCGCTCGCCGCGGGCCTGCTGACGATCACGCCGGGCGTCGACACGGCGCTGGTGTTGCGCGCGAGCGCCGCGCAGGGTCCGCGTGCGGGCGCGGCGGCGGCTTTGGGTGTGTGCGGCGGGCTGTTCGTCTGGGGCGCGGGCGCGGCGGTCGGGCTCAATGCGCTGCTGGCGGCCTCGACCGGCGCCTATCACGCGCTGAAATGGGCGGGCGCGGCTTATCTCTGCTTTCTCGGCCTGCGCCTTCTGTTAAGGCCGCGCGCGGGGCTGGTCTTCGAGGGCGGCGACGACGGCGCGGCGCTGCGGCGCGGATTCCTGACCAATGTGCTGAACCCCAAGGTCGGCGTGTTCTACGCGACCTTCCTGCCGCAGTTCATTCCCATGGGCGCGAATGTCGCTGCGTTCTCGCTGCTGCTGGCGGCCATCCATGCGGCGCTGACGCTTCTCTGGTTCTCCGCGCTGATCGCGCTGACTGTCCCGTTTGGCCGATGGTTGCGCGCGCCGCGCGTGGTGAGGGCGCTCGATCGTCTTACCGGCTGCGTGTTTTTAGGCTTCGGCCTCAAACTGGCGGTCGCCCGGGCCTAACGGCGCAGGCCGTCGCTCGCGCTATAGCCGCCGTCGACCGGCAGAACGACGCCGTTGACGAAATCGGCCGCCGGCGAGGCGAGGAACTGGCAGGCGCCGACAATGTCGCCGGCCTCGCCCCAGCGGCCTGTGGGCGTGCGCTCGCACACGGATTGCTCGAAGTCGGTGCCTTTGAGTTCGCCGGTCATTTCGGTGAAGAACCAGCCGGGCGCGATGGCGTTCACTTGTATCCCATGCGCGGCAAGCTCGATCGCATTGACCTTGGTCAGCGCGACGACGGCGTGTTTCGACACGGTATAGGCGACCAGCAGCCCCTTGCTCGGCGCGGCCAGCCCATAGATCGAGGCGATGTTGATGATCTTGCCCGCGCCTTGCGCGCTCATCTGCCGCGCGGCATGCTTGGTGCAGAGAAAAGCGCCGGTCAGATTTGTGTCGAGCACGCGCCGCCACGCCGCCAACTCCAGCTCCATGACGGAGGCGCGCTGGCCAACGCCGGCGTTATTGACGAGAATGTCGAGCCGGCCGTAGGCCTTGACGATTGTCGCGACCGCCTGTTCGACAGAGCGCTCGTCGGCGACGTCGAGCGTCACCGCGAGATGCCCGTCGCCGAGTTTCTCCACCGTCGCCGCATTGCGCTCCGGCCGCCTGCCGCCGACCACCACCCTGGCGCCGGCGGCGGCGTAGGCGAGCGCGATCGCCTCGCCGATGCCGCTGTTGCCGCCGGTGACAAGCGCGACCTTACCGTCGAGGCGAAAGGCGTCGGTCATCGCGCGCGCTCAGAAGAACGCGATGGTGCGGATTTCGACGCTTTCCCGGAACGGGGCGTCGGGACGGGTGGTCGGATCGAGGAAGGCGGAATGACCGACGAAGCGGGCGCGCCCGTCCGTCTCGCTCTCGTAGGTCTTGAGGAAGACCGCCTGTTCCGGCGTCATCTCGGGAAAATAGACCCAATCGTGACGCGGCGAATGGTTCATCACGTAGATTTCCCCGTCGCGCTCGCGATAGCGTAACGCCATCGTGACGAAATCGTTAGCGCTGGCCGACTCGACGTTGCACATCGCCAGCGGCCGCTCCTCGACCTTGCGATGCAGCGGCTTCCAGACGTTGTAGAAGGCGACGCGGCGCTTGAGCAGGCTCTCGGCTTCGCCAGCCATAAGCTGGCGCACTCGCAACGGGCCGGAATTCTCGGTGTAGTCGCAATGGACCAGCATCACCGGCGCGCGCTGGGTGGTGGCGCTTTCCGCCGTCTGCTGCTTCTCGTTGCGCATCGCGCGGATCGTATGGTCGAACACCAGGACCTGTTTGGCGCCGACGGTCCGCTTCACCAGATCGACCACTTCCGGATAGAAATCGCGGCGGATTCCCGCGTCGTCGGTCCAATTATGCTCTGCCGGGCGGAACTCGCGCAGGGCGAAGCCGTGTTTGTCCAGATCGAAGCGATCCACCTCGCTCCAGCCGCTGCGCACCGGCATGTCCACCGGCTCGTCGCCGGGATCGCGGATCTTCGCGCCAGCCGGCGGATCGTAGAAATAGACCTCCGGCATGGCGCCGTCGTGGCGCGTGTAGTTGAAGGTTCCCGTGACAGTGGGTTGCGACGTCATGGATCGATGCGCCTCGGTTGGGCAGGAAGCGGCGCGCCGCTTCCCTAAGGGTTAAGCCGCGTTGTTTTCGAGCGTGAAGCCCTCGTAGACCATCGAGTCGCGCCAGCACGGCAGCGGTTCGATCCGCTCGACCAGCCAGCGGCGCAGGTTTGGGTGCATTTGCAGCGGCAGCTTCTGCCATCCGTGCAGGTGGATCGGCGAAGCGACCGCGATGTCGGCGATGGTCACGGAGTCGCCGGAGAGATAGGCGGTCTTTGCAAGCTGTGTGTCGAGGATGCCGGCCAGCTTGTGGAAATTGGCGAGTTCCTTGTCGATAACAGCCGAATCGGCGGCGCCGCCGAGCAGCGGCTTCACGCAATTCTCCACCAGGAAGATATAGGCGCTGGGAAACCACGTGCCGCATTCCCAGAACAGCCAGCGGTTGACGTCGGCGCGCTTGGCGAGATCGGTCGGGTAATACTGGGTCTTGCCATATTTGTCGGCGGCGTAACAGAGAATGGCGTTGGATTCCCAGAGCGTCAGGCCGCCGTCGCGCATCGCCGGCAACGCCGCGTTGGGATTGATCGCGACGTAGCCGTCGGATTTTTGTTCGGCTTTGAAATAGTCCACCTTTTTCAACTCATAAGGAACGCCCATGAGTTTCAGTCCCGCGATCACCTTTCGGCAGTTCACCGTAATCGGATCGGCGTAAATCTCCATCTGAGACTCCTGTATTGCGTTTCCGCCCCTGAGCCGCGCCGATCCTTTTGAACCGACGCTTGACCGTGGCAATTAAGGCTGTTTCGTTCGACAGCGCCAACAGAAAAGAATGGTGGCCACTATCGTGATCCGCGATATCCGATCGCTCGACGTCGCGCAGTTGACCGCGCTGGAAGCTTTGCTGGAGGAGCGCAACGTGACGCGCGCCGCCGCGCGCATCGGCGTCACGCAGCAGGGTTTGAGCGGGCGGCTCTCCCGCCTGCGGGCGACGTTCGGCGATCCGCTGTTCGTGCGCGACGGGGCCGGCGTCGCCCCGACCCCGGCCGCCGAGGCGTTGCGGCCCCTGGTCGCGGCGGTGCTTTCCAACCTGCGGGCGCTGGTGGAGAGAAGCGCCTTCGCGCCGGCCTCCTTCGACGGCGTGCTGACGCTGGCCGCCTCCGACTACGCCGCGGCGTTGACCCTGCCGCGTCTGATGGCGAAGTTGCGGAAGGAGGCGCCCGCCATGCGGCTGTCGGTGCGTCCGGTGCAATCGGCGAGTTTGCGCGCCGACATGCGCGAGGGGAGGGTCGATCTGGCGCTGACGACGCCGGCCTTTGCGCCCGACGGCCTGCGCTGTCGAAGGCTGCTGCAAGAGCGTTACATCGGCGCGGCGCGCATCGGGCATCCGATCTTCGAGGCGCCGGTGGATTTGGCGCGTTTCTGCGCCTATCCGCACCTGCTGATTTCGCCCGAGCGGTTCGATTTCCACGGACCGACCGACGACGCGCTTGCGGCCGTTGGGCTCCAGCGCACCATCGCGCTCGTCGTCCCCAGTTTCGCCGTCGTGCCCTCGATTCTGTCAGGTTGCGACCTGATCGCCGTCCTGCCGGACCGGCTCGCCGCCTGGGCCGCCGACGCGCTGGCGACCTTCGAGACGCCGGTCCCGATTGTCGGCTTCGACCTCGTCGCCTTTTGGCCCGAACGGCTGGACGACGATCCCGCGCATCGCTGGTTCCGCGAGACCTGCTTCGCCGGCTTCGAAGACGCCGCGCCATAGGGCTTTCCCACGCCAGATTTCGACAGGCATTCGTTAAGGTTAGGTCGGCGTTAACCCCCGCCGCCTAGCTTGGAGCCTTAGCGCAGGCGCGAAAAGCCGAAGCGCGGGGTTTTGCATGCGTACGACCACCTTCACGCTGTTCGATTATCTCCCCGATTCCCTGCGCGAGGGGCCCAAACGGCGCGCGGCGGAGGCGGCGGGCGTCGCCATGCTTGCGCTGATCGTGGGGGCGGGCCTCGCCCTGATGTCGTGGTCGGTCGACGATCCCAGTCTCAATCACGCCACCTCCAACCCGCCGCACAATTGGCTCGGGCGCGGCGGCGCGGTCACGGCCGATCTACTCATGCAGTTTCTCGGCGTCGGTTGCGCGGCGGCGCTGGCGCCGCCGGCGGCCTGGGGCTGGCGGCTGATCGCCGAGCGTCGGCTCGGCAGGGTCTGGCCGCGACTGCTGCTGCTGGTGGCGGGCGTGGCGGCGACCTCGGGGGTGGCCTCGCTGCTGCCTCCGCCCGCGAGCTGGCCGCTCACGACAGGGCTCGGCGGTGTCGTCGGCGACGCCGCGCTGTGGCTGCCCCGCAAGATTTTCGCCGGTTCGAAGGCGGAACTGATCGGCGTCGGCATCGTGCTGGCGGCCGGGGCGATCCTGTCGCTGACCGCCGCGGCGGGGTATCAGTTTCAATCGTCGTCGGCGGCGGGCTCGGTCCCCTCCAGCGCGCCGCGCCGCCGCGCGGCGTCGGTCGATCTTGAGGACGAGGATCGCGACGGCGAGCCGGGTTTCGGGCTTGTTTCGCTCGGCGCGGTCATCCATGCCGGCTACGTCGTCGGCAGCGGCCTGAAACGCCTGCTCGCGCGTCGCCGTAAGAAGCAAAAGCCCGCGCCGGCGCCGCGCGCGCCCTGGCTCGACGAATCGAGCCTGCCGTTCAGCGCGCCGCTGGAGGCGCCGCTGCAACTCGGCCCCACCGCCGCTCCGCCGGTCGAATCGCCCGCTCCGCCGCCGCGCATCGCTGCCCGCGTCGAACCGGTCCTCAAAGCCCCGCCCGCGGTCGCCGCGCCCGCTGCGCTTTCGCGCGTGACCCCGGCCGCCGGGCCGCTGAAGGCCGCCCGGCGCACGACGCCGATCGAGCGCGGCGAATATGAATTGCCCGCGCTGACCATGCTCGCCGAACCGAAAAAGACCGCCTCGAAGATCTCCGACGACTCGCTGGAGCAGAACGCGCGACTGCTGGAGGGCGTGCTCGACGATTTCGGCGTCAAGGGCGAGATTATCAACGTGCGCCCCGGCCCTGTCGTGACGCTGTACGAACTGGAACCGGCGCCGGGCGTCAAATCCTCGCGGGTGATCGGTCTGGCCGACGACATCGCCCGCTCGATGTCGGCGATCTCAGCCCGTGTGGCCGTGGTGCAGGGGCGCAACGCCATCGGCGTCGAACTGCCCAACCAAAAGCGCGAGACGGTGTTCTTACGCGAAATGCTGGCCTGTCAGGATTTCGAGAACTCGACCCAGAAGCTCGCCATTGCGCTGGGCAAGACGATCGGCGGCGAGCCCGTCATCGTCGATCTCGCCAAGATGCCGCATCTCCTGGTCGCCGGCACCACCGGTTCGGGCAAGTCGGTGGCGATCAACACCTTTATTCTGAGTCTGCTCTACCGGTTGCAGCCGAGCCAGTGCCGGCTGATCATGGTCGATCCGAAAATGCTGGAACTTTCCGTCTACGACGGCATCCCGCATCTGCTCACCCCCGTCGTGACCGATCCAAAAAAGGCGGTGGTCGCGCTCAAATGGGCGGTGCGCGAGATGGAGGACCGTTATCGCAAGATGTCGAAAGTCGGCGTGCGCAACATCGACGGTTTTAACGCCCGCGTCGTCGAGGCGGCGGCCAAGGGCGAGGCGATCACGCGCCAGGTGCAGGACGGCTTCGACCCCGAGACCGGCGAGTTGCTCTATCGGCAGGAGGAGATGGACCTCGCCGAACTGCCCTATATCGTCGTCGTGGTCGACGAGATGGCCGACCTGATGATGGTCGCCGGCAAGGACATCGAGGGCGCGATCCAGCGTCTCGCCCAGATGGCGCGTGCGGCCGGCATCCACCTCATCATGGCGACGCAGCGCCCCTCGGTCGACGTCATCACCGGCACGATCAAGGCCAATTTCCCGACCCGCATCTCGTTCCAGGTGACGAGCAAGATCGACAGCCGCACGATCCTGGGCGAGCAGGGCGCCGAGCAACTCCTGGGGCAGGGCGACATGCTCTATATGGCGGGCGGGGGCCGCATCTCCCGCGTGCATGGGCCGTTCGTGTCCGATACGGAAGTCGAGAAGATCGTCGCCTATCTGAAGACGCAGGGGACGCCGGACTATCTGACCTCGATCACCGAGGAGGAAGAGCCGGAAGAAGACGAGCCGCCCGCCGCCTCGGCCGGCGCGGGGCCGGCGATGACGATGGATCAGGAGGAGGCGGGCGACTATTACGACCGCGCCGTGGCGATCGTGACGCGCGAGAAGAAGGTGTCGGTCAGCTACATGCAGCGCCGTCTTTCGGTCGGCTACAACAAGGCGGCCTCGCTGGTGGAGCGGATGGAGAAAGAGGGAGTCGTCAGCGCCCCCAACCATCAGGGCAAGCGCGA
This sequence comes from Hyphomicrobiales bacterium, assembly GCA_025358745.1. Lineage (GTDB taxonomy): Bacteria > Pseudomonadota > Alphaproteobacteria > Rhizobiales > Beijerinckiaceae > Roseiarcus. The sequence goes on along the minus strand of JANYIH010000287.1, from coordinate 6,410 downwards.
GGTGCTGGCGGGGAGCCCGGATCGCGACGAATACGCCGACGAGTGACCGTTATTTCTTGGCCGCCGTGCGCTCATCGCGCGCGAACGGCGTGGCGACGGTCACGTCGGTCAGGACATTGTGGATCGCCTCGGCGGGCGCGCGATAGACGTATGGGGCGAACGAATCCTTGACCCAATAAGACAGCGGCTGGCCGGAAGAATCGTAATCGGCGCCGAAGATTTCCAGCGCATGATTGTCCTTCGAGCCCCACACCACCGCCTCCCCGCCCGCAAGCGAGCGGTGGATAAGATCGATCGCGGTGGCGAGCGGCACGTAATGCACGCGCGTCTCGGGCCGCGCGTCGGGATCGTCGGACGGGCCGACATGGGCGACGCCCGCGCCGATCACGTCGTATTCGGTCCAGGTCTCGTCGCCGAGCACCGCGTCGGCGAGTTCGCTCGGGGTCAAATCCTTGCCGCCGAGGTGAGTGACGGCGGGGAGCACGCCCAGCGCTGCCGCCAAAGCGCGGTCCAGCGCCTTCGCCTTTTCGCTCGCGAGGGCAATCCTAGACAAGCGCGCGGCCGCGGTCGTGAATATTGGATCGGAATCGACGTAATCGTGAAAGTCCTGCGCCGCGAACAAGCCGTTGGCGCGGATCAACGCCAACGCGTCAACCGCGACGCCGCCGTCTTCGAGATGCGCGGAATTGTTCGTGATCAATCGCGCAAAGCGGTCGGCTATCGAGGCTCGCTGCACGGCCCCGCGCGAAAGCTCGATGTGCGAGCCGGGATGCTTTTGCAGATAGTTGGACTCGAGCATGTTGAGCGTAGCGAACACCCAGCACAAATCGGAATCGCCCTGATCCCGCGGCGGGGAAATCGGCAGCTTATAGCTTTCGCCTGCCGTCGTGGCGGTTCCCTCGGGAGCGGCGGTCGCCGCGCCGCAATACAAGATGCCGAGGGCGACGGTAGCGAAAATGCGGTGTCTGAAATTCATCGCCGTCCGGAGTTGCGCCTACGCGGTCACAACCCGCGAAGGCGTCCGGCGTTTCGCGCGGACCTTCAACATTTCGGGAGCGGCGCCAAGCGAGCGTTGCGGGCGATGGGAGGGGGAGCGCCTCCCTCTTTAGTCCTATATCCCGGTTCGCCTCGATGCGTAGGTTTCGCGCGGGAGGACGAATGCGGGGGTTGCGGTCGGCGTTTATGATTTGCCTCGGGCTTTGCGCCTGGGCTTTCGCCTGCCTGCCCGCGCTCGCCGGCTTTCTCACCCGCGCCGACCTCGAACGCGCCTTCCCCGCGCCTTATATTCTCGGCGAGAAGGACGATCGCCTCCCCGTCTGGCCGATCTTCAAGCAGAACGCGACCGAGAACCAGCTTGTCGCCTATGTCTATGAATCCGTCGATCTGGCGCCGATCCCCGGCTTTTCCGGCACGCCGATCGACCTTCTGGTGGCGTTGGCGCCGGACGGGACATTTCTTGAAGTGAAGGTCGTGCATTTCCACGAGCCGGTGTTCGTGGACGGGCTCGGGCCGGAGCCGCTGTTCGATTTCGTCAAGCAATACAAGGGAAAATCGCTCAAGCAGACGATCAAGGTCGGGCCGCCGGCCGGCAGCCCGACGAGCGACGGCGCGGTGGTCGTGGTCGACGGCGTCGCCAAGGCGACGGCGAGCGTGCGCATTCTCAACGAGACGCTGCTCGCCTCGGGATTGACGGTGGCGCGCGAGAAGCTAGGCTTCGCCGAGGGGCGCGATCCCTCCCGCTCGGCGCGGGTGCGCGGGGATGTGTTCCACAAGCTCGATTGGGCGGGGCTGGTCGCGGGCGGTTACATCAAACACTACCGCGTCTCGAACGCGGAGTCGGAGGCTCCGTTCAAGGGCACGGATGGCGAGGGGCTCGACGCTGACGTGCGCGCCCACCCGCAAGACCCCTTCATCGAGCTTTGGGTCGGCGAAATCGATACGCCGATGGTCGGGCGCAATCTCATCGGCGACAAGGCGTTCGAACGGCTTATCTCCGATCTCGACGGCCGCCACGCGATCTTGGTGGTCTCGACCGGGCGCTATTCCTTCATGGGCGAGGACTATGTGCAAGGCGCGGCGCCGACGCGGCTGACTTTTGCCCAATCCGGCGCGCCGGTGGAAATCCGCGATTTCGCCTGGCGCAGGCCGGTCGCCCAGGCGCCGCAGGGCGATCTCGCGGTGTTCGTCATCAAGCCGCAAACGGGCTGGAACCCTTCCGCGACCGCGACGCTGGGTCTGTTGGCGACGCGCGAGAAGGGGCAGATCCTGCCGGCGCGAATCAGCCACGATTTCGGCTTTCCCTATTCCACGCCGGCCGACCTTTTGACCCTGCCGCCGCCCGAGGAGGCCAAGGGCGCGCTCGGCGTCTGGCGCGACAGGGCGCTCGACACCGCGATCATCGCGCTCTCACTGATCGGATTGACCATCGCGCTCGCGGCGCAAGGCCGGCTGACGGCGCGGGCGGCCCGCTTCGCCTGGGCGCGGCGGGCGTTTCTCGTCTTCACGCTGTTGTTCATCGGCTTCTGGGCGCAGGCGCAATTGTCCATCGTCAGCCTGATCGGGCTGACGCGCGCCGCGCGTGGGCAGGGATCGCTGGCGTTCCTGCTCTACGACCCGCCGAGCCTGGTTCTGTGGGGGTTCACGCTCGCCACGCTGGTCGTGTGGGGGCGGGGGACGTTCTGCGGCTGGCTGTGCCCGTTCGGCGCGATGCAGGAGCTTGCCGCCGATTTCGGCCGCTGGCTCGGCATCAAGCCGATCCGCATCCCCGAGCGTTGGGACGCGAGGCTGAAAAGCCTCAAATATGTCGCGCTGGCGGGCGTTCTGCTCGCGGCCGCCATTCCCAACGCGCCGGCCGAGACCTTGGCCGAGATCGAGCCGTTCAAGACCGCGATCACGCTGGAATTCGCCCGCAGCCTGCCGTTCGTGCTCTATGCTTTGGGCCTCGTCGTCGGCGGCATGTTCGCGTTCAAGTTCTTCTGCCGCTATCTGTGCCCTCTTGGCGCCGCCTTCGCGCTGGTCGGGCTTTTGCGGCGCTGGGACTGGCTGAAGCGCCGGGTCGAATGCGGCGATCCGTGCCAGCTCTGCAAGGCGAAATGCCGCTACAACGCGATTCAGAAGAGCGGCGCGATCGTCTATTCCGAGTGCTTCCAGTGCATGGATTGCGTCGTCATCAACAATGACGCGCGCCAATGCGTGCCGCTGGTGCTGGCGGCCAAGCGCGCCGCGCGGCTGAGGGCGGCGCAATGAAGCTCCCCACTCGCCGCGACGCGCTGGGACTGGCCGCAGCGGGGTTGACGGCGGCGATCGGTTCGGATGCCACCGGGGGGAGGCTCTACCGCCGCCTGGGCGTCGCGTTTGGCGCGACGGTCTCGGTGTCAGTGATCGCCGAGGACGAACGGGACGCCGAGCCCGCCTTCACCGCCGCCCTCGCCGAAATCCGCGACGCCGATCGGCTGTCGAGCCTGACGCGGGAGGACAGCGAGGTGTTCAAGCTCAATCGCGACGGACGGCTCGATAGGCCGAGCGCGAGCCTATTGCGGATGCTGCGGACGGCGGCGCTGATGCACGAAGCGAGCGCGGGCGCGTTCGATGTGACGATCCAGCCGCTGTGGCTGGCGATGGACGCCGCCGCAAAACGCGGCCGCTGGCTCGATGGCGGGGAATTGACGGCCGCGCAGGCCAAAGTCGACCAGACCGCGCTGCGGTTCGACGAGAGCCAGGTCAGCTTCGCCCGCCCGCATATGGCCGTCACACTCAATTCGCTGGCGCGCGGGCTCGCCGCGGATCGCGTCGCGGCGGCGCTGGGACGGCTCGGCGTGCGGCAAGCCCTGTTCGACACCGACGTGCTCGGCGCGCGCGGGTCTCGGCCGGACGGGCGGCCCTGGCTCGCTGGCGTGCGCCATCCGCGCAAGCGTCAGGAGAGCGTGGCGCGGACGCCGGTGACCGGCTTTCTCGCCACCTCGGGCGACTATCAATATTTCTGGTCGCCCGATTACGCGCGCAACCACATCGTCGATCCCCGACTGGGCGTCTCGCCCGGCGATTTCGCCGGCGTGACCGTGCAGGCGGAAAGCGGACTGCTGGCGGACGCGCTGTCGACGGCGGCGTTTTTGATCGGCCGCGCGGCGGCGCCGGCGCTGCTCGCCCACTTCCGCGCGGAAGGACTGTTCGTGGCCAAGGACGGCGCGGTCACGCGCACGTCGGGTTTCGCGCTGGGTTGATTTCCCCGGCCCGGCGCGTCATCACGGCGTCATGGGAGGACGTTCGCGTGCGGGTATTGATCGTCGACGATCATCCTATCGTCATTTCCGGCTGCAAGGCGTTGCTCGCCGCTGACGCGGAAATCGAGGTTCGCGATGCGGCGGACGCCGAGCAGGGGCAGGCGCTGTATTTTTCGTGGAAGCCCGACGTCGCGGTGGTCGATCTCAACCTGCCGGGCCTGTCGGGGCTGGAAGTGTGCCGCCGCATCCGCCTGCGCGACGAGCAGGCCAAGATCATCATCTTTACGATGAACGACGATCCCGTGTTCGCCGCCCGCGCCATCGAGGCCGGCGCCAGGGGATACATCGCCAAGAACGACGACCCCTCGCTGTTCGCCGACGCGGTCCGGCAAGTGGCGCGCGGCGGGGTCTATCTGCATCCCGACATGGCGCGCCAGATCGCGTTCCTGCGCACCAACGTCAACGCCAACAAGGTCGCCAGCTTGAGTTCGCGCGAACTGGAAATCCTCAGGATGCTGGCGGCGGGCAAATCGATGGGCGACATCGCCGACGCGCTGCATGTGTCCTACAAGACAGTCGCCAACAATTGCACCGCGCTGAAGCAGAAGCTCGGCGCACGGTCCTCGATGGACCTGATGCGGATCGCGATGGAGACGAGCGGGGCTTAAGGATAACGCGCCTTCAAATCCGCCGTGCGGTGCGCATTGTGGTCGATCAAGCAGGCCAGGCGCGGGTCGCCGCCGGCGCCGGCCGCCTCAAGCGGCGCCAGATCCTGGCATTCCTCGTCGCGCCAGGCCGCCCATTGCGTCTGCGAATCGCTGAGGAACCGCTTCCAGCGCGTTTTGCGCGTCGCCATTATTTTTGACTTCAATTCGATCGATTTCAGCGCGGCCGCGAACGTGCTTTGCAGCGCCTGCTCGGACTTATCCGAGGCGGTGCGCAGGCAATCGGCAAGCTCGCGCGCACCGATGCGCGCCGAATCGCAGACGGGGGTCGGCGGCTTTTCCTGTTGCGCGGAAGCGCCGGAGACGAGGAAAAGGCAGGTCAAAATAAGGGCGATGCGGCGCATGATCAATTGACGCTGGTAGCGGGGGGAGCGTTAGCGCCCTGCGTTGCCAAACGCCAGCGCCAATGTCAACATTTCACGACGGCGCTTTCTCGCTGGCGAGGAAATTCTCGATCCGGCGCAAGGCGCGAAGGATGTTCTCGCGCGAATTGGCGTAGGAGAGCCTGAGATAGCCCTCGCCATAAACGCCGAAATCGGGGCCGCCGATGGTCGCGACGCCCGCTTTTTCCAGCAGAGAGCTGGCGAGCGGCTTGGCCTTCCAGCCGGTCGCGGCGATGTTGGGGAAGGCGTAGAACGCGCCCTTCGGCGTCGCGGCGCGAATGTGGGGGATCGCGTTCAGCCCCTCGACCACGATTTTGCGCCGCGCGTCGAATTCCTTGACCATCGCGTGGACGGCGTCCTGCGGCCCGGTCAGCGCGGCCAGCCCGGCGAACTGGGTTGGCGCATTGACGCAGGAATAGGAATTGACCGCGAGCTTGCGTCCCGCTTCGTAGAGTTGGGCGGGCCAGATCGAATAGCCGAGCCGCCAGCCGGTCATGGCGTAGGTCTTCGACCAGCCGTCGAGCAGGATCAGCCGGTCGCGAATTTCTGGATAGGCGAGCAGGGTCTGGTGGGCGAGCCCGTCATAGGTCATCTGTCCGTAGATTTCATCCGACAGAATCGCCGCGTCGGGGAAGCGGGCGAGGCCGGCGACGAGCTTGTCGATTTCCGCCTTGGGGCTGACGCCGCCGGTGGGGTTGGCGGGCGAGTTGAGGATGATGAGGCGGGTCGCCGGCGTCATCAGCGAAAGCGTCTCCTCCGCCGAGAAGGCGAAGCCGTTTTCCTCGCGCATCGGGATCGGGATCGGCCGCGCGCCGGTGAACTCGATCATCGAGCGATAGATCGGAAAGCCGGGGTCGGGATAGAGGATGTCGACGCCCGGCGCCCCGAACATCAGGATCGCCATAAACATCGTCACCTTGCCGCCCGGCACGATCATCACATGATCGGGCGAGACTTCGACGCCGTGGCGCTTGTGCAGATCGGCGGCGACCGCCTCGCGCAACGGCAGGATGCCGGTCGCCGGGGTGTAGCCATGCTCGCCGTCGCGCAACGCCTTGATCGCGGCCTCGACGATATGGGGC
>JANYIH010000262.1 GCA_025358745.1 Hyphomicrobiales bacterium | reverse complement strand
GCCGTGTCGACCGCGACAACCGCAACAGCGGCGGCCGCGACGGCGGCGGCCCCGTCCGCAACATCGGCCGCGGCCTCACCGGGCGCCGCCGCCGCGGCGTCGGGAACAGGCGCCGCTTCGGGAACCGGCGCCGCCGCCGGGCCGGGCGCCGCGGCTGGAGCGGGGGCGTCGGGAGGCGCATCGTCAGGCGTAGGCGGAGGTCACGGGCTCGGACTCGGAGTTGGAATCGGAAACGGCATAGGGCACGGGCCTGGCTTCGGCCCCGGTGGGAACGGCCGCGGAGGAAACGGACCCGGCGGAAACGGACCAGGCGGAAACGGACCAGGCGGCAATGGCCACGGTGGCGGCGGCCACGGCGGCCACGGTGGCGGCGGCGGCGGCGGGCCCAGCGGCGGCCGCTGACGCGATGGCAGCAGCGCACTGGAAACGGTTGACGAAATTTCGCTCCAGCGCCTTCGCCGCCGCCTCGGCGCGAAATCTCGTACCCGGCCTGTTCGTCGCCATCGCGACCGCGCTCGGCCTGTTCGCGCCCATCGACCGTATTCTCACTGACATGCGCTTCGCCCACGCCAACAACCCGGTCAGCGGACAGATCGCAACCGTCGAGATCGATTCGCAAAGCCTCAACGAGGTCGGCGTCTGGCCCTGGCCCCGCGCGCTGCACGGTCAACTCGTCGACAAGCTGGTCGCGCTGGGCGCCCGACGCCTCGTGTTCGACGTCGACTTCAGCGCCGAGTCCTCGCCCCAGAACGATCTCGCCTTCGCGGAGGCGCTGGGTCGCGCCAGGGGCAAGGTCTGGCTGGCGACGTTCCTGCAAGCCAGCGGCGCCAACGGGCGCCTGATCGTCAATGCGCCGCTGCCCGCGCTGGCCAGAAACGCCGGCGCCGTGGCGATCGACGTGCCGCTCGCGCCTGATGGCTTCGTGCGCGACTATTTTACTTCGATGGACATCGGCGGATGGCCGGTGGAGACGGCGGGGGCGCGGCTCGCCAATCTGCCCGCCAGCCCGCCGCATGTCTTCGGCGTCGATTATGGCCTCGACCTTGCCGGCGTGACCCGCATCTCCGCGGCGGACGTCCTTGCGGGCCGCGCGCCCGCCATTCTCGTCGCCGGGCGCGACATCATCATCGGCGCCAGCGCGGAGGAATTGCGCGACGTGTTCCTGACGCCCCGCTTCGGCGTGCTGCCGGGCCTGGCCGTACACGTTTTGGCGGCGGAAACCCTTGTTATGGGCCGCGAAATGCGACCGATGCCGGCTTTGCTCGTGATTGCGCTGATTCTCGCGCTCGCCATCGCCGCCGGCGCGATCGAGCGGCGCATGAACGCGATCCTCGCCGTGGCGTCGCTGGCCGCCGCGGGTCTCGGGATCGAAGCCGGCGCCTTTGCTTTACACAAATGGGCGGCGCTGATGACGCCGACCGCCGGCGCGCAGATCGCGCTTGCGCTCTACGCTGTCGGCGGCCTGGCCGCCGCGTTGCGGTTGCGGCGACGGCTTCATGCCGAGGCGGCGCGCGAGCGCGACGTCGTGCGCGCCATGCTCAATCAGGTGGTGGCCGATAATTTCGACGGGGTGGTGGTGATCGGCGACGACGGCCGCATCCTCGAAGCGAGCCGGCCGGCGCGCGAAGTCCTCGGCCGCGCCCTGCGCGGCCGCAGCTTCGAAACTCTGCCCGCCGCGCTGGCGCAAATCGTCGCCGCCGCGCTGAAGTCGCGGGAATTGTCGGCCAGCGTCGGCGAAGCGCAATTGACGGCGCGCGACGGCGCGACGCGCCATCTCGACTATGTCGTGACGATTTCGCACGTGCCGGACACGCGGGATCGGCGCGTGGTCTGCTTGACCTTCCGCGACGTGACGGAACGGCGTGCGCATCTGGCGCGGCTCGATTATCTCGCCCGCCATGACGAGATGACCGGCGCCCTTACGCGCGGCGAATTTCTCAACCACTTGCGCCAAAGCCTGGCGGCGGAGCCAAAGGCGCTGACGGTCTATTGCGTGGCCTTGCGCCGCTTCGATCTCGTCAATGACGTATTCGGCCATCGCATCGGCGACCGCCTGCTCGCCGCCGTGGTCGAGCGGCTGCGCGGGCTCGGCTTTCCCGAGATCGCGCGGCTGGGCGGCGCAAGCTTCGCTTTCGCCGTTGCAGGAGCGGCCGATCTTGACGCGCTGCCCCCCCTGTGCGGCGACCTCGTCGACCAGATCGCCCTGCCCTATGTGGTGGAAGGCCATCCGGTGATCGTCGGCGCTTCGCTGGGCGCGACAACGTCCCTCCTCTCCGGTCCCGACGCAACGGCGCTGCTGACGCACGCCAGCATGGCGCAATCCTCCGCCGCGCGTCGCATCGGCGACGTATTCGCAGTGTTTTCGGCCGATCTGGAGACCCGCCGGCGCGAGAAACAGGCGCTCGACGCCGATCTGCGTCAGGCCGTCGCCGATGCGTCTCTCAACATGCACTTCCAGGCCAAGGTCGATCTCGCCACCGGCCGCGTTATCGGCGCCGAGGCGCTGATGCGCTGGCGCAAGCCCGACGGCGTGCAGGTCTCGCCGGTCGATTTCGTGCCGGTCGCCGAGGAGAGCGGACTGATCGTCGAACTCGGCCGCTTCGCGCTGCGTCGCGCCTGCGCCGAGGCGGCGGCCTGGCCGAGCGATTGCGTCTTGGCGGTGAACGTCTCGCCGGTGCAGTTCGGCCTGAGCGACGTGTTCGTCGATGTTCAGACCGCGCTGCTGCACGCCAGATTGCCCCCCGGTCGGCTGCAAATCGAGATCACCGAAAGCGCCTTCGTCGACGGCGACAGCGCGATCACGACGGCGCTCGAAAAACTGCGCGCGATCGGCGTGACGATCGCGCTCGACGATTTCGGCACCGGCTATTCCTCGCTGCATTATCTCGGACGGCTGCCGATCGACACGATCAAGATCGACCAGAGCTTCGTGCGCGCGATGGAGCGTGAGCCGGCCGCCGCGGCGACCGTCGGGGCCATCGTCGCGCTCGCCAGGGCGCATGGAAAATCGCTGGTGGCGGAGGGGATCGAGAGCGCCGACGCCGCCGCGCGGCTATTGGCCATGGGGTGCGAAAACGGACAGGGCTATCACTTCGGCCGGCCGATCGAAGCTTCGGCCTTTCTCGCCGCGATTCGCGGCCGCGCGGCGGTCGCGGCTTAGACAAGCCCGTCCAGCGCCGCGCGCAGCGCGCGCAGATCGAGCCACGACCAGCGCTTCGCGGCGGGGCTGCGCAGGAGATAGGCGGGATGCAGCGTCGGCAGCGCGGGCACGGATCGGCCGGGCGCGATTTCGTAAGCCCGCCACCCGCCGCGGATGCGGGTGATGCCTTCCTTCACGCCGAGCAGCGTCTGGGTCGAGGGATTGCCCATCGTCACGAGAATGCGGGGGGCGCAAAGTTCGATCTGGCGGCGGATGAACGGCACGCAGATCGCCGTCTCCTGCGGTGTCGGGGTGCGATTGCCGGGCGGGCGCCAGGGCACGACATTGGCGATGTAAACCGTCGTGCGGTCGAGGCCGATCGCCGCCAGCATCCGGTCAAGCAACTGGCCGGCGCGGCCGACGAAGGGCCGGCCAATGCGGTCCTCGTCGCCGCCCGGCGCTTCGCCGACGATCATGACGGCGGCGCCGGGCGCGCCGTCGGCGAACACGAGCTGCGTCGCCGTCTTTTTCAGCGCGCAGCCGTCGAACCGCAGCATCGCCTCGCGCAGAGCGACGAGCGTGTGCGCCTGCGCCGCCCATTCGGCGGCGGTGCGCGCGGCGGCGTCCGGCGCAGCCACGGCCGGGGCCATAACGGGAGGTGCGGCGGGCGCGGGAGCTGGCCGCGCCGCGCGCGGGGGCGGTGGACGCGTGGCCTCCTCGAAGCGGTTGCGCGGCGCGTCCTCGTACAGATGCTCGACGCCGGCGCTCCCCCACCAGCGCAGCACGTCGAGCGCGTCGGCCTCGTCTGCGATCTCGCGCGGGCTCACGTTTGCGCCGCCTTGGCGAATTCCGGCCGCAGCGCGCGATAGAGCGCCTGGAAACGCGGACGATGGCGCGCGAAAGCTTCCGCCAGACCCGGCTCCGGCGCGGTGACGTCGAGCGTCGGCGGGGCGCGGCACAAGTCCTCCGGCGCCTCGCCCGTCGCGGCCAGCCGCGCGAGCCGGGCCGCGCCGAAGGCGGGGCCCGCCTCGCCGCCGTGATAGCGCACCACGGAGACGCCGCAGGCCGAGGCGATCATCCGCGCCCACAACTTGCTGCGCGCTCCGCCGCCGATCAGCCCGACCGTCGCGCCGTCGTCCTCAAGACATTCGCGGGCGTCGGCGAGCGAATAGGCCACCCCCTCCATGACGGCGCGCGCGAAATCGGCGCGCGAACTGGAGTCCGACAGCCCGAACGCGACGCCTCGGGCGTGGGGATCGTCATGCGGCGTGCGCTCGCCGGAGAGATAGGGGAGAAACAGCAACTCGGCCGGCCCGCGATAACCGGCCGCCGCCTCCGCTTCCAGCGCCGCGACTTCGGCGCCCAACAGCCGGCCGGCGTAGGCGAGCGCCCCGGCCCCGTTCAGCATCGCCGCCATGCGGTGCCAGCGGCCCGGCAGCGCGTGGGCGAAGCTATGCACGAGCTTTTCCGGCGCGGCGCGATAGGCGTCGGCCGCGACGATCCACTGGCAGGCGGTGCCGAGCGAAATGAAGGCGTCGCCCGGCCGAACGGCGCCCAGCGCGACCGCGCCGACCGCCGCGTCGCCCCCGCCCGCAGCCACCATAATATCGTGGGCGAGGCCGAGCGTCTCGGCGACCTTCGGCCGCAGCCGGCCCGCGTCGGCCGAGCCCTCCAACAATGCCGGCGCTTGAGCGAGCGCCGTCGCGCTGGCGGCCAGCGCCGGCTCGCACCAGCGCCGGCCCGCTTCGTCGAGCTGCCACGTGCCGGCGGCGTCGCTCATGTCGGTCGCCTTCTCGCCCGTCAGCGCCAGACGCAGCCAATCCTTCGGCGCCAAAACGCGAGCGACGCGCGCGTGGAGCGAGGGCTCATGGCGTTGCAGCCACAGCATTTTCGCCGCGGGAAAGCTCGCCATCGCCTTGACGCCGACGACGCGTTCGAGCGCGCCGTGTCGCGCGTGGAGTTCAGCCGCCTCCGCATGGGCGCGTCCGTCATTGTGCAGAATGGCGGGACGCAGCGGCTTGTCGTCCGCACCGAGCGCGACCAGCCCGTGCATCTGCCCGGAAAAGCCGATCGCCCGCACGCGCGCAAAATCTTGCGGCGCGGCCGCGCGCAACTGCGCCAGCGCCGCGAACATCGCCTCGCGCCAGACCTCGGGGTTCTGCTCGGACCAGAGTGGGCGCAGCCGATCCGGCGCGTAGGCGCTGCTGGCTGTAGCGACGACCCGCTCGGAATCGTCGACCAAAACCGCCTTCAGCGCGGACGTGCCGCAATCGACACCGATGTATCGCATCGGCCCAATGTGACGAAAAACGTCGCGGGCGACAAGCCGTCAGACGCGGGCGCCGCACATCCACGCCACTTCCGGCCCCATGCCGCGCCGCAAGATGTAGAGCAAACCGCTCAGCACCGGCACTTCCGAGCCTCGCGCCGCCGCCGCGACGCCGCGCTGATCGCCGTCGCTGGCGCGGCTGGCGAATTCGCGCACCAGCTTGGCGGCGTAGTCGCCGCGCGTCATGTCGTGGCGATTCGCGTTGTCAGCCAGGCTTTTGGCGACGTCGCCGCCAATGGAAATTACAGCCGCGTCAGCCACATGGGAATTGGAGCAGGTATGAACGATCTCATGGTAGATCATACTCAGGTCCCTTCTTAGGCGTTGCGGTCGATCCCAACGTATTCAAAAAATCAGACAAAGATGTGACAACCCCTCAGGTCACGCAAATCACCACATATTTAAATATTGTTTCGCGAAAGCTTGCAACAATGTGCGGAACGGCCACCGTTCAATTTTGCGTGGCCGCCGTTTTGCTGCAACGCAGCATTACTGGATTGACAAAGCGCGCAGCGATTGGGTCCGAGGAAACGCCAGCGCCCGAGGTTTTAGAAAATCTCCGGCTCCGGCACGGGCGCGCCGAAATCGGTTCGCAGGAAATCGAAGTCGCACCCCGCTTCGGCCTGCTCGATATGGCGCGAAAACAGCCAGCCGTAGCCGCGCTCGTAACGCGGCTTCGGCGGCGTCCATTGGGCGCGGCGGCGGGCGAGTTCCTCCTCGCTGACATTGAGGTTGAGCGTGCGCGCGGGCACGTCGAGAGTAATGCGGTCGCCGGTTTTGACCAACGCCAGCGGTCCGCCGATGTGGCTTTCCGGCGAGACATGCAGCACGCAGGCGCCGTAGGCGGTGCCGCTCATGCGCGCATCCGATATCCGCAGCATGTCGCGCACGCCCTGTTTGACGAGCTTTTTGGGGATCGGCAGCGCGCCCCATTCCGGCATGCCCGGCCCGCCGAGCGGCCCCGCCTCGCGCAGCACCAGCACATGGTCGGGCGTCACGTCGAGATCGTCGCGGTCGATGTTGGCTTTCAACGCGGGGTAATTGTCGAACACCAGCGCCGGGCCGCTGTGGCGCAGCAGATGCGGCGCGGCGGCGGAGGGCTTTATCACGCAACCGTTCGGCGCCAGATTGCCGCGCAGCACCGCCAGCGCGCCCTCGGCGTAGATCGGCCGGTCGAGCGGGCGGATCACGTCGTCGTTGTAGACCTCCACGCCCTCCAGCGTTTCCGCCCAGGTGCGGCCGGAGGCGTTGGTCAGGCTCAGGTGCAAATGGTCTTTCAGCCGCGACATCAGCCCGAGCAGGCCGCCGGCGTAGTAGAAATCCTCCATCAAATATTTGTCGCCGCTCGGGCGGATGTTGGCGATCACCGGGATTTTGCGGCTCGCCGCGTCGAAATGGTCGAGGCTGATCGGGAAACCCGCGCGCCGCGCCATGGCGATGATGTGGATCACGGCGTTGGTCGAACAACCCATCGCCATCGCCACCGTAATGGCGTTGTGATAGGCGCGTTCGGTCTGGATCTTATCCGGCGTCAGCCCCTCTTTCACCATCTCGACGATGCGCCGGCCCGTCGCCGAGCACATCCGGATGTGGTTGGAATCGGCCGCGAGAATGGAGGAAGCGCCCGGCAGCGTCATGCCGATCGCGTCGGCGAGCGCGGTCATGGTCGAGGCGGTGCCCATCGTCATGCAGACGCCGTAGGAGCGCGCGATGCCGTCCTCAACACCACGGATCTCCTCGTCCGAGACCGTGCCGGCGCGGCGCTCCTCCCAATATCGGATCGTGTCGGAGCCGGAGCCCAGCGTGCGGCCATGCCAGTTGCCGCGCAGCATCGGTCCGGCCGGCACGTAGATCGCCGGCACGCCGGCGCTGGTCGCGCCCATCAGCAAGCCGGGCGTGGTCTTGTCACAGCCTCCCATCAGCACCGCGCCGTCGATGGGGTGCGAGCGGATCAACTCCTCCGTCTCCATCGCCAGGAAATTGCGATAGAGCATCGTGGTCGGCTTGACCTCGACCTCGGACAGCGAGATCGCCGGCAGCTCGACGGGGAAGCCGCCCGCCTGCAACACGCCGCGCTTGACGTCCTCGACCCTTGTCTTGAAATGGGCGTGACACTGGTTGATGTCGGACCAGGTGTTGAGGATCGCGATCACCGGCCGGCCCTGATATTCCTCCCGCGCGTAGCCCATCTGCGCCATGCGCGAGCGCTGGCCGAACGAGCGGAAATCGTCGGGGTCGAACCAGCGGGTCGAGCGGGGATTGGGTTTCATCTGGCGTCCTCCGTTGACGGCGAGCCTAGCGGGTTATTGTGTGCGAGGAAATCACCGGGAGCCCAACCCATGATCGCCGCCCTGCCGATGTACGATTTTCCCTGGGTTCGCGCCGCCACCGACCGGCTCTGGACGACAATGCGCAACCGCTTGCGGGCGCAGGGGATCGCCGCGCCGGAGGCTTTGATCCGAGACCGCCCTTTGTACGAAGTCTGGGGCCATGAGGGCCTGCTGCTGGGCCAAACCTGCGGCTATCCGTTCTGGACGACGCTGCGTCGCAAGACGGAGATTCTCGGGACGCCGATCTATGGCTTTTCGGGCTGCGAGGGGCCGAATCATTGCAGCTTCATCCTCGCCCACCGCGACGAAGAACGAACGACGCTGGCGGAATTTCGCGGCGACCGCGCGGCGGTCAACGGCTTCGACAGCAACAGCGGCATGAACCTGTTTCGCGCTAGCGTCGCGCCGCTGGCGGACGGCAAGCCTTTCTTCGCCGATGTCGTCGAGACGGGCGGCCACGCACTGAGCGTGGTCGCGATCGCGGAGGGACGCGCCGACATCGCGGCGATCGATTGCGTGAGCTACGCGCTGCTGGCGCGGGGCGCGTCGCAACTGGTCGGCGCGACGAAAATCCTCGCCCGCACGCCCCTGTCCCCCGCCCTGCCTTTCATCGCCAGCCGCGCGCTGCCGCCGGCGACCCGCGCGGCGGTGCGCCAAGCCTTGCGCGAATTGCCGCCATTCCCCGAACTCGGCCTCAGCGGCGTCGCCTTTCTGCCGGAAACGGCTTATGTCAGGGTCGAGGAAATCGAGCGCGGGGCGGCCGAGCTGGGTTATCCTCGGCTCGCTTGACCCCGCGCATCGTTTACACTTAAACGATTCAGGGGCGCCGGAGGACGACATGGATTTGGGCTTCAGCGCCGAGGAGATCGCGTTCCGCGCGCAGGTGCGCGATTTCGTCGCCAACAACCTGCCCCCCGCCATCCGCGAAAAACTCGTTGGCGGCCACCACCCCTCCAAGGACGACATCGTGACGTGGACGCGCATCCTGGCCAACAAGGGCTGGGGCGCGCCGCATTGGCCGGTGGAATGGGGCGGCACGGGCTGGGACGCGATCAAGCTGTCGATCTTCACCGACGAGATCCAACGCGGCCACGCCCCGGAATCGCTGGCTTTCGGCACCAGCATGGTCGGGCCGGTGATCGCCACTTTCGGCACGCAGGCGCAGAAGGAGCGCTTCCTGCCGCGCATTCTCGACTTGCGCGACTGGTGGTGTCAGGGCTTTTCCGAGCCCGGCGCCGGATCCGATCTGGCGGGCTTGCGCACCAAGGCCGAGCGGGATGGCGACTCCTGGGTCATCAATGGGCAAAAGACCTGGACCACTCTGGCGCAATACGCCGACTGGATTTTCGTACTCGCGCGCACCGATGGAAACGTGAAGAAGCAGGAGGGCATCTCGTTCTTCCTGTGCGACATGAAGACGCCCGGCGTCACGGTGCGGCCGATCCAGACCATCGACGGCGGGCATGAGGTCAACGAGGTGTTCTTCGACAATGTGCGCATCCCCGCCGAGAACCTCGTCGGCGAGGTCAACAAGGGTTGGGACTACGCGAAATTCCTGCTTTCCAACGAGCGCAACGGCATTGCCCGCGTCGGCGTCTCCAAAGCGCGGCTCGCCAAGGTGCGCCGCCTCGCGTCGCTCGCCGTTTATGGCGACAAGCCCAAAATGGACGATCCCGTGTTCCGCATGAAGCTCGCTGCGGCGGAGGTCGATCTCAAGGCGCTGGAGATGACGCAGATGCGCGTGATCGCCGCCAGCCGCACCGCGCCCAAGGGCAAGCCCAACCCGATGTCCTCGGTGTTGAAGATCAAGGGCTCGGAATTGCAGCAGACGACGACGGAGTTGCTGATGGACGTTGTCGGCCCCTACGCCCTGCCCTACCAGCCCGAACAGGGCGACCGCTGGAACGAGCCTTCGGTCGGCCCGGATTGGGCTTCGACCATAGCGCCGACCTATTTCAACACGCGCAAGGTTTCGATCTATGGCGGATCGAACGAAATCCAGCGCAACATCATCGCCAAGGCGATTCTGGGGCTCTGACAGATGGATTTCGATCTCAGCGACGAACAGAAGCTGGTCGCCGACAATGTCGCGCGGTTGATGAAGGACAAATACGGCTTCGAGCAGCGCAAGACCTACGCCGCCTCGGCCTCCGGCTTCAGCGAGCCGCTGTGGCGCCAATACGCCGAGCTTGGCTTGCTGGGCGCGCCGTTCGCCGAAGAGGACGGCGGCTATGGCGGCGGGGCGGTCGAAATCATGCTGACCCAGGAAGCGTTCGGCCGTGCGCTGGCGCTGGAGCCTTATTTTGCCAGCGTCGTGCTGGCGGGCGGCGCGTTGCGGCATGGGGCGACGCCGGAGCAGCGTGCGGCGCTGATCCCCGAGATCGCCAGCGGCGAGTTGCGGCTCGCGCTGGCGCATATGGAGCCGCAGTCGGGCTGGAATGCGTTCGACGTCAGGACGACGGCGAAGAAGGGTGCGCAGGACTACGTCATCGACGGCGAGAAGGGCCTCGTGCTGAACGGCGACAGCGCGCAAAAACTGATCGTGCTCGCGCGCGTCTCGGGCAAGCAGCGCGACGTGGACGGCCTCGGCCTGTTCCTGGTCGACGGCGACGCGCCGGGCGTGACGCGGCGCGGCTACGCCACGCAGGACGGGCGACGCGCCGCGGAGGTCACGCTCGCGGGCGCGCTGGCGACGCCGCTCGGCGAGCCCGGCCGCGCCGGCCCCGCGATGGCGCGCGTGATCGAGGACGCCATCGCCGCCCTTTCGGCCGAGGCGGTCGGCGCGATGGCGGAAGCTGTCGAGATGACGACCGACTATCTCAAGACCCGCAAGCAATTCGGCGTGGCGATCGGCTCGTTCCAGGCGTTGCAGCATCGCGCCGCCGACATGGTGGTGGCGCTCGAACAGGCGCGCAGCATGATGTATCTGGCGGCAATGTCGTCGTCCGATCCCGACACCGCTGCGAGGGCGCGCGCGATGGCTGCCGCCAAGGCGCAGATCGGCCGCTCCGCCAAATTCATCGGCCAGCAGGCGACGCAATTGCACGGCGGCATCGCGATGACGCACGAATACAAGCTCGGCCATCTGTTCAAGCGGCTGACGATGATCGACATGGCCTATGGCGACGCCGACCATCATCTGGCGAAGCTCGGCGAAGGCGAAAGTCTGTTTGATTGAGAAGTCGGCGTCGGACAAGCTTTGCGCGTTAATCGCCGGTCGTGATGGCCGAACTTGTCCCATTCGTCTTGCCGATTTCACCGCCTTTAGCCGATTTGAAGCGCCCGCGCCGGCATGACGCGACGGCGATGTCTTGTGCGTAGTCCCGTAACATTGCGTTGCCGAGCGCCGAAAGCCGGTGCGGCGGATTCACGAGGGGGGCGCTCATGCAGACCATTTTGTTGCCGTTCACGCCGCGCTATGTCGCGCTGACGCTGGCGTGGTTCCTCACCTTCGCTTTCGCCTCGCTGATCGGCAGCGCGATGATTTCGCGCTGGGACATTCCGCTTAGCCTCGCCTTTTTCGCCTGCCTGTTCCTCGGCGTGCTCGGCATCCGCGATCTCGTGCAGACCAAACATTCGGTGCTGCGAACCTATCCGATCTCCGCGCACCTGCGGTTTCTGCTCGAACATATCCGCCCCGAGATGCGGCAATATTTCTTCGAGAGCGAGACCGACGGCCTCCCCTTCAGCCGCACCCAGCGCGCCGTGGTCTATCAGCGCGCCAAGATGCAGCTCGACAAGCGCCCGTTCGGCACGCAACTCGACACCGACAAGATGGGGTTCGAATGGCTGCGCCACTCTATGGCGCCGGCGCCGGTGTGTCGCGACCCCTTCCGCATTCTCATCGGCGGACCGGAATGCAAACAGCCCTATTCCGCCAGCGTGTTCAACATCTCCGCCATGAGCTTCGGCTCGCTCAGCGCCAACGCCATCCGCGCGCTCAACACGGGCGCAAAACTTGGCGGCTTCGCGCATGACACGGGCGAGGGCGGCTACAGCCCCTATCACCGCCAAGGCGGCGGCGACGTGATCTGGGAGATCGGCTCGGGCTATTTCGGCTGCCGTCGCGCCGACGGAGGCTTCGATGCGGACAAGTTCGCCGCCGCCGCCGCCAATCCTCAAATCAAGATGATCGAGATCAAGATCAGCCAGGGCGCCAAGCCCGGCCACGGCGGCGTGTTGCCGGGCGCCAAGGTGACCGCGGAGATCGCCGCCATTCGCGGCATTGAGGAGGGCAAGGATTGCCTTTCGCCCGCCAGCCACAGCGCCTTCTCGACCCCGCGCGAGCTTTGCGCATTCATCGCTCGCTTGCGCGAGCTGTCGGGCGGCAAGCCGGTCGGCTTCAAGCTGTGCATCGGCCAGCCGTGGGAGTTCCTCGGCGTCTGCAAGGCGATGCTGGAGACGGGCGTCTATCCCGATTTCATCGTCGTCGACGGCAAGGAGGGCGGCACCGGGGCGGCGCCGCTGGAATTCGCCGACCATATCGGCGCGCCGTTGCGCGAGGGCCTCGTGTTCGTGCGCGACGCGCTTACCGGGATCGGCGCGAAAGACCGTATCCGGATCGGTTGCTCCGGCAAGATCGTCACAGCCTTC
>JANYIH010000256.1 GCA_025358745.1 Hyphomicrobiales bacterium | reverse complement strand
GCGAGGGCGGCGCGTTGCCGGCCGCGCTGGTCGCGGCGCGGCGGCTGAGCCGGCGCGGGGCGACCGTGCTGGTCGATCTGGGGCCGAGCCCCGAATGGCTGTCGGATCTGTTCGACCGCGAAGGCGCCGAGAGCCAACCCGATCTGGGCCTGAGCGACGTCATCGCCAAGCCGTCCGCATTGACGTCGGCGACGCATCGCGATCTCTCCAGTTCGCTCGCCATCGTGCCTTCGGGGCGCGGCGGATTGGCGTCGGAGGATCTGGCGCCCGCGCTGGCGGCGCTGGCGTCGAAATATGCCTTCGTGGTGGTTCATGCGGCCGATTGGCGCGACCCGCAGGCGACGCGCGCCGCGCAGGAGATGGCGGCGATGATCGTCGCCGCGCCGGCCGCCGATATCGGCTGGATCGAGACGCGCGTGCGCGCCGCCTATCGCGACGAGGGCCTTGCGATCAAGGCGATAGGCGTCGGCCCGCGCCCGCAGGCGAACGAGCGCGCGGCTTAGAACGTCAGATTGATCCGCAGGCCCGCCGTCACGGCGTCGCCGACCTTCCGGTTCGGCCGAAGCGGGTCGGCGAGGCCGCCGCCGGGGTTGCGGATATATTGCAGGTCCGGCTGGATCTGCGCCCAGGGCGTCGCCTGACATTGATAGGTCGCCTCCAGCACCGCTTCGTAGCCGCGCCGCGGGGTGAAGACGCCCGGGTTATAGAAGGCCAAATCGGCGCGAGAGCCGACCGCGCCGGAGCCGATCTCGACCAGGCCAAAGCCGAGCGCGAACGTATCGTCCTTGCGGCCGGGCAGCGGATCGCGCAGCGCCAAGCCGCCGTCGAGGCCGAAGGTCACGAGATTGCGGTCGCCTTGCGGCGCCAGGGTCGGGCGCAGGAACAGGCTCAGCGTCCGCTCCTTTTCACCGCCGCGCCAGACCATCTGCTCGGCGAGCGCGTAGAGGCCGAAATCGCCGCCATGGAGGAGAGGCGGGCCGACCGCCGTGGGATTGGCGCGTCGTTGCCCCAACGCGTTGTAGCGCAAGTCAGCGAAGCCGAGACTGTCATGCCAGCCGCCGATCTTATAGACGCCCGCCAGTTCGCCCGCGCCCTGGCCGTGCGCGAATTGCGCCTCGGCGATGACGAGCGCCCCCTGAACCGGGAAGCCGACGCCGTAGGGGTTGGCGCGTTGCGGGTCGGGGTTGGCGTTGGACGCGGGCGCGCCGCTGAAGATTCCGGCGAGAGCGGTCCACGGCCCTGCGGTCGCACGGGCGCGCACGCCGAGCGCCGACAGCGGAAAGTCCGGACCGCCGCCGGGCATGTCGGCGGCGAACGGCGTCGGCCAACCGAACAACGAATTGACGAAATATCCGGCGCTGGGGTGGTTGATGAATTCAACGTCCAGGCTCTGCTGGCCGACTTTCACGTCGAAATGGTCGCCGAATTTCTGGTCCCACCACAATTCCCACAGCCTCGTGGCGCGGTCGCCCTCGACGCCGCTGATGATCTGCAAGGCGGCGATGTCGCGGGCGGAGAAATTCTCGCCATGCAATTGCAGCACGCTGGCGTTGAACTGGCCGCCGGCCCAGCCGAACGCGAGCTTCGAGTCGAGTTGGATCGTCAAAGTCGTCAACCCATCGTAGTCGGCGCCGCGCTGCAAACCTCCGGAAGAATTGGCGAAAACCTCGCTCGTCTCGGTCAGGTTGAGCGCGCCGCCCACTTTGGCGAAAGACTGGCGAAACCCGCCGAGATCGCCAAACAGGCTGGCGCTGTAATCGGGCGCGGGGTCAGCCTGCGCGAGGGATGCGGTCGCCGCAAGGCCGACGGCGCCGCAAAAGCCGCGAAGGCGTGATTCGCACCCCAGGGTCCGCGCCATGTCGCTTAGCCCTCGCGCTGCGGATGGAGATCGCCATATAGGGCCAATCGGGCCGCGCGAGAATGACCAGCCGCCGTCGTTACGATCGGGCTTGCGCGGCCGGAGCAAATGCTGTTCCACGGGGCCGTCGCGCGAACCCCTGCGCAACCCCTGACGCGGCGGCGTCGTGCGCACGAATTTCGGGGGAATTGGGGTAGGCCCCGCCTCCGAGGCTGCGCGGGTGTGGAAAAAAGATTGCACTAAAGCGTGTGGGGCAAGCCAAAGTCATTTTCTTTTGTTAAAAGACGGAGAAAACCACCCCGCATCCCAGTCTGCCCCGCGCCGAGGAATACGCCGAGGACCCGATGATAAGCCTGCCCGACCGACCCCTGCGGATCCTGATGGTCTGCGACCTGTGGCAGGGATCGGATTCCTATGCTTTGGCGCGCGCGTTCCGTCGCGCCGGCCATTCCGTCACCATCGTTTCCGACAGCGCCTATTGGGGCCGCGAATGGCGCAGCCGCGTCCTGCGCGCCGCCCGCTGGCTGCTGCAATCGTTCATCATCCGCGACTTCAACGACGCGCTGGTCGCCAAGGCGGAAGCGCTGAATCCGCATCTTCTGTTTGTATGCAAGGGTCGCCTCGTCGAGCCGCGCGCGATCGAGGCGGCCAGGCGCGCCGGCGCGGTCGTCGCGTTATGGTGGCCCGACGTCAGCTTCTTCGCGCATGGACCGCTGATACCGCGCGCGGTGCCGCTGTACGATTGGGTGTTCACGACCAAGACGTTCGGGCTCGCCGACCTCAGGGCCAAGTTCGGGTTTGCGAACGCTTCGTTCGTTCCGCACGCCTTCAATCCGGAGGTGCATCACCTGTTCCGCTGCGACGCGAGCGACGAGGCGCGCTATGGCTGCGAGGTGTCGTTCATCGGCACCTGGTCGCCCAAGAAGCAGGCGCTGCTCGAAGCCCTGGTCGCCACGCGGCCGGGGGTGAAGCTCAAGATCTGGGGCATGCAATGGGAGAAGGCGGGCGCCCGCCTCGCGCCCTGGGTCGAATCGCGCGAAGTTCTGGGCGCCGAATACGCCAAGGCGATTCGCCTCTCCAAGATCAATCTCGGAATTCTCAGCGAAGTGCGCAAGGGCGCGTCGAGCGGCGATCTCATCACCGCGCGCACGTTCCACATTCCCGCCTGCGGCGGCTTCATGTTGCATGAGCGCACGACCGAGGCGCGCGAATATTTTGTCGAAGGTCGCGAATGCGCGATGTTCGAGGGCGCGGCCGAAATGGTCGCCCAGGTCAATTACTATCTCGATCACCCCAGCGAGCGCGAGGCGATCGTCGAGGCGGGGCGTCAGCGCTGCGTCAACTCGGGAAATTCGGTCGACGAGCGCGCCCGGGCGATGCTGGCGCAGATCGGGCGACTGCGCAGCGAGCCGCATGAACTGGCGCCGCCGCCCGCGCCCTATTTCGCCAAGGCGGTCAGCGCGCCGTAAAGCGATTTGCCCATCAGCCGACGCCCGGCGGCGGCGGCGGCGAACCGCGCGCGCAACGCCGTCCAGTGCAGCGGGCCGGCCCGCGTCCAGCCAAGCGGCGTGCGTGCGTGATGGGTGCGATTGACGCAGTTGCGGTTGACGGTGACGCCCCGCGTCACGTGCGGCAAGGGCCGCGAATTGCCGACCAGCACAAAGCCCGCGCGTTGAGCCGCCGCCAGTTCGCGGGCGCCGCCATGCCCGCCCGGCAGCGCCATCGTCGAGACCGGGGCGCCGGCGATTTCCCCGACATAATCGCGGCTGGCGGCGAGTTCGTCGGCAAGTTCGGCTTCCGTGAGCGAGCTGAGCGCCCGATGCGTCGCGCCGTGGCCGCCGAGTTCGCAGATCTCCTTGAAGTCGCCCAAGGCGCGGGCGGAGAGATAGGCGGGATCGCGCGCTGACCAGTCGCGCACGATGAAGGCGGTCGGCGTCAGCCCCTCGTCGGCGAGGAAACGGAACGCCGCGGCGTTGCTGGCGTGGCCGTCGTCGAAGGTCAGCGCGACATGGATTCCCGCTTGCACGTTGTCGGGCCGGTCGCATTCGCTGAATTTCACGAACGAGACGCCGGCGTCGCGCAGCGTGCGGATCTGGTCGCGAAAGGTCGCGAGCCCGACGTCGTAAAACCCCTCGGGCGCGCCGTCGGGCGTGTGGTGATACATCAGGACGATGACGGCCATGGCGGCGAGCCCTATGCCGGCGAGAGGCTGGCGCGCAACCGCTCCACCTCGGCGGAGAGCGCGGCGCGGCTTTCCGGGGGCAGCGCGAAACGCGGCGTCTCGATCCGCACCGCGCCGAGGATGCGGGCGGGGCGCGGGCTCAGCACGTAGATCACGTCGGCGAGATCGAGCGCGTCCTCGACGTCGTGGGTGACGAGCACGGCGCTGAGCCGCTGGCGCTCGATCAGGCGGGCGAGGTCGGCACGGATGGCGCGGGCGAGCGGGGGATCGAGCGAGACGAACGGCTCGTCGAGCAGCAGCAGGCCGGGCTTGGCGGCGAGCGCGCGGGCGAGCGAGGCGCGGCGCGCGAGGCCGAGCGACAATTCGCCGGGATAGTGCGTGCGAT
>JANYIH010000248.1 GCA_025358745.1 Hyphomicrobiales bacterium | reverse complement strand
CGCGTAACGCAACCCTAGTTTACCAGAGAACCGGGCAATCCTGCGAAGCGCCACTGATCTCGGGTTTCCCCGAGATCAGCAATTGATATAGCCCAAGTCGGCTATAGCCGACTTGGGTGGCGCGAAGCAGGATGGTGGGCGAGGTAGGACTCGAACCTACGAAGGCATAGCCAGCGGATTTACAGTCCGCCCCCTTTGCCGCTCGGGACACTCCCCCAACGCGCCGCGGTCGCCCGTGACGAATAACGCCTCGGGAGGCCCCGAGGCGTGCCCGGCATATGTTTCGCCGCCCCGGCCTCTGTCAACAGAAAAAACGATTGGCGTCGGAGGGAAGCAAGGCGCCGCGCAGACTCAGGACGTCGCCACCGCACCGACCGGGGATGCGTGCGCGGGCTGCGTCGTCGGACGCGGCAGCGCGCGATAGATCGCCGATGACGCCGCCAACGCCGCGCAGGCGAGCGCCCCGCCCGCAATCACGTCGGTCAGGTAGTGGCCGCCCTCGTTCAGCGTCGAGACCAGCACGCCCACATTGAAGGCGAAGAAGGGATATCGCCAGGCGCCCAATCCTCGCGTCGCCGCCGCCAGGAGCAGCGCCGTGGCGCCGTGCAGCGAAGGGAACGAGATCAGCGGCGAGATGTCCTGGAAGTCCAGTGTGCGAGCCGCGCCCGCGCGCAGCGCTTCCAGCGCATGCAGATAGGCAGGCCCCGCCGAACTGGGGACATGATAACCGGGCTGGGTGAAGGCCGCCACCGACGCCAGGGCGCGGACGTCGACGCAGCCGAAAATCGCGATGATCGTCAGACAGACCAGAACAAAGGCGATCGCGAATTCGCCGATCGCGCGGTATTCGCGCACAAAGGCCAACGCGACGAGGGCCAGGATCATTCCGGTGAGCCAGTTGAAGTAGCAAAATCGAAACGTTTCGCGCAACAGCGCGATCCCGCCCACGAAATGGGCGTAGTCGAACCAGTAGAAGCCAAAGACGTGATCGATCCGCTCGATTGCCCTCGTGATCTCCGGGGCGGGCAAGGTCGCCGCGGAATATTGGATGACGACCTGAGCCAGGGAGATCGCGGCGAAAGTCGGGGCGATGTCGACGCCCAGCAGAAAGCGCGTGTCGCTAAGGCCACGAAAGCGCGAATACTGACGCAACGCGACCATCAGACCGAAATAACCCGCGAACTGCAGCAGAAACTCTTGCGAATGGGCGAAACGCAACCCCGCCAAGGTCGCCGCCACGGCGGCGATGGCGAGATTTACGCCCGCCAATCCCCACAGCAATCTGGAAACCAGCGCAGCTTCTCGTTGGGTCGCGTAGGTCTCCTTCGCAATCTGCAACCGCATCGGCAAGCTCCTCGCCCAACGTCGCCGCGAGCCTTACCCAAGGGAATGCAAGTCTTGTCTTGAAAATCCTTTAAACGGAGCCCCTTCACCAGGTTGAAGCGGATTGTGCGGGTCACCCCAGGCCAAGCGGCGGCATAGGAGCCCGGGAAGCGGCGAAACGCCGCGTCGCCCCAGACCCGGAGCGGCTTTGGCTTATGAAAAAAGCCGCCCGGAGGCGGCTTTTCTCATCGGGCGGCGAACTACTCCGCCGCAGGAGCGCGCGAGCGCGAGCGCGACACGCTCTCCATCGTCGGCGCCGCGATCCCCAGCGCCGGCTGGGCCGAGGATTCCTCGGCGCGCTGCGCCAGGATCAGGTTGTCGCGCGTCGTGGCGATCGTGCGCAACTTGGTCATGGCCGCGCCGGTGCCGGCCGGGATCAGCCGGCCGACGATCACGTTTTCCTTCAGGCCCTCAAGCGTGTCGACCTTTCCGTTCACGGACGCCTCGGTGAGTACCCGCGTCGTTTCCTGGAACGAGGCCGCCGAGATGAACGAACGCGTCTGCAAGCTCGCCTTGGTGATGCCCAAGAGCACCGGCACGCCGACAGCTTCCTTCTTGCCTTCCGCGCGCATGATCTCGTTGGCCTGATCGAGATCGCTGAGGTCGACCTGCTCGTCCTTGAGGAAGTCCGTGCCGCCGGGATCGGTGACGTCGACCTTCTGCAACATCTGACGAACAATCACTTCGATGTGCTTGTCGTTGATGAGCACGCCCTGCAGACGATAAACCTCCTGAATTTCGTTGACGAGATACGCGGCCAGTTCCTCGACGCCCTTGATGGCGAGAATATCGTGCGGGGCGGGGTTGCCGTCCACCAGATATTCGCCCTTCTCGATCACGTCGCCGTCCTGGAGATGGATGTGCTTCGACTTCGGGATCAGATATTCGGCGTTTTCGACGCCTTCCTCGCCCGACTCGATCGTCACGCGCTGCTTGTTCTTGAAGTCCTTGCCGAACCGCACCACGCCGGAAATCTCCGCGATGATCGCGTGATCCTTCGGCCGGCGCGCCTCGAACAATTCCGCCACGCGCGGCAGACCGCCGGTGATGTCGCGCGTCTTGGCCGAGTTGATCGAGATACGCGTGATGACGTCGCCCGCCTTCACGCTTGCGCCGGGCTCGAACGAGATGATCGAGTCGACGGGCAGCATATAACGCGCGTCGCCGCCGCGCGGCAGCTTGATCACCTTGCCGTCCGCGCCCTTCACCACCAGCGCGGGCTTGAGCGCCGAGGTGCGTGGGCTAGAGCGCCAGTCGATCACGAGACGCTTGGCGATGCCCGTCGCCTCGTCGATCTGCTCCGACATCGAGGCGCCTTCGGTCAGATCCTCGAAGCCGATCACGCCGTCGACCTCGGTCAGGATCGGCCGCGTGAACGGGTCCCACTCGGCCAGACGCTGGCCGCGTTTGATCTGATCGCCCTCGTCGACTTTCAGGCGCGCGCCATATTGCACGCGATGCACCGCGCGCTCCGCGCCCGAGCGGTCGTGGATGACGATGGCGACGTTGCGCGCCATCGCCATCAGATCGCCGTTCGAGTTGCGCTGGAGATTGCGGTTGCGGATCTTCACCACGCCGTCGAAGTTCGACTCGATGAACGACTGATCCGCCAACTGCGCCGCGCCGCCGATGTGGAAGGTGCGCATCGTCAACTGCGTGCCCGGCTCGCCGATCGACTGCGCCGCGATCACGCCGACCGCCTCGCCCATGTTGACCGGCGTGCCACGCGCGAGATCGCGCCCGTAGCAGGCCCCGCAGACGCCGTTCTTGGCCTCGCAGGTCAGCACCGAGCGGATCTTCACTTCCTGCACGCCGGCGGCGTTGATCGCCGTCATGTGTTCTTCCAGGATCATCTTGCCGGCGGGCACGATCGCCTTGCCGTCGAGGTCGAGGATCGGCTCGGCGGCGGTGCGGCCCAG
>JANYIH010000271.1 GCA_025358745.1 Hyphomicrobiales bacterium | reverse complement strand
CTATGGCGTGGGGGGGTCCGTCACGCTCAACCACGCGCAGGCTTCGCTGTTTGGCGGCGGCATGTACATCTATTTCAACAGCGCCGACGACGCCAGCGCGGTGAGCCTCTACGCCACCAACGGCGTGGCGGACGTCGTGATCGGCGCCAACGGTTCGGTGACGCTCAACGACGCGCAGGCCCTGTTCGCCGGCTCGCTCAACGACATCTATCTGAACGGCTTCAAGAACACGGTCGAATTCGCGGCGGCCTTCGGCGTCCAGACCGTGCATGGATTCGGCTTCCAGGACGTCATGCAGTTCAGCAAGGCCGACTTCGCCGACTTTTCCGCGCTGCATCCCGTCCAATCCGGCGCCGACACCGTCATCACGTTGGATTCGGCCAATCTGGTGACCCTGACCAATGTGAACGCCTCGACGCTCACAGCCGCCCGCTTCGCCTTTGTTTGACGCGGCCGGCGTCCAAAGCCACAGCGGCTTTCGCCGATAAGGCTTTGCCGCCGCCGCTCAGGGGAGCGGATTGCGAATTTGGCATGACGCCGCGCCTTTTATGCGGGCTGCGCGGTCGCGGCAATCTCTAGTCTGAATTTGACGGAAGGTCGCAAGCGTCGTTAGCTTAAGGCGAGGCGGCGAGCGCCGCCGCGTGGGAGGCAGTCATGAAATTCGTCAAGGCCGCGGCGTGCGCCGCCGTAATGCTCGGGATGGGCGCGACCGCCGCAACCGCGGGCGACCCCGACAGCTGCAAGGGCGTGCGCTTCTCCGACGTCGGCTGGACCGACATCACCGCCACGACCTCGATCGTCGGCGAAATTCTCAAAGGTCTCGGCTACGCGCCGAAGGCGACGGTGCTCTCGGTGCCCGTCACCTACGCCTCGATGAAGAACAAGGACATCGACGTGTTCATGGGCAACTGGCAGCCGTCGATGGAAAACGACAGGAAGCCGTTCATCGAGGACAAGTCGGTGATCGAGATCGCCCCGAACTTGCCGGTGGGGGCGAAATACACGCTCGCCGTGCCGCAATACACCTATGACAAGGGCTTGAAGGATTTCAAGGATATCGAGAAATTCAAGGAGTCGCTGAAAGGCAAGATTTTTGGCATCGAGCCCGGCAATGACGGCAACCGGCTGATCCTCGATCTGATCAAAGGCGACAAGTTCGGATTGAAGACGTTCCAGGTCGTCGAGTCGAGCGAACAAGGCATGTTGTCGGAAGTGCAGCGCGCAACCACCCATAAGGAGGACGTGGTGTTCCTCGGCTGGGCGCCGCATCCCATGAACGTCAATTTCAAGATCCAATATCTGACCGGCGGCGACGACAGTTTCGGGCCGAACTTCGGCGGCGCGGTGGTCTACACCAACGAGCGCGCCGGCTGGGCCGAGCAATGCCCAAACGCGGCCAAACTGGTCAAACAACTGGTGTTCACCGTCGACGTCGAGAACGTCGTGATGAACAAGATCCTCACCGACGGCATGGAGGGGCCGAAGGCCGCGCAGGCGTGGCTGAAGACCAACCCGCCCGAACTCGGCCCCTGGCTCGACGGCGTGACCACCTTCGATGGCAAGCCGGGGCTGGAAGCGGTGAAGAAGAGCCTGGGGCTTTAAGGATTGCAGCCGCCATGGCCGGGCTTGTCCCGACCAATCAGCGACCCGGGCAATCCGCGATAGACTAGACTCGTCTTTGCGAGGAGTGAAGCGACGAAGCAATCCACGGTCCAGCCGACGGCGCGCCCTCCGGCAATCCTATGACGCCGGAGAAGTGGATTGCTTCGCTTCGCTCGCAATGACGCCATGGCTCGCTTTTGAGCCCGTTGCTTCGCTGTTCGCAGGAGAGCTGCTTGGAAAGCTGGTTCACAGGCTGGAAGCTGCCGCTCGGCTGGCTCGCCAAGCAGGGCATCGGCTGGTTGCAGGACAACGCCGCCGGGTTCTTCGACGCGGTGACGGCGATCATCAACTTCCTGGTGGATGGCCTCACGCAAACTCTGTCGGCCGTGCCTGTCGCCGTGGTGATCGCTGTTTTCGCCGCCGGAGCCTATGCGCTGCATCGCTCCTGGAAGCTGGCGGTGTTCGTCGTGCTCGCTTTCCTGCTCATCACCAATCTCGGCTATTGGCAGGCGACACTGGAGACGATCTCGCTGGTTGGCTTCTCGACGCTTGTGAGCGTCGCCTTCGGTGTGCCGATCGGCATCGCCTGCGCGCATCGGCCCTGGCTTTATTCCGCCGTGCGCCCGTTGCTCGATCTGATGCAGACCTTGCCGACCTTCGTCTATCTGATTCCGACTTTGGTGTTGTTTCATCTGGGCGCCGCGCCGGGCCTGATCTCGACCGTCATCTTCGCCATCGCCGCGCCGATCCGCCTGACCTATCTCGGCGTTGTCTCCGTCCCGCTGCAATTGCGCGAGGCGGGCGAGGCGTTCGGCGCCACCAAGAGCCAATTGCTGTGGAAAGTGGAACTGCCCTATGCCGCGCCCACCATCATGGCCGGCATTACGCAATGCATCATGCTGAGCCTGTCGATGGTGGTGATCGCCGCCCTCGTCGGCGCCGCCGGCCTCGGCACCCCTGTGGTGCGCGCGCTCGGCACCGTCAATATTCCGATGGGCATCGAGGCGGGCCTGTCGATCGTGCTGCTCGCGGTGGTGCTCGATCGTGTCTGCCGCGCGCCCGAACGCAGGAAATCATAAATGTCCGCCGTCGTTTTCGACCAAGTCGACATCGTATTCGGCGAGCGCCAGAAGGACGCGCTGGCGCTGATCGACGCCGGAAAGACGCGCGATGAAATTTTGGCGCAGACCGGCGTTGTCCTGGGGGCGGCGGGCGTTGAGCTGTCGGTCGAGCCCGGCGAGATTTGCGTGCTGATGGGCCTGTCCGGCTCCGGCAAATCGACGATCCTGCGCGCTGTCAACGGCCTCAACCAGGTCGCGCGCGGCCGTGTGCTGGTTGAAGACAACGGCCGGCAGGTTGACGTCGCCCATTGCAGCGCGGCGGAACTGCGCGCATTGCGCACGCGCCGCATCGCCATGGTGTTCCAGCAATTCGCGCTGCTGCCCTGGCGGACGGTGCGCGAGAATGTCGGTCTCGGCCTCGAATTGCGCGGCGCCTCCAGGTCCGAGATCGCCCGCGTGGTTGACGAGAAACTGGCGCTGGTTGGTCTTACGCAATGGGCCGAGAAATTCGGCCACGAATTGTCGGGCGGGATGCAGCAGCGCGTCGGGCTCGCCCGCGCCTTCGCCACCGACGCCGACATTCTGCTGATGGACGAGCCGTTCTCCGCGCTCGATCCGCTGATCCGCGACAAGTTGCAGGACGAACTGCTGGCGCTTCAGACCGACCTGAAGAAGACCATCATCTTCGTCAGCCACGATCTCGACGAGGCGATGAAACTGGGCAACCGCATCGCCATTCTCGAAGGCGGCCGGGTCGTGCAATGGGGCACGGCCGAGCAGATCCTGCTCACCCCCGCCAACGATTACGTCGCCGAATTCGTCAAACACATGAATCCGCTCAACGTGCTGCGCGGGGCCTCGATGATGACGCCGGCGGCCGGCCTCGCGCGCGAAGGTTCCGACGTTCTGCTCGACAAACACGGCCGCATTCGCCTCGCGCTCGACGCCGAGGGGCGGCCGCAGAGTTGCACGCTCGACGGCGCCGCGGGAACACTCGCCTCGGCTGAAATCGCCGGGGCGCGCGCCGACATCATCGTCGCGCCGGTGGATTTGAAAATGCGCATGGCGATCGAGTTGCGGCGCAAATCCGGCAACCCGATCGTGCTGGTTGATCAGCTTGGCCGCATGGCGGGCCTGTGCGGCGACGACGAGATCTATCGCGCGCTGCTGCGCGCGCGACGGACCGAGGCGGGCGCTTAAGACCGCAGCGCGGAATTATCCGCGTCAAAGGGGCTGTCGCCAA
Source organism: Hyphomicrobiales bacterium (assembly GCA_025358745.1). Lineage (GTDB taxonomy): Bacteria > Pseudomonadota > Alphaproteobacteria > Rhizobiales > Beijerinckiaceae > Roseiarcus. The sequence continues at coordinate 2,298 of JANYIH010000271.1, read as the reverse complement.
TCACGCGCGCGGCGAAATCCTCGCCGAGCACGCGCACGACGAGTTCCGTCCCCTCGACCGCCAGTTCGGGCTTGACCATCGCCAGCGCCAGCGATTTGCCGGTGCGCCAACCATAGCCGCCCGACGTGGTGCGGCCCACGGTTGTTCCCTCTTTGAACACCGGCTCCGAACCGCGCGCGTCGAAGTCCCTCACGCCGAGCACTTCCAGCGTCACCAGTTTGTTGGCGAAGCCCTTGTCGCGCCATTTGAGCAGCGCGTCCTTGCCCAAAAACTCCTTCTTCATATCTACGAAGCGCGCGAGTTCGCTTTCCAACGCCGCATATTCGATTGAGAGTTCGCGCCCCACCAACTTGTAAGACTTCTCCAGCCGCAGGCAATCCATCGCTCGGATGCCGAACGGCTTGATCCCGAATGCGCCGCCGGCCTCCATCAGCGCGTCAAAAATATAGTTCTGCATCTCGATGGGGTGGTGGATTTCGTAACCCAGCTCGCCGATGAAATTGACGCGCATGGCGACGGCGCCCGCCGCGCGGATCGACAGCGGCCGCGCCGTCAACCAGGGGAACGCGGCGTTGGTGACGTCGATGCCGGCGACCTTCGCCAACACTTCGCGCGAGCGCGGCCCCGCCAGCACCAGCACGCCATATTGCGTCGTCACCTTGTCGATTCGCACCGAGCCGTCGTTCGGCGCCAGCCGCAGCAGCGAGTCGTGATCGTGCGTCTCCAACGCGCCGGCAGAGACGAGATAGAACCGGTCGCGCCCCGTGCGCGTCAGCGTAAACTCCGCGCGCACGCCGCCCTGTTTGGTGAGCAGATAAGTCAGCGAGACGCGATTGACGGCCTTCGGAATCTTGTTGGTGAGGATGGAGTCGAGCCACGCCTCGGCCCCGGAGCCGGACACTTCGAACTTGGCGAACGCCGACATATCCTGCAAACCGACGTTCTCGTGCACATGGCGACATTCGGCGCCGACGAAGTCGAAATCGTTTGAGCGCCGAAAGCTCCATTTTTCACGCGGGCGGGAGCCTGCCGGATGGTTCTCGTTCAGCAGCACGTCGGATTTGTTGAGATCGCGCGCGTTGAGAGCATAGTCGGGCGGCGCGAAGAAATTGGGCCGCTCCCAACCATAGACCGACCCGAACACCGCGCCGAGCGCCTTCATGCGCTCGTAGCACGGGGTCTGGCGCAATGGACGCGCCGCGCCGCGCTCCTCGTTGGGATAGTGAACCGTGAAGACTTTCGCGTAGGCCTCCTCGTTCTTCTCGATCAGATAACCCCGTTGTGCGTACGGCCCGAAGCGGCGCGGATCGACGCCCAGCATGTCGACCGAGGGTTCGCCCTCGACGATCCATTCCGCCAACTGCCAGCCCGCGCCGCCCGCCGCCGTCACGCCGAACGAATGCCCTTCGTTGAGCCAGAAATTGCGCAGGCCCGGCGCCGGGCCGACGATCGGCGACCCATCGGGCGTGTAGGCGATGGCGCCGTTATAGACCTTCTTGACGCCGACCTCGCCAAACACCGGCACGCGCGCGATCGCCGTTTCGATATAAGGCCCGAGCCGTTCCAGATCCTCCTGGAACAACTCATATTCGCTATCCCGCGACGGCCCGTCGACGTAGCAGGCCGGTGCGCCGATCTCATAAGGTCCGAGGAGCAGACCGCCCGCCTCCTCGCGCATGTACCAGGAGGAATCGGATTCGCGCAGCACGCCCATTTCCGGCAGTCCCTGGGCGCGACGCGCCTGAATCTCCGGGATCGCCTGCGTGACGATATATTGATGCTCGACCGGGATCACCGGCACGTTGAGTCCAACCATCCGGCCGGTCTGGCGCGCGAAATTGCCGCTCGCCGAGATCACGTGCTCACAAACAATCTCGCCCTTGTCGGTGACCACTTTCCACTCGCCGCCGGGCAATCGCTCGATCGCCGTCACTGTGGTGTTTCGGTTGATCTCGGCGCCGCGCTCGCGCGCCCCGCGCGCCAGCGCCTGCGTCAGATCGGCCGGCTGTATGTAGCCGTCCTGCGGGTGCTGGATCGCGCCGAGTAGACCCTCGACGTTGCAGAGCGGCCAGATCTCCTTCACCTCGTCGGGCGTCAGGAATTTGACCTCGACGCCGCCGATGGTGGCCGCCACGCCGGCGTAATATTTGTACTCGTCAAGCCGGTCCTGCGTGCGCGCGAGGCGGATGTTCGACACTTGCCGGAAGCCGACGTCGAGCCCCGTCTCGGCGCCGAGCCTGCCATAGAGGCCGACCGAATATTTGTGCAACTGTCCCACCGAATAGGACATGTTGAACA
>JANYIH010000234.1 GCA_025358745.1 Hyphomicrobiales bacterium | reverse complement strand
GGTTGAAGGCGGGCGACGCGGCGTTCTTCGTCGCCGGCGACCCCGACAAGTTCGGAAAGTTCGCGGGGTTGGCGCGCACCAAGGTCGGGACGGAACTGAAGCTGATTGACGAAGCGCGGTTTGAATTCGCCTGGATCGTCGATTTCCCGATGTTCGAATATAACGAGGACGAGAAAAGGATCGACTTCTCGCACAACCCGTTCTCGATGCCGCAGGGCGGGCTGGAGGCGTTGCAGACACAGGACCCTGTGACGATCAAGGCGTTCCAGTACGACATCGCCTGCAACGGTTATGAGCTGGCCTCGGGCGGCATCCGCAATCACAAGCCGGAGGCGATGGTGAAGGCGTTCGAGATCGCCGGCTATTCTGAAGCGACGGTGATCGACCGTTTCGGCGGCATGTACCGCGCCTTCCACTACGGCGCGCCGCCGCATGGCGGGATGGCGGCGGGCGTCGACCGGGTGGTGATGCTGCTGGCGGGCGAACAGAACCTGCGCGAGGTGGCGCTGTTCCCGATGAACCAGCGCGCCGAAGACCTTCTGATGGGCGCGCCGAGCGAAGCCTCGACGAAGCAGCTGCGGGAGCTACATTTGCGGACGAATCCGCCGGAGAAGTGAGGCGTCTCACGACACCTGCTTGCCCGGCCCGCCCCTGGTCACCGTCCAGGGGATGAAGGCGCAGGGCAAGTCGGGGTCGCGGCGGCGGGAGGCGAGCGTGACGGGCGCGCCGGGCGGCGGCATATCGCCGTCGATCACGGCGGCGATGGTGCCGTGGCGCTGGCCGCCGACCTCGTAGAACACGAACACGCGCGGCAGGGTCTCGTATTTCGGGCTCATCGGGGCATGGGTGCGGTTGATCGCAATCGCGGTCTGGGTCAGGATTTCCTGCGCGGAGGCGGGGCCGCGCACGACGCCGGCATAGGTGTCGGCGACATCGGGCGCGGCTGCGTGATCCAGCCGGCAGACGGGGTTGGCCAGGGCCGGGGTCGCGGCGGCGAGCCAGAGCCACAGCGCGGCTCTCACGCCGCCGCCTCGCGCAGAATCGCCTCCAGCCGCGCGCCGGCTTGCTCGAACGTGTGTTGTTCAAGAATTTTCGCCTGCGCGGCGGCGCCGAGGCGTTCGGCGAGGCCGGGTTCGTCGAGCAGGCGGGCGATGCGGTCCGCCAGCGCGGGCGCGTCGTCGATGGGAAAGAGGAGGCTGTCGCGACCGTCGGACGAGATTTCGCGCGGGCCGGGGCAATCGCTCAGCACGACGGGTTTGGCCCGCAGGAACGCTTCCAGCAGCACGACGGGGCAGACGTCATGCGAGGAGGGGAACACGAACAGGTCGATCTCGCGGAAGAAGGCGTCCTTGTCGTGGACCCAGCCGGGGAAGGCCACCTCGTCGAGGCCCAGCCTCGCGGCCTGAGACTTGAGCGGCGCTTCGAGTTCGCCCGCGCCAGCGAGGATGGCGCGGAAAGGGCGCCCCTGGCGCTTGAGGCGCGCGAGGGCTTCGAGGAAGACGTCGAAACCCTTTTTCGCCACGAATCGGCCCATCGCGCCAATCACCGGCGGGTCTCTGGGCGGGGCGGGCGCGGGCAGCGTCGGCGGTCGGCGCACCATGTTGAACAGCTTGGGCGTGCGAGCTTCCGGCTGGCCGGCGGCGATCAGGCGCGTGCGCATGTCGTCGTTGATGGCGATGGCGACATCGGCGCCGATGGCGCCCTTGACGTTGATATTGTGGGTGACGGCGACGAACGGGGCAAGGCCGCGCGCGGCGGGGCGCGCGAGATGGATGGCGCGATTGCCGTGCGCGATGACGGCGTCGGGGCGCAGACCTGTTAGCGCGCGGCGCAGGCGCCAGATCGCGATTCGGTCCCATTGGTTGAAATTGCCGATCTCGACGACGCCCTGACCGAGCGCGCGCAAGGGGGCGGCGGCGAGCGCGCCCGGCGACACCAGATTGACGATCGTGTGGCCGCGCAGCGCCAGCGCCTCGCTGTAATCGACGTAGACCTGCTCCAGCCCGCCGAGCTTGCGGCCGAACATGGCGTTGACGAGGTGGAGCGGGCGCACGGTCACGGGCGTTATATCGGGCGAAGGCAGGTTTGACGCAAGCCATTGCCAAAGCGCGGCCGCCCCGCCATAGGCGGCGCCATGCGGATTCTCATCATCGGCAATGCGGGCGAGCGCGAGCCCGGCCGGCGCTATTACAGCGTCGAACGCAAGCTCGCCAACGGTTTCATCCGCAACGGCCACAGCGTCTGGTTCTTCAGCGACCGCGACGTTGCGCGCGCGGGAACGATTCTGCGCTCGTCGCGCGCCGGGCGGGGCGCGGCCAACGCCAAATTTCTCGACGCGGCGCGCAATTACGCGCCTCAGGGAATCGTCTTCGCGCACGCCTGTCTGATCGCGACGGAGACTTTGGCTCAGGCCAAGGCGGGCGGGGCGCGGCTGGCGCAAATCTGCGTCGATCCGCTGTTTCGCCCGGTCAACGCGGAATTTCTCGCCGACCGCGCGCGCGTGACCGACGCGACCTTCGTCACCACGGCGGGCGCGGCGCTGGCGGGGTTCTCGACGCCGAGCAATGTGTCGGCTTTCATCCCCAATCCCGTCGACGCTTCGGTTGAAGACCTGCGCAATTTCGAGCGCGGCGAACTGCCGGTCGACGTGGTGTTCGCAGCCCATGCGGGCGGCGACCGTCCGGACGATCCGCGCCGCGCGACGCCGCGCCTGTTCCGGCAAAGCGCCGAACTCGCCTGCGCGTTTCATGGCTTCGAGGGGACGCGCGGTGTTTACGGCGCGGCTTATTTCGCGGCGCTCGGGGCGGCGCGGATGGGGCTCAATCTCAATTCCGACCGGGCCGAGACGGCGAGCGTCGCGGCGCCGGCGCAAGAGCTTTACCTCTACAATTCCGACCGCGTGAGCCAACTCCTCGGCTGCGGCCTGCTGACGCTGTCCTACGAGACAAATTCCTATCAGGAATTGTTCGAGCCGGGGCGGGAGATGGTGTTCGCCGCGACGCCCGAGGCGATGCTGGGGGCGGCGCTGCGCTTCAAGCGCGACGATGCGGCGCGCCGGCGCATCGCGCAAGCGGGATGGCGCAAGGCGCACGAGGCCTACAACGAGCGGATCGTCGCCCGCTTCGTCGAGGAGGTCCTGTTTCGACGCTCGTTTTCGCAGACCTATCTTTGGCCGACCAAGCTGTGGTGAGGGCGGGGCGCATCGCCGTGGCGCTGCCCTCGCGCGAGTCCTTCCTGACCGGAAAGTCGGGCGCGGTGGCGCTTTGCGCCCGCGATTTCCAACGCTTCAGCCGATATGCGGCGCGGATCGACATTTTCGGTGCGGGGGTGTGCGAATATCCCGACACGTCCTATCGCCGGTTGGAGGGGTGGCGGCGCTGGTGGCGGCGGGAACGCGACGCCTATGGGCGGGCGCTCGCGGAGGCGCTAGGCGACTACGCGCTGATCGAGGTGCAGAACAGGCCGTACCTGATTGATGCGCTGCGAAAGCGGCTGCCGGGCGCAAAGCTTGCGCTTCATCTGCACAACGACCCGCAGAGCATGGACGGATCGCGCAGCCTGGCCGAGCGCGGCAGGCTGCTGGCGCAATGCGATGCGGTCTATTGCGTCAGCGAGTTCATTCGGGGAAGATTTGTCGAGGGGCTGGACGCGGGCGAAGGCAAGGTTGTCACGATCCTCAACGGCTCCGAACGGCCCCGCGAGACGGGCGCCAAGGCGCGGCTGATCGCTTTCACGGGGCGGGTTTCCAGGATCAAGGGGACGGTCGAGCTGGTGGCCGCGTTCCTGGCGTCGGATCTGCCGGGATGGCGGCTGGCGATCGCCGGTGGCGATCCCGACGGCCTGCTCGTGGGCGTGAGGAGCGAAAAGGTCGAGATCCGGGGGCAGGTGTCGCACGCGGAGGCGATGGCGCTGCTGAGGCAGGCGGAGATCGCCGCCGTTCCCTCCGTCTGGGACGATCCGTGCCCGCGCGCCGCGATCGAAGCGCTCGCCAACGGCTGCGCCCTGCTGACGAGCCGTCGCGGCGGATTGCCTGAAATCGCGGGGGATGCGGGGTTTTATGTCGATCCCGGCGACCCCGCCGCTTTTGTTGCGGCGCTGCGAAGGCTGGCGCTCGACGACGAGCTTCGACGTGGCTTGCAGGCGGCCGGGCGGGCGCGGGCGGGGGAAATGTTCGACATCGCCAAGGCGACGGCGCGGCTCGATGCGGCGAGGGCTGGTTTGATCGGGCCGCCGTGATTTCCTTGTTCGCGGCCTTGCGTCGTGTTAGGCGGATGCACGGCGCGGGGTATAGCGCAGCCCGGTAGCGCAGAAGTTTTGGGAACTTCAGGTCGCAGGTTCGAATCCTGCTGCCCCGACCACGCCTCGCCTAAGCCTTTGACAGCAGGCGTTAAGTCGTCCGCGAGGGCGGTGTATTGTAAAAAACAGAAATATCCGTTGACGCTTTCGCCGTTTCAGAACATATTGGGTATAGTCGCAGTCGTGTCACCGGAGGCCAGCGCGCTTGGCGCCGCCCGGATCGAACCGCGCGAAGCGACCGTATCCCCACGCGACGGCGGGGACCCAGGCTTCAGGCGGGGCACGGAAATTGCCAATTTTGACCGGCGTCCATCTTCTCCCGGCGACGGGCGAATTCACCTATGACACCATTCCCTTCCTCGGTCGGCGCGCGAGCGAACCGGCGCTCTCGGCGATCAACGCTTACGCCGGCGGGGGGGCTGCGACCGACTATTCCATCGCCCTCAATCAGTTGCAGGCGCAGCATCCCGAATGCGGTTGTGTGTCGGTGGTGTGCGCCTGGTTCTGCGATGGGCTGACGGCGGGCGCGTGCCATGTCTATCCCTCGACGACCTATATCGGGGGCGCGTTCGCGCAGACCGGCGGGGGCGCGGATGTCTGGCGCTGTTCGGGTCTGACGCAAAGCTCCAGCGGGTTGATCGCGCTGCCGACCGCGGGCGACGGCAGCTTCGTCTATGGCGGAACGCCGAGCGATTCCTCAATGGTGCGCTGCCTGCGCGATCTGAAGGCGCGTGGTTTAAAGGTCGTGTTTTATCCGTTTCTGTTGATGACGGCGCCGGGTCTGCCATGGCGCGGGCAGATCAGCTATTCGCCTGACGTCAGCGCCGCGGCGACTTCCGCCGTCAACGCCTTTCTCGGGTCCGCGGCGCCGGCGCAGTTCACACGCGACGCGGTCAATCTCACGGTCGGCTATTCCGGCTCGGCGACGGATTGGACCTATCGGCGGATGGTTCTGCATTATGCCCAACTGTGCGTGGTGGCGGGCGGCGTCGATCTGTTCGTGATCGGCTCGGAATTGCGTGGACTGGAAAGCGTGCGCGGGCCCGGCTGGACGAAAGCGGGGACGGTCGATGGCGCGGGCCACGCGGTTTGGGACTATCCCTTCGTCGCCGGGCTGGCGCAACTCGCCAGCGACGTGCGCGGCGTGTTCGACGGCGCGGGACTGACGCGAAATCTCTCCGCCCTTTCCAACCTGATCGCCTATTCCGCCGATTGGTCGGACTGGATGGGGTTTCAGCACGCCGGCGCCGACGGGCAATGGCCGCATCTCGACGCGCTCTACGCTTCGGCGGCGGTGGATTTCGTAGCGTTCGACAATTATCTGCCGTTGAGCGACTGGACGACGGGAACGGGTGGGCTGGACGCGGCGAATTGGCAGGCGGCGCCGCCCGCCTCCTGGCCGACGCCGACGCCCGCGACGCGCGGATTCGGGCTGACGGGCGCGCCGACGATTCTATCCGCCGGATATTTGAAGGCCAATATCGAGGGCGGCGAGAAGTTCGATTGGTTCTATGGCGATTCCAACAATCTGGGCGCCGGCGACGATCCGCTGGGTTCCGGACTGATCGTGTCGCGCCCGGAAGGCGATCGGCTGACGCAGACGCGCCAACCCTATTTTCCCGGCCAGCAGATTCTCGCCAACAAACAAGTCCGCTGGTGGTGGAACAATCCGCACCATGCGATCTACGACACGGGCGCGGGCTGGACGGCGCAGGGGCCGGCGACGGCCTGGGTTCCCCAATCCAAGCCGATCGTGTTTCTCGAATATGGCGTGCCGGCGGTCGACAAGGGGACCAATCAACCCAATCTGTTTTATGCGCCCTCGTCGAGCGCCAGCGGCACGCCTTATTGGTCGATCTGGAACTCGGTTTCGGGCGGGGGCGTCGCGCCGTTGCGCGACGACACGCTGCCGGCGATCGCGCTCGACGCCATCCACGATTATTGGCAGGCCAACAACGCGAGCGCCGCCGGCGTGCCGATGATCCAATGGACGTTCTCCTGCGTGTGGAACTGGGACGCGCGGCCGTTTCCCACATTCCCGAACCTGTCGAGCGTATGGGGCGACGCAGCCGACTGGGCCTATGGCGATTGGCAGGGCGCGGGCCGCACGGCGACGCCGCCGGCTGCGCCCTCGGCCGATCCGTCGCCGGGGGTCTATCCCACGTTTCCGGCATTGGCGACGCTCGGTTGGTCGGCGATCGTGCGGCCAAGGTTTTCAACCGATGTCGCGCCGCATGTTTCGGGCCGGGAAAGCCGCGCCAACTCGCGCGCGCTGGCGACCTACGAAATCGAACTCAACTATGACGCGCTGCGCGCCGACGCCCGTGCGGAACTGCAAACGATCGCCGGATTTTACGAGACGATGGCGGGCCAGGCGGGGGCGTTCTGGCTGGCGCCGCCGGGGCTCGCCAGCGTCGTGGGGCAAAGGATCGGAACCGGCGACGGCTTGACGACGAGTTTCGCGCTGACGCGCTCGCTGGCCGGCTACGCCGAGCCGGCGCAGGCGACGAGCGGGGTCGCGGCGGTTTATCTCGGCGGCGCAGCGTTGGCCACGGGATGGAGCGTCACGCCGGGCTTCTATCCCGCGATCAACTTCGCGACGCCGCCGGGGCCGGGAGCAGCGATCAGCGCCGACTTCGGCGTCCTGTGGCTCTGCCGTTTCGCCGACGACGTCGCAGACCTCGAAAATTTCTTGGCGCTGCTCTGGCGCTGGCGGACGCTCAAACTCCAGACCGTGAGGCCATAGGACATGAAACTCTCGCCGCTAGATCATAACGGGGGCGCGCTTTGACCACGCCGCCGATGTTTCCCGCGCTCGCCGGCCAAGGCTGGTCGGTGCACAAGAAGCCGACATTTGCTTCGATCGTGGCGAGCCATGTCTCGGGCCGCGAAGTGCGTTCGCCCAACTACGCCAATCCGGTCTGGCAGTTCGAACTCACTTTCGACGGGCTCGACGGCGCCTCGTCCGCCCAATATGGCGGGCTGGGCGCGCAATCCCTGCAATCTCTGATGGGGTTGTTTCTGCAATGTCAGGGTCAGTTCGGCGCGTTTCTGTTCTACGATCCCAGCGACTATGCCGTGGCCGCACAATTGTTTGGGACCGGCGACGGAGCGACGACGGCGTTTCAACTCCAACGCACGCTGGGCGGCTTCTCCGAGCCGGTGACGCAACTTTTCGCGCCCGGCGCGCCGACCCTGTTTCAGGTCGCGGGCTCCCCGTCTGGCTTTGCGCCCAACAACCTTGTCAACAATTCCGGCAGCCTCGCCAACGCCTCGTGGACCAGGACCAACGCCAGCGTGACGAGCGGCGTCGCCGACCCCTTCGGCGGGACGGCCGCGCAGACGGTGACGGCGACCACCGCCAATGGCGTGGTTTTCCAGCGCCAGGTGGTGACCGGCGCCAACTACGTCAGTTCGATCTGGGCGCGCCGCAATACGGGCTCCGGCCTTGTTTATTTGCGCACGCCGGGCAATACGAATGTCGCGATCACGCTCACCTCGTCATGGACCCGCTTCAGCATGAGCGGGGCTCCGAGCGGCGGTTTCGCCTATTCGGTGTTGCATGTGGCGAGCTCCGGCGACGCCGTCGACGTCTATGGGCCGCAGCTCGAACAATCGCTTGCGACGACGCCCGGCCCCTATTTCCAAACGCTGGCGTCGGATTATTACGGCGGCCCCTGGATCACTGCGGCGGGGGCGTTGGTTGATGCCGCCGCCTACACGATCGCCAATGGCCTGGTGACTTTCGCCAGCGCCCCCGCAGCTGGGGCGGCGTTGGCCTGGACCGGCTACTTCGGCTTCCTGTGCCGGTTCGATGGCGACGACCTCGATTTCGAGCAATTCATGTCGAATCTCTGGAAGGCCGACAGCGTGAAGTTCAGATCGTTGAGGGCGCAGTGAAATCAACCACGACACCGGTTCTGGCCGCGCTCAACGCCGCGCGCGCCGCGCCCGACGCGCCGCTCGCCTTCGCCGAGTGCTTCACCTTCACGCTGGCGACGGGAACGGTGCTCGCCTGGACCAACATCGATGCGCCGATCACCTATAACGGCGTGACCTTTTCGGCGACCGGACCGCTGGTGCAGGGGCTGAAATCCAAGTCGAGCATCGGGCTTGAAGTCGACAAGCAGCAGGTCATCATCGCCGCCAGACCGACCGATCTCATATCCGGCGCGCCGATCCTCAACGCGATCCGGCAGGGCGCCTTCGACGGCGCGATCGTGCAGCGGGACCGGGTGTTTCTGGCCTCGCTCGGCGGCGCGGTGATCGGCGGTGTTACGTTGTTTCATGGTCGGGTGGCGACGATCGACAGCGTCGGGCGCACGCAGGCGCAGATCACCGTCGCCAGCGATCTCGTCGTGCTCGACTATGACATGCCGCACAATCTCTATTCGCCAACCTGCGTTCACACACTCTATGATTCCGGCTGCGGCGTGATCCGCGGCGCCTTTTCCGCGAGCGGGACGGTCGGCGCCGGTTCGACGGCCGGGCTCATCAACACAAGCGTCGCGGCGGCGGGCCATGCGCAGGGCTCAATCGTTTTCACCAGCGGCGTCAACGCCAATGTGCGCGCCACCGTGAAAAAGGCGGTGGCGGGAGCGTCGCTGTCGTTGATGTATCCGTTGCCCTCGACGCCGGCCGCTGGCGACGCCTTCACGGTCGCCTTCGGTTGCGATCACACGCGCGGGACGTGTCAGGCGAAATTCGCCAATCTCAACAACTTTCGCGGCTTCCCGTTCGTCCCGCCGCCGCAGATCGCCTACTGAAGGCCAACCCGATGTCGCAGGAAGCTCACGAGCGCGCGCGCGTCGTGGAGGAAGCGCGCCTCTGGCTTGGCACGCCCTACCACCATGCCGCCGATCTTCGCGGAATCGGCGTCGATTGCGCGATGATCCTGGTGCGCGTGTTCTGCGATTCTGGCCTGGTCGCACCGTTCGATCCTCGCCCCTACACCCGCGACTGGCATCTGCATCGCGGCGAGGAACGCTATCTCGACAATCTGCTCGCGCGGGCTCACCAAGTTCTTAACCCACAGCCAGGCGACGTGATGCTGTTCCGCGTCGGTCGCTGCTACGCGCACGGCGGCATCGTCACCAGTTCGCAACCGTTGTCGATCCTGCACGCCTTTCTTCCCGCCAGGTGCGTCGTCGAGGAGGAGGTCGCGCGCAACGGCGAACTGGCCGAACGCATGAAACACGCCAAATTCTTCAGCTATTGGGGCCTCGGCGCATGAGTTGGTTCTACAACCGTCCCAAGTCCGACATCAAGCCGGACTATACCGGGCTGCAATTGCAGACAGCCGTTTCGACCCTGCCGATTCCCGTTTTCTACGGCCAAACGAAGGGCGCGCCGAACGTCGTCTACTACAACAATTTCCGCACCACGCCGCAGACCTCGAACGCCGGCAAGGGCGGATCGAACAAGACCGTGACGGGATATTCATATAGCGCCGACGTCATCATGGCGCTGTGCGAGGGGCCGATCTCGGGCCTCGGCTATATCTGGCGCGATCGCTCCACTTATACGCTGGCCGGCCTAGGGTTGACGTTGTTTGTCGGAAGCACGCCGCAATCTCCCTGGGGCTATCTCACAATTAACGCTCCCACCGAGGCGATGTCCTATCAAGGCACAGCCTATATCTGCGCAGCCAACTACAATCTCGGCTCGGCGGCTTCGCTCGGCAACCACAATTTCGAAATCATCGGCGTGCTGGCGGGAACGGGCGTCAACGGGGTCGACGCCGATCCGGCTCAGATGATCTACGACTTTCTGACAAACGCGCAATATGGCGCGGGATTCAATCCGGCATCTATCAATCTTGCTACATTGTATGGCTCTGGCGGAGACGCATCGCTACAGACCTACTGCCGGGCGATGGGAATTGCGCTGTCGGCGGCGCTCTCCTCGCCGGAACCCGCTTCGTCCACACTAACGCGTTGGTTGCAACTGACGAACTGCGCCGCGGTTTGGTCAGGCGGGCAACTGAATTTCATTCCCTACGGCGATATAGCCATCCCCGCGGGAAACGTCGCTCGCACGATCTCGGCGCCTGTGCCGGTGCCCGCGCAAAAGAGCGATGGGACTTATCCGCCGCCATCGATCTTCGTGGCGACGGCGATAAATTTCGTCGCGGACGGCGGGGTCGTTTACGCGGCGACGGGAGTCGCGCTGACCTACTCAGGCGCGAGCGCGCCCAATCTTGTCGGACATTACGGGATCGCGCCGAGCGGCACGTATCTGTTTCACCCCACCGATCGAGGCGCGCAGGTGACCATCTCCTGCACGATCGCGACGCCGGTCTCCTATGTCCCCAATTTGACTCCGGTCTACGCGCTTGGCGATACGGATTTCGTCGACGAACATGGCGACAGGGATCCCGTGCAAGCGCATCGCGTCGATCCGTTCAGCCTTCCCACCATTCAGCGCATCGAATGTCTTTCGCGCAACAACCAATATGCGTCCTCGCCAGTGGAGGCGCGCGATCAATCGCAAATTGAGGCGTTCGGAACCCGAGTCGGATCGACCATCCAGGCGCACGAGATTTGCGACGAGGCGGTAATGGGCCCCATCATAGCGCAGACGCTGTTGCAACGTCTGCTATATGTGAGAACCCGCTTCTCGTTCAAACTGTCGTGGGAATATTGCCTGCTCGATCCGATGGACATCGTCACGATCACGGACGCCAATCTCGGCCTCGCCGCCTATCCCGTGCGCATCGTGTCGGTTGACGAAAGCGACAAGGGAATATTGACGGTTGAAGCAGAAGAGCTTGTGCTCGGCGTGTCCACGCCTGGCGCCAATCCATCGAGTGGTGTCGCGTCGTTCCAACCAAATCAGGGGGCGACTCCGTCAGCGATTAATCCGCCGCTGATCTACGAACCAGCGCCGCCGTTGACCAACAAGACGCCGCAAGTGTGGGTCGGCGCGTCAGGCGGCTCCGGCGGCGTCGCCGATCCCAATTGGGGTGGCGCTTTCGTCTGGGCGAGCGTCGACAACACGACGTTCAACCAGATCGGCACAATCACTCAGCCGCTCCGCCAGGGCGTCCTGACCGCCGCCCTCGCCAGCGCGACCGGTTGGGACACAACCGATACGCTTGCGGTCAATCTCATGCAAAGCGGCGGGTCGCTGTCCGGCACGAGCGCGGCTTCCGCGCAGGCCGGCGTCACGCTGAGCCTCGTCGGCGGCGAATTGCTGGCCTATCAGACCGCGACGCTGACGGGGACCAACGCTTACAACCTGACTGGCTTGCAACGCGGCTATGGCGGCTCAACCGGCTCCGCCCATTCGACGGGCGCGCCTTTCGCCCGGCTCGATTCGGCGGTGGTGCAATACGCGCTGCCAGCAAATTGGATCGGCGTGCCGCTCTATTTCAAGTTTCAATCCTTCAACGTGTTCGGGGCCGGCGTGCAGGATCTCTCGACCTGCACATCCTATTCCTACACGCCGACGGGCGCCGGCGCGCCCGATCCGATCGCAGCTCAGCTGGCGAGCGGGGTTTCGCTTGATCTCGGCGCCGTGACAAGCGCGCCGACGGTGAGCGACGATTTTGGGTTGCTGGCAGGCGGCGTCGGTGGAAACGTCAATCTGGGAACTGCACCATGAGCGAACAGCTTCAACTCCGCCGGGGCACCGCGGCGCAAGTCGCAAGTTTCACTGGCGCGGCGGGCGAAGTCGTCGTCGACACCACCAACAACCGCCTGGTGTTGCAAGACGGGGCGACGTCGGGCGGTTGGCCGGCGGCCAAATTGGCGGAAGTGCCGACGCTCTCGCGCACGCCGGTCAACGACGTTTCCTACACCGCGCTGATCAACGACCGCATCGTCGCCTATGCCGCAATCAGCGCGCCGCGCACCGTGACGTTGCCGCTTGCGGCTGCGTTTCCAGCGGGGATCGTGCTGTGGGTGGTCGACGAATCCGGAGCGGTCACATCGACCAATGTCGTCACAATCGCCCATTCCGGCTCTGACACGATTGGCGGCGCGGCGAGCGCCACGCTCAACGGCGCTTATGACGCCATCGGACTGATCTCGAATGGCTCGAACAAGTGGACACAGCTCGTCGCAGCTCCCAATCAAAGCTTCACGCAACTCGCGGTTGGCACGGCGCCGGATCCAAACAACGCCTTGAGCGTCTCCGGGGCGTCTGCGCTTTTCAACGGATCGAATTTCAACCTGGCGATCAACAAGTCGGCCGTCGGTAACACCGCCTCGATCATCTTCGAGGACGGCTTTTCCGCCCGAGCCCAGATGGGCCTGAACGGTTCCGACAACTACAGCTTCAAGGTGTCGCCGAACGGATCGACATTCGTCACCGCACTTGCGCTCGACGCGACGACCGGCGCGGCGACTTTCGCCAACCTGCGCACGGCGGTAGTTGACGCGGGCTATTCCGCGCTCGTGACCGACCGGATGATCGCCTACACCTCGCTATCGGCTGCGCGCGCCGTCACTCTGCCGGCAGCGAGCGCGTTCCCAGCGGGCCAGCAACTCGCCTTCGTCGACGAGTCGGGCGCCTGCTCCGCCACCAATACGATCACGATCAACCGTGCTGGCTCTGACACAATCAACGGAGCGACCAGCGCGGTCATCTCAGCGGCTTTCGGCTTCCTGGCCATCGAAAGCAACGGGGTGGGCAAGTGGACCATCGTTGATCAATCTACGCTGAGCATGGCGCAGCAGGCCTCGAATTTGGTTGCGATTGCGGGCGGGACGATCAACGGGACCAGCCTCGGCGCGACGACGCCGTCAACCGGCGCTTTCACGACGCTGTCGGCGTCCTCTGCGGTTTCCGGCGCCGGTTTCTCCACCTATCTTGCGTCCCCTCCCGCGATTGGCGGCACGGCGGCGGCTGCGGCCGCGTTCACGACGCTGTCGACGAATGCGCTGGCGTCGTTCAATCTCGGCGCGACGATTGCAGGCGGGGCGTTGACAGTCGCTGCCGGTTCCGCGACCTTCGCTCCAATTAGGATGCAGAGCGGCGCGAACCTGACCACAGCGGCCGCGGGCGCATTCGAATATGACGGGACGGTGGGGTATTTCAGCCCCGCCGCTTCGTCGCGCGGGGCGCTGCGCACGGAATACTTCGAAGTCCTGAGCGCTGCCTATACGCTGACCTCGCAGACGGCGGCGCAAAAGCTGCTCAATGGAACCACCAACGGAACCGTGACGCTGCCGGTTGGCGCATATCAATTCGAATGCATGTTCTCCCTCACCTCGCTGTCGGCGACATCCGGAGCGTTCGGCTTCGCGCTAGGCGGGACGGCGACCTTCACGCAAAGCTGGGAATCGATCGCCGCGCAGCCGGCGGCCCTGGCCACCGCAACCGCCTCGACAATGACCTTCAACACAGCCGCCAACACGGCGCTTACGCCCGCGTCAACCAACACCGCCGGCCACGCGCTCATCAAGGGGATCATCCGCGTCACCGTCGCCGGCGCCATCATCCCGCAGGTCTCCTTGACTGTCGCCGTCGCCGCAATCGTCGGCGCGAACAGTTATTTTAAAATCTCGCCGCTCGGCTCGTCGGCGTTCGCCAGCGTTGGCAACTGGTCTTGAGCGCGGCCGACATCGTATAGCCCAATAAGGTTTTCGCCCTCGCGCGCCTTCCGTGGCGCGGTCGGCGTGACTTCGGGCGACGGTTCACATTTGCGGTTTGTTGGTTTCGCCACACCGCGCCGACGTGGCGCCTCTCGCGGGGCGCCTCTTGAAAGGATCACAATGTTCAAACGCACGCTTATGGCAGGCGCACTTGCGCTTGCGCTGCAACCAACCGCAGCGTCTGCGCAGACCTGGACTGATACGGGAGGCACGGTCCTCAACGGTGTGAACGATCGGTCTAATGCGACGCGAGCTCCCGGCTATTGCCAGATCACAGTGACGGCCGCATCGACGCCGGTCGCAGCGCTGCTCGCCAGCGGCGTGGGCGGAAGCTGCGCCGTTCCGTCGTGGTCGACCTGGGCCTATTTCAGGCCATCAACCGCGGGAACAGCGGTTGTTCGGTGCGTCGCCGACAGCACGGCGCTAACAGCCGGGCTCGGCTTCCCGCTCGATGGGCTCGCCGACTTTCCCATGGCGGGCGGCGTGCAGGGTGGCGGGCCGTTTTCGACAATCAAGTGCATCAGCACGGGCG
>JANYIH010000199.1 GCA_025358745.1 Hyphomicrobiales bacterium | reverse complement strand
CTTCTCGACGATGAAGGCGGAAATGCCTTGCGCGCCCTTGTCCCGGTCGGTCTTGGCGTAAACCAGCAGCGTGTCCGCGACCGGGCCGTTGGTGATGTAAATCTTGCCGCCGTTGAGGATGTAGCAATCCCCCTCACGTCGCGCGGTCGTGCGCATCGAGCCCAACGCATCCGAGCCGGCGCCGGGCTCCGTCAACCCGAGCGCGCCCACCTTGCGCCCCGAGCAGAGGTCGGGGAGATATTTGCGCCGCTGCCGCTCGTCGCCGTTGCGATAGATGTTGTTGGCGCACAGATTGTCGTGCGCGACATAGGACAGCGCGAGCGCGTGGTTCCACCGCCCGAACCCCTGGAGAACGAGCCCCGCCGACAGGAGATCGAGCCCGGCGCCGCCATAATCGGAAGGGATCGTCGCGCCAAAAAACCCCGCCTCGCCCAGCAGCGGAAACGCCTGTTCCGGCCACCATTCGTCGGCGTCCATTCGGGCGGAAAGCGGGTACAGCTTGTCGCGGGCGAAACGGTCGGCATGATCGAGCAGCGCGCGCTGCTCCGCGTCGAGCTCGAACCCGAGCGGACTGTTGCCGCCGACCCGATCCGCGCGAACGGAATCCACGTCGCCCCCCATCGCGGTCCGGAGGTTCATCCTCCGGGCTCCCGAAGCTAGCAGTTCGCGCGCGACGGCACAAGGCGCGAGAGCGGTATAATGAACTAGTCTCATCAAGACGAGGCGCCCATGCCGCCCCCCGCGGCCGCCCTCTGTGGCGCGCGCTTCCGACCATGGCGAGGCCTGAGGTCAAAGCCGGGGTTGAAAATGTGCCGCCTTCAGACGGGAGTTGACAGAGTTAGTGAGTTCAAATCATTTATAGCCGGACGCCGATAAGCCCGCCGTCGGGAGTTCGCCGGGGATGAATCCGTGACCGACCCAGCCGTAACCGCGCTCGCGACGCCCTCGCGGACCAAGGCGCCGCTGTTTCGAAAAGTGATGATCGCCAATCGCGGCGAGATCGTCTGCCGGATCGCGCGCACGCTGCGGCAGCTTTCCATTCCCTCGCTCGCGATTTTCCATGATGCGGAAGCCGGGGCCGCGCATACGCGCGTTACCGACGAGGCGGTCGAAATCCAAGGCGAAACGCCCGTCGCCGCCCATCTCGACGCGCGACAGATCATCGTCGCCGCCGTGAAGGCGGGCGCCGACGCGATTCATCCGGGCTACGGATTCCTGTCCGAGAACGCCGCGTTCGCGCGCGCCGTCGCTGAGGCGGGCCTGACCTTCATCGGTCCCGACGCCGATGTCATTGCGCTGATGGGCGACAAGATTTCCGCGCGCGCTTTCGCCGAGCGGCATGGTGCGCCGGTGGCGCCGTCGGCGGTGTCGGAGGGCCACATCGACGCGTTCATCGCCGCGGCCGCCGGTATCGGTTTCCCGCTGCTGATCAAGGCGGCCGCCGGCGGCGGCGGCAAGGGCATGAAGATCGTGCGCTCGCAGGAAGAGCTCGCAGACGCGGCCCGCTCCGCGGCCAGCGAAGCGCTGCGCTATTTCGCCGACGGGCGGATCTACGCCGAACTCTATGTCGAACGCCCGCGACACATCGAGGTCCAGGTGCTCGGCGACGGACAAGGCGAGGCGGTGCACCTGTTCGAGCGCGAATGCTCGGTGCAGCGGCGCTTTCAGAAGATCATCGAGGAGGCGCCGGCGCCCAACCTGCCGCGCGAGACGCGCGAGCGCATGCTCGACAGCGCCGTGCGTTTGACGCGCGCGGCACGATATCGCAACGCCGGCACGATCGAGTTCATTCTGGCGCCGGACGGACGCTTCTTTTTCCTCGAGATGAACACGCGCCTGCAGGTCGAGCATCCCGTGACCGAAATGATCACCGGCGTCGACCTCGTGCGCGCGCAAGTGGAAATCGCCGCCGGACAGGGGTTGCCTTTTCGGCAGTCGGAGATCGCGCCCCGCGGCGTCGCCATCGAATGCCGCATCTGCGCCGAGGACCCCGAGCGCGATTTCCTGCCGGAAATCGGCGTCGTGCGATATCTGGCCAAGCCGGAGGCGCCCTATCTCAGATTCGAGAACGCCCTCGACGCTCATCAAAAGGTAACGGCGGACTTCGACTCCATGCTCGCCAAGCTCGTCGCCCATAGCGAGACCCGCGACGCGGCGATCGGCCGTTCGATCGCGGCGCTGAGGGAGCTTGTGATCGTGGGCGTGAGGACGAACACCGAATATCTCGCCCGCGTACTCGCTCATCCCGCCTTTCGCGCGGGCGATCTGCACACCGGTTTTCTCGCCGAACACGCGCAGGAGCTGAAATCGATTCCGCCTGACGAGCGGACACGGGATCACGTGCTGATCGCCGCCGCGCTGGGCTTGCGCGACTTCCGTGAGGTCGCGTTCGGCGCGCCCGAGCCGCACGCGACGATCGGACGCTGGAGGAACTGACGATGGCTCTGAAGCTGACGCTCGCGGGTCGGACGCATCTTGTCGAGATCGTTCGCCGACGTCCGCGGCTCGTCCTAAGCATTGACGGACGCGAGCACGAAATCGCCGCTGCCGGCGAGGGGGGCGACGGGCGCAATAGCCTCGAAATCGGCGGCGACTCCCTGCATTTCGTCCGCGCCCAGGTCGGCGACTCTCAGTTGGTCCATCTGAAGGGACGCGGGTACGAGGTCGGCTGGGTCGATCCCCAAGCGGAGATCGCCGACGCCGGCGCCGACCACGACGAGGTGAAGTCGCCGATGCCAGGTCGCGTGGTGTCGGTGAGCCGGATCGCGGGCGATCGCGTTTTGCGCGGCGAAACGGTTGCGACCATCGAGAGCATGAAGTTGCAGATGTCGCTGCCGGCTCCGCGCGATGGGCGGATCGCGGCGATCCTGCGCGCCGAGGGCGACGCGGTCGAAAAAGACGAAGCTGTCGCGCGCCTCGAAGCCTTGTCGCCGGGGAGCTGAGACGTTGCGCAAGATCCAATCGACAATCAATGCGTCGAGCGCCGAGTTCCGTCGCAATTTCGCGCACAACAAGAGATTGGCCGCCGAATTCCGCGAGCGACAGGAGGCGGCGCGCCATTCCCGCCCGGCGCGCGATCTGGCGCGGATTGCGAAGCAAGGCAAAATGCGCCCGCGCGAGCGGATCGAGAAGCTGATCGACCCGGGCACGCCGTTTCTCGAACTCTCCTCGCTGGCGGCGAACATGGCCTATGGCGGCGAAGCGCCCTCGGCAAGCTGCATCGCCGGCATCGGAATCGTCGCGGGCAAGGAAACAATGATCCGCGCCGACGACTGCACCGTGAAAGGCGGCGCGTGGTATCCACTGACGGTCAAGAAAATCGTCCGCGCGCTCGACATCGCGCTGGAAAACCGGCTGCCGGTGATCCATCTGTGCGATTCCGCAGGCGGCTTCCTGCCGTTGCAGGCGGAGCTGTTTCCCGACCGGCAGATGGCGGGGCGGATCTTCCGCAATCAGTCGCTGCTTTCCAAGCTCGGCGTGCAGCAGCTTGCCCTGGTGTTCGGCCATTGCACCGCGGGCGGCGCCTATATTCCCGCGTTGTCGGACTACAGCGTGATCGTGCGCGGAACAGGCGCCGTGTTCCTCGGCGGACCGCCGCTAGTGCGGGCCGCGACGGGCGAGGAGGTGAGCGTAGAGGAACTGGGCGGCGCCGAAATGCACACCAGCGTTTCCGGCGTCTGCGACTATCCCGCCGCCACCGAGGAGGAAGCCATTTCCATTGGTCGCGACATCGTGCGGCTGTGGCGCGAGCCCAACAAGATCGCCGGGCGACGCGAGCCGGCGGAGGCCCCCGCCTATGACCCCGAAGAACTCTATGGAATCCTGCCCGACGACATCAAGAGGCAGTTCGAGATGCGCGAGATCATCGCCCGCATCGTCGACGGCAGCCGCTTTCATGAGTACCAACCCAACTATGGCGCGACGCTCGTCTGCGGCTTCGCCAATATCTGGGGTTTCAAGGTCGGCATTCTCGCCAACAACGGCGTATTGTTCAACGATTCCTCGCTCAAGGGCGCCCATTTCATCGAGCTTTGCAACCAGAACGAGACGCCGCTGCTGTTCCTGCAGAACATCACCGGCTACATGGTCGGGCGCGAATACGAGCGCAGGGGCATCACGAAGGACGGCGCCAAGATGATCATGGCGCAGAGTTGCAGCCGCGTGCCCAAATTCACCGTGATGTGCAATGGTTCGTTCGGCGCAGGCAACTATGGCATGTGCGGGCGCGCCTACGATGGGCGGCTGCTGTTCGCCTGGCCCAATCACCAGATCGGCGTCATGGGCGGCAAGCAGGCCGCCAACACGCTCGCCGATGTCAAGCTCAACCAGATGAAGCGCGGCGGCGAGGCGGTTGATCGCGCGCTCGTCGAGCGCGTGCGCGAGGAGACGCTCGCCGCCTATCAGGAACAGCTCTCGGCCTATTATTCGACGTCCGAATTGTGGGATGATGGGATCATCGATCCCGTCGACACGCGCAACGCGCTCGGCGTGGCGATCTCCGCCTCGCTCAACGCGCCGCTTGGCGAGCCGGGATATGGCGTATTCCGATTTTGAGGGGGCCTGCATGTCCAAATACGAAGACATCTCCGTCCAACTCGAGAAAGGCGTCGTTCGCATCACGATTGAGCGACCGGCGCGCCTCAACGCCTTCCGCGACCAGACCGCCGACGAACTGCTCGACGCCCTTCGCTGGGCCGACGCCGCGGCGGACGCGCGCGCAATCATCCTCACGGGCGCCGGCCGCGCCTTCGGCGCCGGTTACGACCTTTCGACGATCCAACCGAACGAAACTCCCGACCTCCACCGCGTGCTGGAGCGACATTTCAATCCCTTGATCAGAGAAATGCGCGCCACGCGACTGCCGATTGTTTGTCAGGTCAACGGCCCCTGCGCGGGCGCCGCGGTCGGCGTCGCGCTCGCGGGCGATATCGTGATCGCTGCGCGCTCGGCCTATTTCTACGAGCCCTTCGTCGGCATCGCGCTGGTTCCCGACGCGGGCAACACGCTTTTTCTCTCGCGCCTGATCGGCCGCGCTCGCGCGGCGCCGATGATGATGCTCGGCGATCGCGTCAGTGCAGAGGAAGCGCGCGGCTGGGGGCTGATCTGGCGCGTATGTGAAGACGCGGAACTGCGCGCGGAGGCCGACAGAATCGCGGCAACTTTGGCCTCGCGCGCCCCCGCCGCGCTCGCCGCCACCAAGCGCCTGATCGCTGCGGCGTCCGATTTTGCAATCGACGTCCAACTCGACCTCGAGCGCGACCTGCAAGGCGTCGCCGGACGCACGCCGGAGATGAAGCAGGCGATCGCCGCCTTTTTTGCCGCGCGGAAAGGCGCCTAGAGACGGGACGTCGGCCGGTCCGTGGCGCTAGCCAAGAGAGATGGGCACTTTCAACCAGGCCTGCTCCACCGAGCCAGATCCTCATGAACCCAGAGCAGATAGAGAGGCTCATCGCCAGCGCTTCGCAAAGCGTGCGAAGTTTCGGGCGGAAACTTGATCGCATCCAAGCGACCTAGCTCCACAGCCTGCCCCTCCTGATCGACGACGGCCGAGCCTCTCATCACGACATGAGTTTCCGGATGGGGATGCGTATGAGGAACATGGCTGTTGCCAGGCAATATCACCGTGACGCCGACGGCGAGGCGAGGGTTGACGACAGCCCTGCCCCTATTATTGTCGCTGCCGATATCTGGGCCTGCAACCCAATTGGCCGACCACCGGAGGCGCCCTCCCTCTTTTGCCTTCGCCCCGCTCCAGTCCGGAGCCAGATCTATAAACATGATCAACCTCACTTCATCCTGGGCGGGAAAAGGCCCGGACCATCGAGATAGCCCGAGACCCCCCTCTTCTCGATTGCGTCGTGTTGTCCGCGCAGGCGCAGCCGGGGATTGTCGACTTCGTCGGGCTCGTAGGGGGCTACGCCGAAGCCGACGGCATGCGCGACCGCGGAGAGAATCATCCGCGGCAGCGTTTCCTTGCCTTCGACGTCGTTGTAGAGCGCCCCGCGCTCAATCCGCTCGCCTTCGCCAAGTCTCGCGTGGTTGTCGAATGAAATTCCTTCCGGCCGCTCAAGTCGAGCGCGGCCATCAGAATCCGTTCCAGGGTTGGGATAGCGATGGCCGGAGTCTTGATCCGGATGCCATCGCTGTAACGGCGAAAGAGAATTAGAGTTGCGTGGTCGTGAAGTGCTGCGGCGGCGCCATTTGGTCCATGCGCGAATAGTCGCAGCAGGTGCGCGATCCCGGCAGTTTCTGGCGGGGGCTCCCATAACGATGCAGCCTCTCGGTTCGACGAAAGCGTTGACACGTTGTGTGTTACGCGCCAAGAATATGAACGAGCGCTCATTCAGTGTCTGCGATACTGAACCGTCCGTGACCAAGTCGTCAACCGAGTCTGCGTCACAGTGAGAGTGTCGCCCATACAGCGGCGCCATCGCCGCTGGCGGACAGAGGTGTCGCGCGGGCGCAGGAAGTGACTGGCGAGTCTGACCACTTCTCGCCCGTTTGGGGCGCCCATGCCGGTCGTCTTCTTCGCCCTCGTCGGTCCGCTTACCCATCTCTTTCTGCAATATTCGCGGGAGGGTCGCTTTATTTACATGATGGGCGACAATCCGCTGGCCGCGCGAACGACGGGTGCGCCGGTTCGCGCCTTGATCGTGCTGCAATATGTGCTGACTTCCTTGATCGCTCTGTTTGTCGGATTGATGATGTCGATGCCGGTCGCGAGCATGAACACTTGCATTGTCAGTTCTACCTTGGTTTACGACGTGATTCTGGTCGTCGTGCTGGGCGGGGCCCTGCGAACACGCGGCATATTCAAGCCGTGGTCGCCAACCCGCTCCTATGGGCTCCTGGTCAAGCTGGACTCGCGCTTTCGGCCGGTCGCGAGCTTTCATAGCCGCGCGGATGGCCAGCATCACGGGGTAACGAGTTGGCTGGACCTGGGCGATCAAATCCTGGTGGCGAGCCAAGGCGGCAAAGCCATTCTGTCGCTGAGGCCGTCTACCGGGACGCTGCAATGACCAAGACGTATGCTTTGATCGAAATGATTGGCGTCACTAAGGAATACTTCGGCGTGCCGGCTATCAAGCAAGTCGACTTCAACGTTGAAGCGGGTGAAATTCACGCGCTGGTCGGAGAGAACGGCGCGAGAATATCGACGCTTACCAAAATCATCCCCGGCGCCGCGACGCCGACGCGCCGCGTCATGCGCATCAAAGGCCGGGAGGAGACGCTCAGGAATCCCTCGGAGGCGCTGCGCGACGGAATCGCTATGGTTTTCCAGGAAACCAGCCTTGTGCCGTCAATGACCGTCGCGCAGAACCTTTATCTCGGGCATGAGCGACTTTTCAATCGATTGCGAGGGTTGAACATCGCTGCGCAACAATTCCTTCAATCGCTGAATTTTAATGTCGACCCCGCCGCTACAGTCGCCAATCTCGGCGCGGCACAGAAACAGATGGTCGAGATCGCGCGGGCCGTCTTGCAGAAAGCCGGGTTGATCATATTCGATGAGCCGACGGCGGATCTGACCCCGGAGGAGAAGCGCTATTTCTTTGCGCGGGTTCAACGATTGAAGGTGTCCGGCGTGGCCATTGTATTCACTTCGCACGCCGTAGAGGAGGCGCCTGAGATCGCTGATCGAATCACCATTCTTCGCGACGGCGAGCTCGTCGTTACGGATCGAGCCGCCAAGTGCGATGGTGATTCTATCATTCGCGCAATGGTCGACAGAACGCTTTCGGGGGAACTCTATGCGCGGCGCGATCGCAAGGTGCGGGATGCGATCGACAAAATGCTTAGTGTCCGTTTCGAAACTTCTTGATTCAGATGAGTCTGTTATGATTCCTATAGCGGCAGCCTTTCCTGATTCGAGGAACTGCCGATGTGGACTGTCAAAAGCCGCGTCAGATACAATCGCGATCATCTGCGATATCCG
>JANYIH010000193.1 GCA_025358745.1 Hyphomicrobiales bacterium | reverse complement strand
ATGGTCAAATTCTTGGGAAATATTGAACAAGCCGTTTGTTATATTTGTGATAGGAACGATTGTGGCTGGATTCTTCATTTCGTTACACGACGCGTCGATAAAGTGCTATTCTGATGTTACGACGTTGGAAGATTTCTTGCTGTTGGCTATAGACGAGCTAAATGATCGCCGCATAGCTTTTTGGGAGGAAATTGTTGGAGCCCAGAAGATGAATGATTTGATTGACGATGCGGCTATTGATCGTCGAATGAAGAATCCAGCCACAATCGTTCCTATCACAAATATAACAAACGGCTTGTTCAATATTTCCCAAGAATTTGACCATATTGTATGTCTGATTTTCCTATCCTTTATCGAACTTTGACCCGTGAATTTCGTCATCTTCATGCGAAATATTTTTCGGGCTAGTGCGTTCATAAAAATCTCTCCTCTATCCAAAACTATAATTTAACAAAAAAAGATTCCGTACGTTACAGCAAATTCTCAAAGCGGAATATTGTCGTGCTTCTTCCACGGGTTTTCCAGTTTCTTGTTACGCAGCATCGCCAGCACGCGCGACAACCGCTTGCGGGTCGCGTGCGGCATGATGACTTCGTCAATATAGCCGCGCTCGGCGGCCACGAACGGCGACAGGAAGCGGTCCTCGTATTCCTTGGTGCGTTGCGCGATCTTTTGCGCGTCGCCGAGTTCGCGACGATATATGATCTCCACCGCGCCCTTCGCGCCCATCACCGCGATCTGCGCCGTCGGCCACGCCAGATTGATGTCGCCGCGCAGATGTTTGCTCGCCATCACGTCATAGGCGCCGCCGAACGCTTTTCGCGTGATGACCGTCACCTTCGGCACCGTCGCCTCGGCATAGGCGAACAGGAGTTTCGCGCCGTGTTTGATGAGGCCGCCATATTCCTGCGCGGTGCCGGGCAGAAAGCCGGGGACGTCGACGAAGGTGACGATGGGCACGTTGAAGCAATCGCAGAAACGCACGAAACGCGCGGCCTTGCGCGAGGCGTCGCTGTCGAGCACGCCGGCGAGCGCGAGCGGTTGATTGGCGACGACGCCGACGGTCGTGCCCTCGATGCGCGCAAAGCCGATGACGATGTTGCGGGCGTGCGTCTCCTGGATCTCGAAGAAATCGCCCTCGTCGGCGATCTTGTTGATGAGTTCCTTGATGTCGTAGGGCTTGTTGGGATTGTCGGGCACCAAGGTGTCGAGCGACAGGTCGATCCGGTCGGGATCGTCGAACGAGGGCAACCTCGGCGGCGTCTCCAGATTGGAGGCGGGGAGGAAGTCGATCAGGCGGCGCATCTGCAACAGCGCCTCGACGTCGTTCTCATAGGCGCGGTCGGCGATCGAGGAGCGGGTGGTGTGGACATGCGCGCCGCCGAGTTCCTCGGCCGTCACGGTCTCGTTGGTGACGGTTTTCACCACGTCGGGGCCGGTGACGAACATGTAGCTGGTCTCGCGCACCATGAAGATGAAATCGGTCATGGCGGGGGAATAGACGTCGCCGCCCGCGCAAGGCCCCATGATGACGGAGATCTGCGGGATCACGCCCGACGCCAGCACATTGCGCTGGAACACCTCGCCATAACCGCCGAGCGCCGCCACGCCCTCCTGGATGCGCGCGCCGCCGGCGTCGAACAGGCCGACGATGGGGGCGCGGTTCTTGATCGCCATATCCTGGATCTTGGTGATCTTCTTGGCGTGCTCCTCGCTCAGAGAGCCGCCGAACACGGTGAAATCCTTGGCGAAGACATAGACGGTGCGCCCGTTGACGGTGCCCCAGCCGGTGACGACGCCATCGCCCGGCACATGTTCCTGCTCCATGCCGAAATCGGTGCAGCGGTGCTGCACGAACATGTCGAATTCCTCGAAGGAATCCCGGTCGAGCAGCATCTCGATGCGTTCGCGCGCCGTCAGCTTTCCCTTGGCGTGCTGGGCGTCGATGCGTTTCTGTCCCCCGCCCAGCCGCGCCTGTTCGCGGCGTTCGTCGAGGCGGGCGAGGATGTCCTTCAAGGCGAGGCTCCGGCTTTTTCGTGACGCGAAATCGCGGCGGTCCTAGCACGCGGGCGTAAGCGCCGAAACTGGCGCCGTTGTGGACTAAAGTTTGCGGTGGATATCTGACTATCCCTTTGAAAACACCCCTTCCCCTATGTCATTTCGACTGTCACATTACTGGTAAATTTAAAGTTTGCCGTTTTAACTGGGGTAAGTAATGGCGTTTCCTGATTTGACGCGCGCGCAAATGCGCGAACGCTGCGACCTCGCCGGCGTCGCCCGGGTCGTTGCGGTCGGTCGGGCAAGTCCGGATTCGCCCCGTCTGGCGAAACTGCGGTTCGTCCAGGTCGTCAAGGGGGATGCGCGCTCGCGCGGCGGTTTCGTCTATGTGCGCCTGCGCGGCGGCGCGGCGGCGCCGATCGAGACAGGGCTCGCCTCCTGGTCGGACTGGGGGGATTATCCCGTCGGCGGGTTGGTGGAGACGCATCTCGACTGGAACGGGCCGGAAGACCTTTATCAGACGACCTGGCCCGGCGCCGTCGTCGAGGTCGTCGCGCAGGGCGCGCACATGTCTAGGGTCGCCTGAGCGCCTCCAGCGTGAAAGCGGCGGCGGCGAACTCGCGGGCCCGCGCCGCGCGGCGGGCCGTCGCCTCCTCGTCGGCGCCCCATTTTTCGATCTGATAGTCCTCGTCCACATGGGCGGCGGCCCAGGCGGCCTCGACCGTCATCGCTTCCCGCGCCACCGCGAGCGCGATCAAGACCGAGCCGCTGAGGCTCGTCAACCCATGCAGCGCGGTCAGCGCGAACGGATCGTCATGGGCCTCGACCGCCGCGCGCACGGCCTTGAGCGAAGCCTCGGGCTGCGGCACATGCATGATTCCGCCGGCCAGCAGAAAGCGCACGCCGAGCGCGGCTTGGGCGAAGGCGAGCAGGGGATCGAAGGCGGCGGCCTGTCGCGCGGCCAGCGCCTCGGGCTCCAGCGCGCGATAGCAGACGAGGTCCGCGCCGGCGAAACCGGCGATTTCCTCCACCGTCGCCGCCATCGTATGCGCGACGCCGTCGAGCGCGGAATTGGCGAGCCGGGTCAGCGGCATGGTCGCAGGCTGGATCGTCTCGCCCTGGGCCTGCCACTCCGCCGCCACCGCCTGCGCCAGCGTGCGCGTGGGGACGATCAGCTTGGCCTTGGCGGGCGTGCGGGTGGGGCGGCCGTCGAGCAGCAGCGCGAAGCCGTTCTCCGCCTCGCCCGCCTGCGCGCTCTTGTAGAAGCGCTTCAGCACCGGCGCCCGCATGTTCACCTGCGCCTGCTTGATGGATTCGTTCCAGTTGGGGACGCCGTCGGACATAGCCGCTTCTGATGCTAAGATTTTGGCGCTTGCGCGGTGCGCGCGGCGCGCATTTGCGCCGTCAGGTCGCGGGCGACCGGGGTCGCTTGCTTCGAGAGCCGGTCGTTCAAGGTCATCGCCGCCGCCTCCAGCACGTCGCGACCGACCACGACGCCGATTTTCAGCGCCACCAAATCCATCTTGATCTCGAGCGGGACCGTCGCATCGTCGAGCACCGCTTTGACCGCGCCCGTCAATTCCACCCCCGTCCTCTCATCGACGTTCTGCATCAGGGCGAGGCTGTATTTGCCCAGGAGGCTCGCCACCGTCACCGGATCGCTTCCGCTCACGCGCGAACGCAGACCCGCCACGTCGCGCGCCCGCGCCACGCCCTCGCGCCGGTCGACGCCGCGGTCGGCGATCAGCAGCAACGAATCGAGCAGCGCGGCGGGGCCGACGCCGACGTCGGAATCGCTGACCCGCACCTTGAACACAGCGGAACGCAACACCACGAGCGCTCCGAAGCCGGCCGCGAACATCTCGGTGACTCTCTCCTTGTCGTCATAAGACAGACCTGCGGCGCGATGCCAGACATGCAACAGATACCAGGCGAGCGCCGCCGCCCCGACGTTGACCGCCACGAACAGGAAACCGCTGGTCGAAAGCGCGGCGCGCAGCGGCGCCTGACGATAGCGGCCCATCAATTCAACGGCGCCTACCCCGCCCGAAATCCCCATCGCCGCGACGAGAAATCCGCTATAGCGCCCGGTCCCATAGCCGTAGCCAAGCCAGAGCAAGGCGGCGGCCCAGAGCAGATGCGCATGCCAATCACGCAGCCACGTCCTGGCCCACTGAACGAGCCCCGCCACGACGCTAACGCGGCGTCGTCGGCAAGCCGACGAAAGTCTGGTCTTTGAACTGCGTAAAGGCGAGGCGGCCTCGTTCAACCGCGAAAGTCAACGCCTGGGCGAGGCGGTCAGGATCCCAGTCATTCAACTTGAGCGAGAGATCGCCGACCGAGGTCGGCGCGCTCAACCCCTCGACGACGGCGACCACCTTGTCCGCGTCGCGCTTGCGGGGGTAATCGTCGGGATCGACCTTGAACCCCGCGATGGCCTTCAGACCCTCAGCCGCCTTGCGCCATCGCGATTCCTCGTCTGCCATGTCAGGTCTCCATACCCGCCCCATATATATAGCACGCCGGGCGCGCTTCGCCACGTTCGGGCGCTCATTCATCGGGCGCGTCCTCGATCGGGTCGTGCGAGGGGGCGACGAAGCCGAACATGTCGAAGGCGGCGCGCATGTGCGGGGCCAAAGGCGCGGTCACGTCGATCTTGCCGCCGCGGGGATGAGGCAGCACGAGGCGACGCGCCATCAGGTGCAGCTTGGGCTCCAGCCCCGGCGGCACGGCGCGCAAGGGATCGTTGCGGGCGGGATCGTTGGCGGGACGGCGATTGTATTTGGGGTCGCCGATGATGGGGTGGCCGATCGCCTCGCAATGCGCCCGCAATTGATGCGTGCGGCCGGTGATGGGGCGCAGCGACAGCCACGCCAGACGCGGGCGCACAAGATCCACGGTGGCGTAGAGCGTGATGGAATGCTGCGCGTCGGGGTCGCCGTGGCGGACGACGCGCATCCGCTCCTTCTCGGCGTGGTCTTTGGGCTTTGCCGCGCGGTCGTCGCCCATCGCTTCGCCCTTGGCGAGAAACAGCGAGATGCGGCCGTTCTCGGGGCGTGGCACACCCTCGACCAGCGCCCAGTAGATCTTCTTCGTCTCGCGGGCGCGGAAGATCGCGCCGAGATCGGCCGCCATTTTGCGCGATTTCGCACATAGCAGCACGCCGGAGGTGTCGCGGTCGAGCCGATGCACCAGCACCGGGCGCTCGCCCTTGGAATCGGCGAGCGAGGCGAGCATGCCGTCGACGTGTCTTGTCGTGCCCGAGCCGCCTTGGCTGGCCAGCCCCCAGGGCTTGTTGAGGACCAGCACGTCGCGATCCTCGAACAGGATCAGCGAGCGCAGCAATTGCGCGTCGGCGGGATTGACGACCGGAGCCTCGCCGGCGGCTTTTGGCGCGGGCAGGTCGAGCGGCGGCACGCGCACTTTTTGCCCCGCTTCGAGCCGCGTCGAAATCTCGACCCGCTTGCCCTCGACCCGGATTTCGCCCTTGCGCACGATCTTGTTGAGATGCGACAGCGGCAGCGCGGGGTAACGCCGCTTGAACCAGCGGTCGAGCCGCATGCCCGCTTCGTCGTCGCTGACTGCGACTGTTTCGACGCCCGACATCTAAAAACTCCGCGTCAGCGCCAGCGCCGCCCACAGGCCGAGCACACCAAACACCACCGAGCCGACGACATAGACGAGCGCGGCGCCGAAGGCGTTTCGCTCGATCAGCAGAACGGTCTCCAGCGAAAAGGTCGAAAAGGTCGTGTAGCCGCCCAAAATTCCCGTGGCTGTGAACAGGCGCATATGCTGGGTCCAGCCGCCGCCCGCTTTGAACGCCAGCCAGCCGACAAGGAACCCCATCGCCAGCGAACCCGTTATGTTGATGATCGGCGTCGCATAGGGATAATCGGTCCCAAACAATTTGGGCAGCGCGTTGTTGAGCACATGGCGCAGCACGCCGCCGAGCCCGGCGCCGACAAACACGATGACATAGGGGCTCAAGCGATCCATGGCGGGCCTTCTAGCGCCCGCTTGTCTGTGCCGCAAACTGACGCCGATCAAGGCGCACACGCCACGCGCCGCCGATAGTGGCGATCGAACCTCGGGAGTTGCGAATGCAGGGCCATTACCACGCCGTCGTCTGGATCGACGGGCGCGAAGCGCGAATTTTCCACTTCAACGCTGATGACGCGGAGAAGCGCGTGATCCATCCGCATAACACGGACAAGGAACGCCGGCGCGAGAAGCAATCCGGCCACGCAAGCGGCGACGACGCGCATTATCTTGAAGAAGTGACACTGGCGCTGGCCGACGCCGGCGCCATCCTGGTGACGGGGCCGGGCGTGGAGAAGGCGGCGCTGCTCAAACATATCGAGCATAAGCATCCCCGCCTGAAAGGCGCGATCGAGGCGGTTGAAAGCGCCGACCACCCTACCGACGGCGAACTCGTCGCGCACGCCCGCAAGACATTGGCCGCGGCCGACAGGATGCGGCCGCGACTTTAGTTCGGCGAGGCCTCAGCCGAAATCCTCCATTTCGAACAGCGGGCGGATTTCGAGCTGCAACGGCCCGACGGGCGAAGTCGGGCATTGTTTGGCCCAGCCGATCGCTTCGTCGAGGCTCGCCACCTTCCACATCCAGAAGCCGGAGGCGAGTTCACCGAGTTGGCCGAACGGCCCGTGCGTGACGGAGGGCTGCGGCCCCTCCAACGCGACGCGGGCGCCGTTCTTGGACGCTTTCAAGCCGCCGCCGTCCAGCATGACGCCGGCTGCGATCAGCTTTTGGTTGAACGCGCCCATTTCGGCGATGAATTCCTGGCTCGGCATTTCGCCCGCTTCCGAATTCGTGGTCGCCTTCACGATCACCATCACACGCATCTGCGCCTCACTTCTTCGCCGCCACGAGGCCGAACATCGCCCCTTCCGGATCGGCGCATTGGGTCGCCCACATGCCGCCGGGCACCTCGTGCGGGCCGTGCAATATCTTGCCGCCCTTCGCCGTCACGCGCACGTTGGCGGCGTCGGCTGCCTCGACGATGAAGTAGTAGAGCCAGCACGGCCCCGGCCCCTCCGGCGCCTTCGACATCATGCCGCCTTGCTGGCCGCCAATGTCGAAAATGCGGTATACGCCCATCGGTCCCATGTCGAATTGGCGGTCCTCCTTCCAGCCGAACTGGCTGGCGTAGAGGTCGAACGCCGCCTTGCCGTCGTGAGTGTGCAATTCGCGCCAACCGACCAGCCCCGCGGTTTCCGGCGGAGGTGCTGGCGGCGGGTCTCCGCCGGCGTCCTTGAACAGCGCGAAGGGAGCGCCTTGCGGATCGGCGACGATGGCCATGCGGCCGACATTGGGGATGTCCATCGGCGGACGCATCGCGCTTCCGCCCGCCGCCTTCAGTGTCTCCACGGCGGCATCGACGTTGTCGACATAGACATAGCCGGTCCAGCAAGGCGGCGTTCCCTTCGCCTCGGGCGGGGTCTGCAACATTCCGCCGACGCCGTAGCCGCCGACTGAAGCAATCTGATAGGGAAAGCCCGCCATGCCGGTCTCGGCAAGGGTCCAGCCCACCACATGGCGGTAGAAATCGACCGCGACCGCGAGGTCGGCGCCCATCCATTCATACCAGACGAATTTGCCGGAATTGTCGCTCATGTTTTCCTCCTCAGGTTTGGCCGGCGCGTTCGAGCGCGGCGAT
>JANYIH010000162.1 GCA_025358745.1 Hyphomicrobiales bacterium | reverse complement strand
ATCAACGAAAATGGCGGCGCGCGCCGCGGCGATTTTCGAGCGGTTGTCCGCCGCCGCGCCCGAGCCGCGCACCGAACTCGAATACGTCAATCCCTACACGCTGCTGGTCGCCGTCGCTTTGTCGGCGCAGGCGACCGACGTCGGCGTCAACAAGGCGACGCGGGGGCTGTTCGCGGTGGCCGACACGCCGCAAAAGATGGTCGCGCTGGGCGAGGACGCCTTGCGCGAGCGGATCAAGACGATCGGATTGTTCCGCAACAAGGCGAAAAACGTGATCGCGCTTTCGCAGGCCTTGATCGACCAGCACGGCGGCAAAGTCCCGCGCGAGCGCGAGGCGTTGGAGGCGCTGCCCGGCGTCGGCCGCAAGACGGCGAATGTCGTGCTCAACGTCGCCTTCGGCGAGCCGACGCTGGCGGTCGACACGCATGTGTTTCGAGTGGGGAACCGTTTGGGGATCGCCCCGGGCAAAACGCCGCGCGAGGTCGAGGACGGGCTTCTCGCCGTGATTCCGCCGCGCTTCCTGCCCCACGCGCACCACTGGCTGATCCTTCACGGGCGGTATGTTTGCAAGGCGAGGGCGCCGGAATGCGGGCGGTGCGTGATCGTGGATTTGTGCGGGTGGGAGGGGAAGGGGTGAACGACGCGCTTCAAGAGCCAGTATTCGCCGCCCAGCGCAAGGCGTCGACGAAAGCGCGAAACGAAGGAGATCTGTTTCGCTCGGGGTCGAGAAAAGGTCCAACCCGCCTCGCCAATTCGATTTGCCCCCTTTCGTCGACGGTTCGGCGAAACACCTCCTTCGCATGTAGAATAGTATCAGGATTGCGAAATTTCGCACCTTTCGACAATTTTTCCGCGATCTTAGCGTCAATCAAGCCGGCGTCGCGCAATGCGATCGGATCTCCGAGGTACCAGCTCTCAAGCTCTTGCATGACCAAGCGAATTTTAACTTGATCTAGATTTGTCCGAGGGACCAGGCGCAGCAACGCCGATTTTTTCAATATGCAGTTGGCCCCATCATTGTCGCGCATAATGACGAAGCGCGGCGATTTCGGGGCCCGCCAACCTCCGATCTTTCTGGGGAACGACCGTTCGAGATCGCTCTTGCCCTGATGCTCAATGCAAATCGCGCGTTCGCTTACACCCAATCTGCGCGCTAATTCTTCCGCGACGATTTTGCCCGAAGGCTCCTCCGCAAACACGACAATGTCGCTCATTTAGGGTCCGCGCCGACAAACATCTTTTGGCGCCAAAGTTCACCCAAGTGGTCACCAGCCTCGACGAGATTTGAAATCTGCTCGAAATCGCAGGCGTTGCGAATAACTGTCACGCCGTCTGATTTCGTTAAAACAAACAACGACTTCGGCTTGACTGCGTTCAGGAAGTCCGGGGAGTGCGTCGAAACGAAGACCTGCCCCCCGCGACGTGCGTAAGACTCAAATTCCTCAGCAAGTTCGGCCATTAGGCTCGGATAGAGCTGGTTTTCCGGCTCCTCGACGCACAGCAAAGGGTGCGCATTGGGGTCGTACAGAAGGACCAGATATGCGAACATTTTGATCGTGCCGTCAGACACGAAACGCGCAACGAAGGGATCTTTGAAAGCGCCGTCCTTGAAGCGCAGAACAACTTGCCCAGTCTCCGTTTGCCTAGCCTTTACGTCTTCAACGCCGGGCACACGTTGCTTCATGATATTCAATATCTTGTCGAATGACTCTCGATGGTTTTCATACATGTACTGGGCTACCAACGCCAAATTCTCGCCTTCTGTGGACAAGTGCTCGGCAACGCCGGCCTCAGGGCTCGACCGCGCGGCATTTATGTGAAAATCGGAGACATGCCAGTTCTCGATCAGGTTTCGAATTGCGCTGGCGGCCTCGAAGCGTTGAAACTGACCCAAGCCCTTGATGGCGAGAATGTCAGGCGAATCGAGCCTCTGATCTTCTCTGTCTTCCTCCCCACCTTTTGCTAGTTCGGCCTCGTTCTTGATCGCTGACCCCGAGCCATTGCTGAAATCTATGAACTTAAAAGGCTTACCGCCGCCGCCCATGCGGCTGTACTGCAAAAATTCGTGGCTGACTTCGGGGCGCTCCCCAGACTGGGCGATTTCGACTCCATAGGTGACGAGCCGCGAACCGACCGGCAAATCCATGCGGACCTTGATTTCTATCGCTATGGCTTGGTCTTTGCTCTCCCTGCTGACGACCTCTCTGAAACCGCCTCGCTTCGCCAGCGCGGTTCTCACATTTCCCGCCAAACAATCTCGCAGGAACCCAAAAACATCGAAGAAAGTCGACTTTCCCGAGCCGTTCGCCCCAACGAGCACAGTGAAGGGCTGCAAGCCCTTCACTGTCACGTCACGAAACATCTTAAAATTCTTGAGCCGAACTTGCTCGATCCGCACCCGCGCCCCCTACCCCCACGCCCGCACATCCACGAATCGCCCCGCGATCGCCGCCGCCGCCGCCATCGTCGGCGACACCAGATGCGTGCGGCCCTTGTAGCCCTGGCGGCCCTCGAAATTGCGGTTCGAGGTCGAGGCGCAGCGCTCGCCGGGGCTGAGCTTGTCCGGGTTCATCGCCAGACACATCGAGCAGCCGGGCTCGCGCCATTCGAAGCCGGCGGCGAGGAAAATCTTGTCGAGCCCCTCGGCCTCGGCCTGCTCCTTCACCAGCCCGGAGCCCGGCACGACCATCGCGCCCACGCGCTCGGCCACGCGACGCCCCTCGACGATCTTGGCGGCGGCGCGCAGGTCTTCGATCCGGCCGTTGGTGCAGGAGCCGATGAACACGCGGTCGATGGCGAGATCGGCGATCCGCTCGCCCCCGTTCAGCCCCATATATTCCAGCGAACGCTTGATCGAGGCGCGCTTGGCCTCCGTCGCGCCGTCTTCCACGCGCGGCACGAAGCCCTCGATCGAGGCGACGTCCTGCGGGCTGGTGCCCCAGGAGACGATCGGCGGCAGGCTGGCGGCGTCCAGCCGCACGATCTCGTCGAAATGCGCGCTCTCGTCGGTGCGCAAAGTGTCCCAGTAGTGCAAAGCCTGATCCCACAGCGCGCCGTTGGGCGATTTCGGCCGATCCTTCAGATAGGCGTAGGTCTTTTCGTCCGGCGCGATGAGACCTGCGCGCGCCCCGGCCTCGATCGTCATGTTGCAGACCGTCATGCGGCCTTCCATCGACAGCGCCTCGATGGTCGTCCCGGCGTATTCGATCACATGGCCAGTGCCGCCCGCCGTGCCGATCTTGCCGATGATGGCGAGAATGATGTCCTTGGCTGTGACTCCGGCCGGCAACTCGCCGTCCACCACCACGCGCATGTTCTTGGCTTTCGACTGGATCAGCGTCTGCGTCGCCAGCACATGCTCGACTTCCGACGTGCCGATGCCATGCGCCAGCGCGCCGAACGCGCCATGTGTAGACGTATGGCTGTCGCCGCAGACGATGGTCGTGCCGGGCAGCGTGAAACCCTGCTCCGGGCCGATGATGTGGACGATGCCCTGGCGGCGGTCGAATTCGTTGTAATATTCGATGCCGAACTCGCGCGCGTTCTCCGCGAGTTGCTCGACCTGCAATCGGCTCTCGGGATCGGCGATGCCGCCGCGCCGGTCGGTGGTCTGAATGTTGTGATCGACCACGGCGAGGGTTTTTTCGGGCGCACGCACCTTGCGGCCGGTCATGCGCAGCCCCTCGAACGCCTGCGGGCTCGTCACTTCGTGGACGAGGTGACGGTCGATGTAGATCAGGCTCGCGCCGGCGGTCTCGATGACGTGGTCGTCCCAGATTTTATCGTACAGCGTGCGCGGCTTGGCCATATCCTGCTCCGGCGCTTCGGCGAGCGCTTGCGTTTGGAAAAGAGGCGCTATCTAAGCCTATCGCGCCTTAAGGGAAAGAGCCCTCGGGCGGGAGCGCAGACCCATGAAATTCTACTTTAACGGCTCGCCCAACCCCACCAAGGTCGCGTTGTTCCTGGAGGAGGCGGGGCTCACCTACGAGCCGATCGCCATCGACACCCGCAAGGGCGACCAGTTCGCCCCCGACTTTCTCGCCGTCAATCCCAACGGCAAGGTGCCCGCGATCGTCGACGGCGACGCGGTCGTATTCGATTCCAACGCTATCCTGCTTTATCTCGCCGACAAGACCGGCAAGTTCTTGCCGCCCGCCGGCGACGAGGCGCGCGGCGAATTGCTGTCGTGGCTGATGTTCGTCGCGACCGGCCTGGGGCCGTTCTCGGGACAGGCGGTGCATTTCAAGCATTTCGCGCCCGAGAAGGTCGATTACGCGCACAAACGCTATCAATTCGAGGCCGGGCGCCATTTCGGCGTGCTCAATTCGCGGCTGGCCGAGCGGCGCTATCTGCTCGGCGAAACCTACACCATTGTCGACATGGCCGCCTGGAGCTGGATGCGCATGGTCCCCTTCATCCTTGGCGACGACGCCTGGAGCCGTTTTCCGCACTTGAAACGGCTGCACGACGAGATCACGGCCCGTCCCGCCGCCGTGCGCGCCGCCGCGCTGAAGGATCGTTTCGCCTTCAAGGCGACGATGGACGACGAGGCGCGGGCGGTGATGTTCAAGCATCTGGCGACTTGAGGCCTGCCGCGCGCGGGTGATTGGCGGGCCGCTGGAAAGTGCAGTAATGTCAAGGCGCGCGCCGATTCGATCAAGGACGACCTAACCGCCATGCCGACCTTGATCGACGATTTGCGTCAAATCATCGAGCGCGATCAATGGGCGGCGCGGCCGTTGCTGCACGATCTGGTCGAGCGGCTGCCCAAGTCGGTCGACGCGCGCGCCCTGCTTGCGCAATCCTACTTGCGCAGCCTTGAGGCGAGGCCCGCGCTCGAACATTATCGCATCGCGCGCGACCTCGAACCGAAAAACGTCGCCATCCCGCTGCAGATGGGGCTCTGCGCCACCGCGCTCGGCGATTACGAAGAAGCGCTGACCATCTTCCGCGACGCCAACGCCGTGGCCGCGAACGAACATGCGCTGTGCATGTCGGGCTTGTTGCTGCACCGGCTCGGCCGCGCCGGCGAGGCGATCAAGACCTATTCCGACCTGATCGGCAAACTCAAGCGCGACAATGTGGAGCTGCCGCACGCGCTGCGCGGACTGGCGATGGCGTTGCGCGACGCCGGCATGCCGCTCGCCGCCGACCGCATCCTGACCGAACTCGTCTCGCTTTACCGGCTCGATCCGCTGCGCATCGCCGGCCTGATCGCCGAGCGCGACAATTCGATCGACCATCCCGGCTGGACGAATTTCGCCAGCAAATCCGAGCTCGCTCTGGCGCTGCGCCGCACGCTCGACAAGCCCTGGGCGCCGCGCTTTCCCGCGACTTTTCTCATGCCCGAGGATCGCGACGCGCTGCTGGCCCACGCCGCCGCCGAACCCGGCGCGCTGTACATCGCCAAACCGCAACGCGGCACCGGCGGGCAGAACATGACGATCTCGCGCGATGCGCGCGCGCTCAGCGAACGCGCCGACGTCGTCGTGCAGCGCTACATCGACCGGCCCTATCTCATCGACGGCCGCAAGGGCCATGTGCGGCTGCACGGTCTCGTCACCTCGCTCGATCCGTTCCGGGCCTATCTCCACGCCGAAGGCATCGTCCGCTTCGCGCCGCAACCCTACGATTCCAGCGATTCCGCGCTGGCCGACGTGCATGCCCACATCACCAACACCGCCTTGCATCAGGGCCATCCCAACCTCGTCGTCAGCCAGAAGGCGGAAGAGGAGAATGTCGGCGCGGTCTGGTCGCTGAGCGCCTATCTCGACCGTCTGAAGGCCGACGGCGTCGATGTCGTCGCCTTGCGCGAGGAGTTGAAAGGTCAGGCGCGCGGCTTTCTGCGCATGGTTCACGCGGAAGGCGTATTCGGCGCCCAGGCGAAATTCCCCCGTCGCTCGTTTCCCGCCAAATTGTTCGGGCTCGACGTGTTGATCGACGCCGACGCCAAGCCTTGGCTGATCGAGGCGCAACGCAAGCCCGCGATGTCGGGTTCGCCCCTGGTGCAAAAGATCGCGGGCAAGGGGCTGACGACGATTTTCGAGATGGGCGCGGGTTTCATCTTCGACGATTCCATGCCGGCCGAGCGGATCGCAAGCCTCGCCAAGGATCACGCCGCCCAGATTCAGCGCGAGCAGGAGCACGAGGCCGCGTTCCGCGGGCAATTCGAGCCGCTTTAGCGGCGCCTTTTTCGCCACGGGCGAGAAAGTCGTTTTATTCTCATGTACGCGGCGTTAAGACAGGTCTGCAAAAGATTGACGGACGCATGATTGCAAGGATCCGGCGTGCCTGACGGGCGCGCGATGCCAAAAATCCGGCGCGCCCGACGGGCGCGCGATGCGGAGTGAAGCGAGGAGCGCCAAAAAGGGTTCGCCATGGTTGAAGTTACATCGAAGCCGGCGGAAGCCGCGACCGCTCAAGCCGAACCCGCGACCACGGCGGTCGATTCGGGGCTGATGGGCCTTGCCCTCATCGCTGGCTATTATCGCATCGCCGCCGACCCCGCCCAGATGAAGCATCAGCTCGCCCTCATCGGCCGCTTCGCCAATTCCGAGGACCTTGTCCGCGGCTCCAATATTCTCGGGCTCAGATCGCGCATCCTGCATCGGGTTTCGGCCAAACGGTTGGGCGCGATCCCCTATCCCGCGTTGATGCGCCGCAAGGACGGAGCCTATGTCGCGCTCGGCGTCGGCTCGGCCAGGGGACGGGTGCGGCTCGTCGATCCGGTCAGCCGCGCCGCCAGCGACGTCACGCTGGAGGAAGCTTACGCCCTGAGCGAGGGCGAGCTTGTCCTCGTCACCCGCCGCCTCGCCGGCGCCGGCTTCGACCCCAACACGTTCGGCTTCCGCTGGTTCCTGCCCTCGATCCTGCGCTATCGCAAGCCGCTGACGCAGGTCGTGATCGGCTCGCTGTTCGTGCAGCTGTTTGCGCTCGCGACGCCGATCTTCTTCCAGCTCATTGTCGACAAGGTGCTGGTCCACAAGGGCTATTCGACGCTCGTGGTGCTGATCATCGGCATGGTGACGCTGGGCGCGTTCGAGACCATCCTGCAATTTCTGCGCACTTACACGCTGAGCCACACCACCAACCGGATCGACGTCGAACTCGGCCGGCGCCTGTTTCACCACCTGTTCCGGCTGCCGCTCGCTTATTTCGAGACGCGCGCCGCCGGCCAGACGGTGGCGCGCGTGCGCGAGCTGGAGACGATCCGCAGCTTCCTCACCGGCCAGGGCCTGACCTCGGTGCTGGACCTGTTCTTCACGCTCGTGTTCTTCGTCGTGATGTTCATCTATTCGCCGAGGTTGACGCTGGTCGTGTTGGGCTCGATCCCGGTCTATATCGTCATCGCGGCGCTGATCCGGCCGGGATTGCGCGAGCTCATCAACGAGAAGTTCAACCGCGGCGCGCGTAGCCAACAATTCCTGGTCGAATCGATCGTCGGCGCGCAGACCCTGAAGGCGGCAAGCGTCGAGCCGGTGATGCAGGCGCAATGGGAGGAGCGGCTGGCGGCTTACGTCCGCACCTCGTTCGATGCCGGCATCCTCGGCGCGGTTGGGCAGAATTCGATCCAATATGTCTCCAAGGTGACGACGGCGCTGATCCTGTTCGTCGGCGCGGAGGCGGTGATCCAGGGCACGATGACGGTCGGCGAATTGATCGCCTTCAACATGATCGCCGCCCAGGTCGTGCAGCCGATTCTGCGGCTGTCGCAATTGTGGCAGGATTTCCAGCAGGTGCAGGTGTCGGTCGCCCGCCTCGGCGACATCCTCAATTCGCCGACCGAGCCGGTGCCGCAGAACCTGTTGACCCTGCCGCCGCCGCGCGGCGCCATCGACGTGCGCGGCGTGACGATGCGCTATCGCGTCGACGCGGCGGACGCGCTGAAGAACGTCAACCTCAACATCGCCGCCGGCGAGGTGATCGGCTTCGTCGGCCATTCCGGCTCGGGCAAGTCGAGCCTGACCAAGGTGATCCAGCGGCTCTATAGTCCCAATTCCGGCCAGGTGATGCTCGACGGCGTCGACATCGCCCAGCTCGATCCCGGCTGGCTGCGCCGCCAGATCGGCGTGGTGTTGCAGGAAAACGTCCTGTTCAACCGCACCATCCACGAGAACATCGCGCTCGCCGATCCCGCCATGCCGCGCATCGTCGTCATGCAGGCGGCGCGGCTGTCGGGGGCGGATGAGTTCATCTCGCAGTTGCCGCAGGGCTACGACACGCTGCTGGAGGAGCGTGGCGCCAATCTTTCCGGCGGCCAGCGCCAGCGCATCGCGATCGCGCGCGCGCTCGTCACCAATCCGCGCATTCTCATTTTCGACGAGGCGACCTCGGCGCTCGACTATGAGAGCGAGCGCATCATCCAGGAGAACATGAAGGCGATCACGCGCGGGCGCACCGTGCTCATCATCGCGCACCGACTGGCGGCGGTCAGGCCCTGCCACCGGATCGTGGGGATGTCGAAGGGCGAGGTCGCCGAGATCGGCACGCACGAGGAATTGTTGCGCCGCCGCGACGGCGTCTATTCGCGACTGTGGGCGCTACAGGGCGACGGGAGGTTCTGATGAACGAACGCGCCGCTCCGCCGCCGGCTCCCGAGGCGGCGCAAGCGCCCAAGAAGCCGGCGCCGCCCTCGCCGTTCGTCTCGCCCGTGCGCGGGCGAGACCGCGAATTCCTGCCTGCGGCGCTGGAAATTCTCGAAACCCCGCCCGCGCCTCTGCCCGTGGCGCTGATGCTGACGATCTGCGCCTTTTTCGCGGTGGCGCTGACATGGTCCTTCTTCGGTCGGCTCGACGTTCACGCCGTCGCGCCGGGCAAGATCGAGACGGTGAGCCGCGCCAAGGTGATCCAGCCGTTCGACAGCGGCAAGATCGCCGCCATCAACGTGACCAACGGCCAACACGTGAAGGCCGACGACGTGCTGTTGGAACTCGACCCCGCCGACGCGAGCGCGGACGCCGACACCGCGAGCGACGCCCGTTACGAAAGCCTCGCGGAAGTCGCGCGTCGCCGCTATGCGGTCGCGGCCGCGCAGGATCTGATCGTGCAGGAAAACGCGCCCAACCTGCCCCGGGGCTTCGAGCGGGCGGCGCTCGACAAGCAGATCGTCGAGGCTGAGGGCAAAATCGCCTTCGCGCCCGAAATCGCCGAGACGATCCGCCTGCGACAGCGCAGCGTGCTCTCCGCCGATCTCAACCAGCTCGCCGACCAGCTCGTCGCGCTCGACAAGCAGATCGCGCAGAAGGAGGCGACCCGCCAGCGGCTCGACATGAGCATCGCGTTCCAGAACCAGTTGATGGTCACGCTCGGCGACCGCGTGCAGACGCGTCAGGACGCCATCGACCGCAAGGTCGGCACGAAGATCAATCTCTACGACGCCAAGGAGGAGTTGCAGAAATCGCAGTCGCAGCTCGCCTCCGACCAGGGCCAGTTGATCGAGACCGAGGCGGCGTTGAATGAACTGCGCAGCGAGAAGTTCAAGGCGCTGTCGCAATTCGTCGCCGACAACGAGAACAAGGCGGTCGACGCCGCACGCAAAGGCAACGACGCCAAACAGGCGCTCGCCAAGGCCGAAGCGAAGCTGGCGCGCACCAAGCTGTTCGCGCCGATCGACGGCGTGGCGCAGCAACTCACCGTCACCACGATTGGCCAGGTCGTCACCACGGGCCAGCAATTGCTGCTGATCGCGCCCAACGAGGGGCCGTTGCAGGTGGAGGCGCTGGTCGCCAATCTCGACATCGGCTTCGTCAAGCTCGGTCAGGACGCTGTCATCAAGGTCGACGCCTTCCCGTTCACCCGCTTCGGCGCCCTGAAGGGCAAGGTGGTGCGGATCGCGCAGCAGGCGGTCGATGAAGCTGAGGCCAAGCGCGCGCTCGCCAACGTCACCGCGTCGGCCAACAATTCGCCGTCGCAGACCAGCGCGCCAGGCCAGCCGGAGAGCTTCGTGTTCCCCGTCACCATCGAATTGTCGCAGACGTCGATGAAGATCGATTCGGCGGAGATGCCGCTCAATCCCGGCATGACCGTCACCGCCGAGATCAAAACCGACAGCCGCCGCGTGATCGACTATCTCTTGTCGCCGCTCGCCCGGGTCGGCTCGGAGGCGATGCGCGAGCGGTGATCCTGGGCCCCGCCGCTATCTATTTGCGGCGAAAATGCTAAGGCGTCGCAACGGCCCTTGAGACAGCGCAACGCGCTCGGGCGCGTGCGGAGAGGAGCGGCGTGGCTAAAATTCTGATCGTCGAAGACGAGCCCCTGATCGCCATGCTCGTTCAGGACTGGATCGCCGACATGGGCCACGAAACCATGGGGCCGGCGCATTCGTTGAGCGAAGCGCTGGCGCTGCTCGACGCGCCGCTGCAAGGCGCGATCATCGATCCGACGCTTCACGGCGAAAGCGGCGGTCCGATCGCCGAAGCCCTGGCCGCGCGCGGGACGCCCTTCGTCTACGCCACCGGCCTGGCCGACGACCCGTTCGAGGGCCTTCCCAAGCCCGCCGGCGTGCTTTTGAAACCCTTCAGCTTCGAGGCCCTCGAAGCCGCCGTCCGGGCGATGCTGCCCCCTGCCTGACATCAGCGCCTGCGCGCGAAAGCGATTGAGAACATGAAAACGGGTCGAAAATTCCGGGCGCGCGAAACCGAACGGCCCGAGGGCAGGCGCGGCTCCGAGGTCACGCGACTCTACGGGTTTCACGCGGTGACGGCCGCGCTGAACGCGGAGCGCCGCACGCTGGTGCGGCTTTACGCCACCGCCGCCGCGGCCGAGCGGCTGGCGCCTGAGATCAAGCGCCGCGGCGTCGAGACCCGCATCGTCGCGGCCGAAGAGATTGCGGGGCGATTGCCGCGCGACGCCGTGCATCAGGGCCTCTTGCTCGAAGCCGAACCGCTGGCGCCGCTCGACGTTTCCGAACTGCCGGAAAACGGCCTCGTCGTGGTGCTCGACCAGATCACCGATCCGCATAATGTCGGCGCGATCCTGCGCACCTGCGCCGCTTTCGCAGTCGATGCGCTGCTGACAACGGAACGCCATTCCCCGGAATTCTCCGGCCTGCTCGCCAAGGCCGCGAGCGGCGGGCTGGAGCATGTGCCGATCTGCGCCGTCACCAATCTCGCCCGCGCGCTCGGCGAGATGGGCGACATGGGCTATTGGCGGATCGGGCTCGATTCGGAGGCGCCGACGGTGCTGGGCGCCGAGCCATTGCGCCGGCCGCTGGCGCTTGTGCTCGGCGCCGAGGACAAGGGGCTGCGACGGCTGACGCGCGAAAACTGCGACGCGCTGGCGCGGCTGGAATTGCCCGGCGCGATCAAGAGCCTCAACGTGTCGAACGCCTGCGCGATTTCGCTCGCGCTGGCGACGCGGGCCGTTACTTGAAGGCGGCCGGGACCGCCTTGGCGTAGTTGAGATCGTAAGTCTTGTTGAGCAGCGGATCGAGCGTCGTGCCTTCGGAGGCGTCGAACGCGCGGGGCTGCGTCCCGGCCGGGACGGGCGCGACCAACGCGGCGCTCGGCGGCGTCGACAGGCCAGCCTCGACCGTGCCGGCGCCAAAGCGGGCCGCGCGCGCGCGCAAGTCGGCGAGCGCCGCCGGCGACATGGGCGCGCTGGCGACGGGGCCGTCGTCGGGCGGGGCGAGCGATTCGTCGCCCCCCGGAGGCGGGTCGTTGACGCCCGTCACCACGAGCGAATCGATCGCGCTGAAGCGATTCGCCGACAGGCTGCCGCCCGCGCCGACGAGCGCGTCGACCTTGCGGCGGGAATCGGCGACCTTGGCGAGCCGGGCCGCAAGCGCCGATATCGCCGGCGCGGCTTGCGAATGGGCGGTAAAGCCAAGTGCGCCGAACGCCTTGTCGTCGCGCGGCGCCGGCGCCGACAGTGCGCCGTAGCGGCTGGCGCCCATATCGGGCGCCTCGCCGCGAATGTTGGCGG
Source organism: Hyphomicrobiales bacterium (assembly GCA_025358745.1). GTDB lineage: Bacteria > Pseudomonadota > Alphaproteobacteria > Rhizobiales > Beijerinckiaceae > Roseiarcus. The sequence continues at coordinate 17,505 of JANYIH010000162.1, read as the reverse complement.
GGGGCGCCGCGTCCGGGCTCAGACGATCCTTGCCCTCCTTGGCGTCCTTCTCGATCTGGCGCCAGCGCGTGACGTTCTTCTGGTGCTGGTCGAGCGTCTCGGCGAAGGCGTGGCCGCCTGTGCCGTCGGCGACGAAGAACAGATCGTGGGTGTGGGCGGGATTGGCGACCGCCTCCATCGCCGCGCGGCCGGGATTGCAGATCGGACCCGGCGGCAGGCCGTCGATGAAATAGGTGTTGTAGGGCGTCGCCTCCTGCAACTCGGCCTTGGTGATGGAATGGCCGAGCGTGCCCTTGCCGAACACCAGACCATAGACGATGGTCGGGTCCGATTGCAGCTTCATGTGCTTTTGCAGGCGGTTGACGAACACCGAGGCGACTCGCGGGCGCTCGTCGGACTTGCCCGTCTCCTTCTCGACGACGGAGGCCAGCGTCACCAATTCGCCGGGCGATTTGATCGGCAGATCGGCCGCGCGCTTGGCCCAGATTTGCGCGACCATCCTGGTTTGCTCGACCGCCATGTGCGCCAGCAGCGCGTTGCGCGAATCGCCGCGTTCGAACACATAGGTGTCAGGATAAAGCGAGCCCTCGCGCGGCGTATCCTTGATGTCGCCGGTCAAGAGATCGCTGTCGCGCAGGCGCTGCACGATCTGCTCGCTGGTCAGCCCCTCGGGAACGGGCAGCTTGTGTTTGACGACGCGGTGATGGGCGAGCATCTCCTCGACGTCGCGCATGCTGACGTGCGCCGGGAATTTATATTCGCCGCGCTTCAACGCGGAACGCTGCCCGTCGAGCAGCGCCATGATCGAAAACATCATGCCGTTTTCGACGACGCCGGCTTTCTCCAGCTGATCGGCGATCGGCCCATCGTCGTCCTCGCGGGTGAGCACGACCACTTTTTCCTGCTCCAGCGGGCCGCCGCGACGCTCGGCCAGCAGCAAGGCGACAAAACCGGCCAGCCCGACCAACACGCCCACCAGAACGAAGGAAAGTAGGGCGCTGAGCCCCGACAGACCTGACCGGCGCGGGCGCCTGGCCGGCTCGCGCGGCGGCGGCGGGGCCGCCGGCTTGGGCGCGGACTTGGGCGCGGACTTGGGCTCGGACTTGGGCTCGGACTTGGGCGCGGACTTGGGCGCGCGCGAAAACAGGCTCGCCTTGGCGGCGGGCTTGGGGGCGCTGGAAGAATTGGGGGCGCTGGAAGAAGGCGTGTTTGCGTCCATCGCTCGGCGTCGGTTGGCTTTGTTCAAACCCTCCGCTGCGCTTAGCATCAAAACCGCGCGCGGCGAAATTATGTCGCCGCGCGGCGTCTCATGCATGAGCCTTCGATCATTGGTTCGGCGCTCTTCGAGCGTCCTCGCCCTCGATGGGGGAGGGCGCGGCGGCCTGGCTCAAGACCAAGTGACGGCGCTAGCCGGCTTTCGCCTTCGACCTCTGCTTGGTCGCGCCCTTCTGCAACGCGCGCCACGAATCGTTCTGCGCGATCATGTTGCGGATCGCGGCGACGTTGCTCGACGCCTGTTCGGGCGACATGTCCTGCCGGCTGATCTCCTCGGCCTCGGCGAACTTGCCCTCCAGCGACAGCACCAGCGCGAAATTCTGCCGCACCCGCGCATCCGCCTTGGGCAGCGTCGCGGCGTGGCGCAGGGTCTCGTCGGCGGCGGCGAGGTTCTTCGCCAGCGCATAGGAGAGGCCGAGATTGCTCAGCACGGCGGGCGCGTCGGGAGCGATCTTCAAGGCCTGGAGGTAGAATCGCTGCGCGCCGGAATGATCGTCGAGCCGGTCGGCGACGGCGCCCTGCACCGACAGGATGCGCCAGCTCGGCCGGTCGGGCGGATAGGCGCGGGTCAGGACATCGCGCGCCTGCGGCAGATCGCCGTTGTCGGCCAGCGCCTTGCCGTATTCGCCGAGCACTTCGTAGTCCTTGGGCGCTTTCACCGCCGCGGCCTGCATGACGGCGGCGGCCTCTTTGTAACGCGTCTGCGCGCGCAAGGCGCGGGCGTAGTTGATCGAAGCGACCTTCTCGCCCGGCTTGGCGGCGTAGAGCTTGCCCCAACGTTCGCCGTAGGCGCGCAAATTGCTGTCGTCGGTGGGAAGCGCCGCCGTGTCCTGCCCCGCGATCGAGGCGGTCACGTCGCCGAAATCCTTGCAGCCGCCCAGCGCGACCGCGGCCAGGACAGCGAGAACGCCGCCGAAGCGGGAGACAGACGTGAGTCGCGGCATCGGGGGCTCGCAGGTGAAAGGCAAGCTCGACAATATTTTGTTAACGCTAACGAAGTGTTAACGCCGGGCGCGCGCCGCACTGGCCGGGCGCGCGCCGGGCGGCTAAGCTCAAGCTCCGAATCGCCCCCTTCCCGGACCGCCCGTGACCGCCGTTCCCATCTGGTTCGTCTCGCCTGAAAATTTCAGCCGCGTCCGCGATGAGGTCGGCGCGCTGGCGGCGGGCTTCGCCGATGCCTGCGGTTTCGAGCCTAAGCCCGGCAAGATGCAACTGATGCCGACGCCCGACGGCGGGCTGGCCGGGGTGCTGTTTGGCTTGGGCGGCGATCCGCTGGCGGCGGGCCAACTCGGCGCAAGTTTGCCGCCCGGCGCTTATCGATTCGCCGCGCCGCCCGAAAATGCGGAACTGGCGACGCTCGCCTTCCTGCTCGGCCGCTACCGTTTCGACCGCTACAAAGCCGCGCCGCGACCCGCGCCGAGCCTCGAAGGCCCCGGCGTCGCGCAGGCCGAAAGCGTCGCGGCGGCGATTTTTCGCGGTCGCGATCTCATCAATCTGCCCGCCAATGCGCTGACGCCCTCCGCGCTGGAGCAGGAGGCGCGCGCGCTGGCGGCGGAATTCGGCGCCGAGGCGCAGGTGACGATCGGCGAAGAACTGGCGCAGGGCTTTCCCTTGATCGCCGCCGTCGGCGCGGCGGCGACGGAAGCGCCGCGGCTGGTCGATTTCGCCTGGGGACGGTTGGAAGCGCCGAAAGTGACGCTGGTGGGCAAGGGCGTCGTGTTCGACACCGGCGGGCTCGACATCAAGCCGTCCAGCGGCATGGAAATCATGAAGAAGGACATGGGCGGGGCGGCGACGGCGATGACGCTGGCCCGGCTCGTCATGCAGGCGCGGCTCGACGTGCGTCTGCGGGTGCTGATCCCCATTGTCGAGAACGCCATTTCCGGCCCGGCGATGCGGCCGGGCGACATCTATCGCAGCCGCAAGGGGCTGTCGGTGGAGATCGGCAACACCGACGCGGAGGGGCGGCTGATTCTCGCCGACGCGCTGAGCCTGGCCGCCGAGGAGGCGCCGGAGCTGATGCTGGATTTTGCGACCCTGACCGGCGCCGCGCGGGTGGCGCTCGGCCCCGATCTGCCACCGTTCTACACCGACGACGAGGCGCTGGCGGTCGAAATCGCGGCTTTCTCGGAAAAGTCCCGCGATCCCGTGTGGCGGTTGCCGCTGTGGTCGGCCTACGCCGGCATGCTCGACAGCCCCGTCGCCGATCTCAACAACGCGCCGGGCAGTCCGTTCGCCGGCTCGATCACGGCGGCGCTGTTCCTGCGCCGATTCGCGGAAGGCGCGAAGGCCTGGGCGCATTTCGACGTTTACGCCTGGAACCCGAAACCGCGCCCGACCGGGCCGCAGGGCGGCGAAATTCAGGCCGCGCGCGCCCTGTTTGCGCTGCTTTGCGCGCGCTACCCCGCCAGATGAGGTGGAAAATTTGGGCCGCGCGCGCAATTGACGCTTGGCGAATCTCTCGGAACGGTATAAGCGAGGGATCGAACACGCGGGGTAGGCGCCGGAAGCGCCGCCGTGGCTCTCTGGCCTGTGTCGAAATCTTGCGTCATGCTGCTGGGTTCGCGATTGTCGAATCAGGCTCGTGGAAAGTGCAAGACCGGCTCAAGAGGGCGACCTGCGATCCTTGAGATCGCGAGGCGCTTGCATCCAGGGTCAAGGAAGCCCGATCCCGGCGCGTTGCGGGGAATTCCCGCAGACCATCCTATTCGCATGAAGGAATTCGACAGTCGGGACCGTTTGAACGCCCCCGGCGGCGCATATCCCAAAACCAGCGCCCGCTCAGCCCGATGGCGCCTGAGAGGACCTTGAGGAATCCACGTATGAGACCTGGGCAAAAAAATAACAGAATGCGGGGCCGACCCAACAACAATCGGCGCGGGCCCAATCCCCTTACGCGCTCCTACGAATCCAACGGGCCGGACGTCAAGATCCGCGGCAATGCGCATCATGTCGCCGAGAAATATCTCCAGCTCGCTCGTGACGCGCACACCAGCGGCGACCCCGTCGCGGCGGAGAACTACCTTCAGCACGCCGAGCACTATTTCCGGCTGATCGCCGCCGCGCAGGCCGCGCAACTCGCCGCCCAGGGGCGCCCTCCCGGCGAACCCGAGCCCGACGACGAGGAGGACGACGACAACGGCGGCGTGCTCGACCGTTTCGCCTCGCCGCCCGAGCGCGCGCCGGCGTTCAACCCGCAGGCGCAGCCGCAGCCTTATTCGCCGCCCCCGGCGCCGCAACCCGCCGCCGCGCCCTATGGCTATCCCGACCGGCAGCCCTACGACGGCGAACGGCCGCAACAAGAGCGCAACAATTTCCAGCCGCGCGGCGACCGTCCGCAGCAGCAGCACCGGCCGGACAACCGTCCGCCGCGGCCGCCCTATAACGAGCGCAACGACAATGGCCCGCGCGAGAATCGCGGTCATCAGGACAACCGTCAGCAGCGCGAGTTCCGCCCCTATCGCGATCCCAACGCGCCGCGCGAGTTCCAGCCGCCCCGGGAGCCCGCCCCGCCGCGCGAACTGGGACCGCAGCCCGACTTGCAGCCGCCGGGGCTGCCCTCGTTCATCACCGCCGCTCCGCGTATTCCCGCGCCGGTGGAGAGCCTCGACGCGCCGCAGCCGGTGTTCGAAGCGCCGATCGAGCCGGCGCCGCCCGCGCCGGTCGAAGCGCCCGCGCTGGCTGCCGAGCCGCCGGCGGGCGATGCGCCCGCGCCGCGCGGTCGTCGTCGCCGCCTGCGCTCGCCCTACGGGTTCCAGGGCGACGTCGATCCGTCCGCCGCTCCGGGCGGGGAAACCCCTTCCGAGGGCTAGGCTCAGCAGACGCCGAGATTGGTGAATTTGGTTTCGACCGCTTTGCGGTCGAACGGCTTCATCAGAAATTCGTCCGCGCCGGCGTGCATGGCGCGGGCGATCTGCGATACGTCGTGCTCGGTTGAGCAGAACACGACTTTCGGTCGCTCGCCGCCCGGCATGTTGCGCAACTCGCGCACGAAATCATAGCCGTCGAGGCCCGGCATGGCGCTGTCGACGAAGATCGCGTCGGGCATCAGGAACGAGCAGGCGGCCAGGGCTTGTCGGCCGTCCGCAGCTTCCGAGGTCGAAAGACGCATGCCTTCGAGAATGCGGCGGGTGATTTTGCGGATGACGGGGGAGTCGTCCACGACCAGCACTTGTTTCATGTTAATCCTCCGGGATGACTCAGGTTTAACGCGAATTCTTTGCAGTTCCGTCGCCGGGAAAGAGTCAATTCGACGCAATTGTGCGATCGCCCGTGATTCCGCGGGAATAGCGGAGGACGCGCGCTGGTTTCAAATTTACGGGATAGAACGGGCAACACGGCGGCTCCGACGGCGAAGGGGTAAACGCCGAAGGAAACTTGCGCCTTCGCAAGTTAAGAAGTTTTGAAAAGCAAATCCGCGCCGTCGTTCCATAGATGCGCGGTCAATGCCGCGTTAATCCGCCGTCGCGGCTGCCGCCGCTGCCGGCGCGGGGGCGGCCGTCGGCGCGGCGTCGAATTGGAAGCCTTCGAGCCCGTGTTCGACGCTGATCGTCATCGCGCATTCGCGCGCCACGACGCCGGCGAAATAGGGCTGGATGGAGTGCGCGTCGACCTTGTGGGCGCCCTCGCGGCCGCACAGCAGCTCGGCGAATCCGGCCTGGAGCCGGGCGTTGGTTCCCCTGGAGCTGACGCGCAGGCTGGCCGCTTCGCCTTCGCCCAAAACTTCGACTTCGAGCACGCCGCCGCGCGGGATGGTGGCTTGCGCGATCTGGCACAGGTTCAACAGCAGCTTGACTTTGTTCTTCGGCAGAAACTGGCGCGGCGCTTTCCAGTCGAGCGCGGTTTTTTCGGTCGCCAGCAGCCCGCGCGCCACCGATTCGGCGTCGCCGGTGTCGATCGAGGCGCCAACCGACCCCGCCGCGCCGAACGCCAGCCGGCAAAATTGCAGCCGAGCCGAGGCGCCGGCGGCGCTGCGCTTGATCAAATCGAGCGCGACGTCGCGCATGGCGGAGTCGGTCTCGTCCTCCAGCACCTCCAGCCCGTTGACGATGGCGCCGACCGGGCTGATGACGTCGTGGCAAACGCGCGAGCACAGCATCGCCGCCAGATCCAGCGGGGCCAGAGCGATCGAAGCGGATTCCGTCGTTGTCATGTCCATGGTCCTGTGTTCAATCGCCGGACAAACGGATTTGCCCTGGGGCGAATCGGCGCGGGCGCGAATGTATCGGATTTGCACGCGCGCGTCGCCGCCAGGCAATGTGAAGGGAAGGCTTGAGGAAAGTGGTCGATTTCGGCGGACTGGATCGGGACGCAATGGCGCGGGCGCTGGCGGAGATCGCGCTTGGCGCCGGGCCGGCGGTGATGGAGGTGTATGCCGAAGTCGGCGCGGCGCGCGCCAAGGCCGACGGCAGCCCGGTGACGGCGGCCGACGAGCGGGCCGAGGCGATCATCGTCGCCCGTCTGAAAGAGATCGCGCCCGATATCGCCGTCGTGGCCGAGGAGGCGGCGGCGGCGGGGGCCGCACTCGTCGCGCCGCACCGGTTCTTTCTGGTCGATCCGCTCGACGGCACGCGGGAGTTTCTCGCCCGCAACGGCGAGTTCACGATCAATATCGCGCTGGTGGAGGAGGGCGAGCCGGTGGTCGGGGCGGTCTATGCGCCGGCGCTCGACCGCATCTGGTTCGGCGGCCGCAGCGCTTTCGCGGCCGGCGTGCGCGTCGGCGAGGCTTTGCCGGCGAGCGAGCATTGCGAGTGTCTGCGCGTGCGCGCGGCGCCGCCGCAGTTGACGGCGCTGGCGAGCCGCTCGCACGCCGACCCCGCGACGGAATCGTTTTTGGCGCGGCTCGACGTCGCCGAGCGCATTTCCGCCGGCTCGTCGCTGAAATTCTGCGTCATCGCGGAGGGTCGCGCCGACCTCTATCCGCGCTTTGCGCCGACGATGGAATGGGACACCGGCGCCGGCGACGCGGTGCTGCGCGCGGCGGGCGGCGGCGTGGTCGCGCTCGACGGCGCCCCGCTGCGCTACGGCAAGCTCGGCCAGGGTTTGCGCAACGCCGGCTTTGTTTGCTGGGGCGACGCGGCCTTGCGGACACGCGTCGTTAACGCATTGTAAGTCTATCGCGCGGAAATTTCGCGCCGAACATGGCCGATATGCGCCATCGCAGCAGCGCGAGGCGCGACACGCGGTCGGGAGGTTTGCGATGCGATGGACCCGTAGGGAATGGATCGCGGCCATGTTGGCCTCCATGGCGGCGTCGCCGGCGGCGGCGGGGCAAAACGGCCTTGCCGAGTTCTCGCCCGACGAGATCGTCGACCGCGGCCACAAGTTCTTCGGCGCTGTGTCGCGCGGCCTGGCGGAACTGGTGCAGGAAGCGGCGCGCCGCTGGGGCCTGCCCAACGGCTACGTGCTGGGCCAGGAAGCCTCGGCGGCGTTCGTCGGCGGCCTGCGCTACGGCGAGGGCGAGATGTACACCCGCAACGCCGGCAACCGGAAAATTTACTGGCAGGGGCCGTCGGTCGGGTTCGACACCGGCGCCGACGGCGACCGCACGATGATGCTGGTCTATAATCTGCCCGCGGTCCGCGCCATTTACCAGCGCTTCGGCGGCGTGGACGGCTCGGCCTATTTCGTCGGCGGCCTGGGCTTCACGGCGCTGGCGGCCGACAACGTGATCGTTGTGCCGATCCGCACCGGGGTGGGGCTGCGTCTGGGCGTCAATATCGGCTATCTGAAATTCACGTCGCACGCGACGTGGAATCCGTTTTGATCGCTCAGAGGGTTGGGGCTAGACAAGGGGCGCCTCGTCGCCCAAGGGCGGGCCGAGCTTGAGGTGGGCGCGCCTTGGTTGAGACGGCGATCTATATTCTGCTGGGAGCGCTGTCGAGCGCGCTGCTGGCGCTGCTGGCGCTGCCCGCCGTTTCGCGCCGCGCCTATCGGCTCGCGCAGCGGCGCGCCGATTTGACCGCGCCGCTGTCGGCGACCGAAGCGCGCGCCGAGCGCGACGCCCTGCGCGGGCGACATGCGGTCGAACTGGCGCAGGTCGAGGCGCGCGCCGCGCAGGCCCAGAAGGAATGGGGGGCGGCGCAGATCGCGCTGGGGCGGCAAACCACCCAATTGTTGCAGCGCGACGAGGCGCTGGCGGAGCGTCGCCAAGAAGTCGCCCGTCAGCGCGAGGCGCTGGCCGCGCTCGGCGCCGAATTGCGCGCCCGCGAGGCGGAGATCGGCGTGGGCGAGATCGCCATTCGCGACGCGCTCGGGCAGCGCGACGCGGCGCAGCGCCGGCTGGGGGATATTGTCGCGCGCCTGGACGCCGCCGTCACGCTGGCGGGCGAAGAGCGCGCGCACCGAATGAAACTGGAGAGCCAGATCGCCGCGCTGACGCGCGAACTGGACGAAGAACGGCCGGTTCAGCTCGCCGCGCCCGAGACGCAAGGACCGGACGCATTGCCCAAGGCTCGGCTGCCCGACCTGTTCTCGCCCGTCGTCGGGCGCGACGGAATCGACGAAATCCACGACCGCCTCGCCGAAGCCGCCGTGCGCGAAAGCGACCTGAGCCTGCGGATCAAGGCGCTCGCCGCCGCCCGACAGGAGGCGGATGCGGCTTTGCGCGGCGCGCGAAACGAGCGCGACGCGGCTTTGCGCGAACTAGGCCGGCTGCGCGAGGCCGACGCCGACCTGCGCGAGGCGATTGCACGGCTTGGCCGCGAGATCGTGCAACGCCATGGCCCCGAGGCGGCGCGCGACGACGTTCAGTCTCTTGCATCGCAAACTTAACCCTCGCTTTTCCCCCGCCTGGGGTGTGTTAAGGGACGGTTAGGAAGTGGGGCGCCGCCGCGCGCCCGAATAGAGAGGGGAGACCATGGGCGAGCCGGGAAACACACTCGACGAGGTGACCGAATCGGAAAACAAGTCGGTCGCGCTGATGATCGCCGTACTGGCGCTGTTTCTGGCGTTGTCGGAAGCCGGGGCGAAAAAGGCCGAGCATCATTCGACCGAGAAAAACATCGAGGCGTCCGATCTCTACAATTTCTATCAGGCGCGCAAAGTGCGCATGAGCCTGTTCGAAACCGCGGAAAGGGCGTTCGAGGCGATCGCGCCCACGGTCACGGAGGAAAAGGCCAAGGAAGGCGTGGAGAAACAGATCGGCGCCTGGAGGGCGGCGGCGGCGAAGTTCGAGAACAATCCGGAGAAGCCGGCCGACAATCTCGAAAAGATTCAGGAGCGCGCGAAGGAAGCGGGCGAAGCGCGCGAATTGTGGAACAAGAAGCTCGAACATTTCGAATTCGCAAGCGGCGCGTTGCAGATTTCGATCGTGCTGGCCTCGGCCGCGATCATCACCGGCGTTTCGGCCCTGGCCTGGGGCGCGGGCCTGCTCGGAATCCTCGGCGCCGTGCTCATGGCCTTCGGCTATCTCGCGCCAACCGTGTTGTCGTTTCTGGGATAGAGGCGGTTCTGCGGGCGCCTTCGCGTCGCACGAATGGCGAGGGGTTCTCGGCCACCCGCGCGGCAGCGGGCGAAACAGGCGCGACGGCCTCTGGGCCGCCAAGCGCCTGGATGATCCGTCGCGCCGCGCTCGGCGACAAACGGTCGCTGAGCCGCGCCAGCGTGTGAATGCGCGCGAAGGCGTCGCCCTCGCGCAGGTCGCGCGCGGTCATGACGCGCACGCTCAGATCGCGCGGCGCGCCGAGCGCCGCCAGCGCGACGGCGAGCGGTTCGCCAAAGGGATCGGCGGCGATGCGCTGCGCCAGTTCCAACTCGACGTCGAGCGCGGCGGCGAGGGCTTGCGCGAATTCGCCTGATTCGCCGGCGATGGCGGAGAACTCCAGCCGCTCGGCGACTTCGCTCGCCAGCTTGGGCGCCGCGTTCGCCCGGCGACCGAGATCGGCGCGTTGCGCCGCGAGCAGGATCGCCCAGCGCTGTTGGCCCGAGGCTTCCAGAAACAGCGGCGCGGCTTCGAGCCGCACGGGATCGCGCGACAGGATCGCCTCCGCCAGCCGGCGGTCGCCGCTTTGCGCCAGCAGGACGCGGGCGCGGGCGACGAGCGCGGCGATGTGGTCGGGCCGCAGCCGCGCGGCGCGGTCGCGCGCCAGGGCGACCCAGCGCCCCAGCGCGCCCTCGCGCAGCAGCGCGTCGATGTCCTCGCGCGTGGCGCGCGAGAAGTCCTCCGAGAAATCCTGCAAGCGGCGGGATTTCCGCAGGGGCGCGGGAGGACAGACAACCTGCGCCCTGGCGAGTTCGGCGAGATAGGCGTCGCGCTCGGCGGGCTCCGACCCGGCCAGACAGGCTTGCAGATCGGCGAGCCAATCGGGCGGAGCGGTCTCGGCGCGCGCCAGGCTCTCGGCCAGCATGTCGAGATAGATGCGCACGAACACAGCGCGCTCGGCGGGCGAGTCGCTGTGGGCGTAGGAATGAATCAGGGGGAGAGCCGCGACTCCGTACACAATGTGGCCCCATGGACGCATCAAAATCTTTTCGAGATGTAAACCCGTCGCGTTGACTGAGTGTTAACACTTGAGACTGGAAATAGCCCTTGCACGCGCCAAATCGAGACAGGCGCCGCGCAATGGGGTCGCCAATGGGAGACGTGGTATTATTACGCCCGCGTAGATATTCGGTTGAAGCGGCTGATGTCGCGGACGGCGCGGCGAGCGCGCAAATTCTTTTCTTCACCGGCGTGCGCTATCAGCGCATGAGCGAACCGACGCCGCCGAAAGCGAGCGGCGGCAGCCCGGCCTCCGAAGGCGGCAAGCGCCGGCGCAAGCGCGGCTGAGTTCGTCTTTCAACTTGCCTTCTCTCAGCGTCGCCTATATCAGCGCCGGCGGGACACCTCTCCCCAACGAGAGGCGCCCATCTGAGAGGATGGCATCTGATGGTTGATACGCCCAATGTGCGGCCGGTTGGCGCGCGCTTTTCTTCCGGCCCCTGCGCGAAGCGCCCCGGCTGGTCCCTCGAAAATCTCCGCGACGCGCCTTTGGGGCGTTCGCATCGCGCCAAGGCTGGCAAGGCCAAGCTGAAGCAGGCCATCGATCTGACGCGCGAAGTGCTGCGCATCCCCGCGGATTATCGCATCGCAATCACGCCCGGCTCCGACACCGGCGCGGTCGAGATGGCGCTGTGGTCGATGCTGGGCGCGCGCGGAATCGACGTGCTCGCCTGGGAGAGTTTTGGCGAGGGCTGGGTCTCCGACATCGTCAAGGAATTGAAACTGCCGGGCGTGCGCACGCTGAAGGCGGCCTATGGCGAATTGCCCGATCTGACAAAGGTCGATTTCAACAACGACGTCGTGTTCACCTGGAACGGCACCACCTCGGGCGTGCGCGTGCCTGACGCGGCATGGATTCCCGTCGACCGGGCCGGATTGACGATCTGCGACGCGACCTCGGCCGCCTTCGCGCAGCCGCTCGATTGGGCCAAGCTCGATGTGACGACCTTTTCCTGGCAGAAGGCGCTCGGCGGCGAGGCGGCGCATGGCATGATCGTGCTGAGCCCGCGCGCGGCGGCGCGGCTGGAGAGCTACAAGCCGGCATGGCCGGTGCCGAAACTGTTCCGCATGACCAAGGCGGGCAAGTTGATCGAAGGGATCTTCGAGGGCGAGACGATCAACACGCCCTCGATGCTGTGCGTCGAAGATTATCTCGACGCGCTCAACTGGGGACGCGAGATCGGCGGGCTCGACGCGCTGATTGGACGCGCCGACGCCAATGCGAAGGCGTTGTCGGACTGGGTCGCCCTTACGCCCTGGATCGATTTTCTCGCGGTCAGGCCCGAGACCCGCTCCAACACCAGCGTTTGTTTGCAAGTGGTCGACGCGGAGATTGTCGCTTTGCCCGCCGCGGCGCAAGCGGCGTTCGCCAAGGCGCTGGCGGGGCTGCTGGAGAAAGAAAAGGTCGCCTATGACATCGGCGCCTATCGCGACGCGCCTCCGGGACTGCGGATCTGGTGCGGTGCGACGGTCGAGACATCCGACGTCGGCGCGCTGACGCACTGGCTCGACTGGGCTTTCGCGGTCGAGAAGGCCAAGCTCGCCAAGGCGGCGTAGGCCGCCGGTTGTTGTGTCGGGGCGTGAGCCCTGCTCTTTCTTGCGCCATCGTTCGTCGTTGCGAGCAAGGCGAAGCAATCCACGGCTCCGTCGCATCGGTTGCATCCGGCAAACCAGCGATCTCTCAGAGATGGATTGCTTCGCTTCGCTCGCAATGACGTTCGAGCGTCGTCAACCAACAGGACTTCCCCCCATGCCCCCTCGCGTTCTCATCTCCGATAAACTCTCTCCCGCCGCGGTCGAAATCTTCCGCGAGCGCGGCGTCGCGGTCGACGTCAAACCCGGTCTCGACAAGGACGAATTGGCCAGGATCATCGGCGAATATGACGGGCTCGCCATCCGTTCCAACACCAAGGTGACGGCGAAGCTGCTGGAACAGGCGAGCCGGCTGAAGGTGGTGGGGCGGGCCGGCATCGGCGTCGACAATGTCGATATTCCCGCCGCCACCGCGCGCGGCGTGATCGTGATGAACACGCCGTTCGGCAATTCGATCACGACAGCCGAGCACGCCATCGCCATGATGTTCGCGCTCGCGCGCGAAATCCCTGCGGCGGATTCGTCGACGCAAGCGGGCAAGTGGGAGAAAAACCGCTTCATGGGCGTCGAGATCACCGCCAAGACGCTGGGAATCATCGGCTGCGGCAATATCGGCTCGATCGCGGCGTCGCGCGCGATCGGCCTCAAGATGCACGTGATCGCGTTCGATCCGTTCCTGAGCGAAGAGCGGGCGTTGGAGTTGGGCGTGGAGAAGGTGGACCTGGAGCACCTGCTGGCGCGGGCGGACTTCATCACGTTGCACACGCCGCTGACGGCGCAGACGAAGAACATACTTTCCGCCGACAACCTCGCCAGAACCAAAAAGGGCGTGCGCATCATCAATTGCGCGCGCGGCGGGCTGGTTGACGAGGCGGCGTTGCGCGCGGCGCTCGATTCCGGCCATGTCGCGGGCGCGGCGTTCGACGTGTTCAGCGAGGAGCCGGCCAAGGCCAATCCGCTGTTTGGCCATCCCCATGTGGTGGCCACGCCCCATCTGGGCGCCTCGACCAATGAAGCGCAGGAGAATGTCGCGTTGCAGGTGGCCGAGCAGATGTCGGATTATCTGATGCGCGGCGCGATCTCCAACGCGATCAACTTCCCCTCGATCACGGCCGAAGAGGCGCCGAAGCTGAAGCCGTTCATCGCGCTGGCCGAAGGGCTGGGCTCGTTCGCCGGCCAACTCACCGACGATCCCATCCTCAAGGTGACGATCACCTACGAGGGCGCGGTGGCGACGCTGAAGACCAAGGCGCTGACATCAGCCGCGATCGCGGGGCTGCTGCGGCCCTCGCTCGCCGACATCAACGTCGTCTCCGCGCCCTCGGTCGCCGCGCAGCGCGGCATCGTCATCGAGGAGGCGACGCGGGCCGGCCGCGCAGACTATGAAAGCTTCATCACGCTGACAGTGACGACCGAAAAGCAGGAGCGCGCGGTCGGCGGCACGGTGTTCCACGACGGCAAGCCGCGCATTCTCGCGATCAAGGACATCAAGGTCGACGCCGAATTCACGCCCTCGATGATCTATGTCACCAACGACGACAAGCCGGGCTTCATCGGCCGCTTCGCCGGCCAACTCGGCGACGCGAACGTCAATATCGCCACTTTCGCGCTCGGGCGCGACAAGCAGGGCGGCTCGGCGATCGCGCTGGTGTCGATCGACGGCGAGGCGCCGGCGAGCGCCTTGGAGAAGGTGGCCCAGATTCCCGGCGTGCGGCAGGTCAAGGCGCTGCGCTTCTGAGCTTGTGAAAATCAGCGAGTCGGGCGAAACTGTCGACATGAATCTTCGCCTGACCCTATTCGTTCTCTGTCTGGCTCTAAGCTCGCCGGCGTTCGCCGACGATGCGGCGACGCCCGCGCCCGCGCCCACAGAGACGCTGTCGCCCGCACCAACGCCGTCGGCCTCGCTCGACGCGAAGGAGCAAGCGAGCTTGCAGAATTTTGGCGCCGCGCATCCCGAATGCAAGGAATGGAGCGACGGCTGCGCCGTTTGCCTGCGCGACGAAACCGCGCATTGCTCGACGCCCGGCATCGCTTGTCTGCCCGTCGCAATCGCGTGCAGGACGCCGTGAGCTACGCCGCCGATTTCCTCGATTCCCACAACCGCCTCGTCGCTTTCGACGCGGAGACGACGGGCAAGCGCACGCCCGACGCCGATTTTATCAAGAAGCAGCCGTTCGCCTGGAGGCCGCCGGGCATCATGATCGAGGTCGGCTTCGTCGAGATGCTGCGCGAGGGCGACGGTTGGAGGAAGGGCGAGAGCTGGCTTTCGCTGATCAACCCGGACGGGCCGATCGAGCCGGCCGCGATCAAGGTGCACGGCATCAAGCCGAACGACCTCAAAAAGGCGCCGCGATTCGGCGAGATCGCCGAGCGCGTGCGCGGCTTCATCGGCGACAGCCCGATCGTCGCGCACGCCTATCGCAACGAGCGCGGCTTTCTCGATTACGAATATGCGCGCGCGAAGATGATCGCCTGGGGCGAAAGCGCCTATGCGAACGAGCGCTTCATCTGCACGCAATTGCTCTACGCGCAGCTTTACCCCGGCGCGGCGAAATCGCTGACCGCGATGTGCGACCGGCTCGTGCTCGATTCCAGCGAGCGCGACGTCAAGCACGGCGCGCTGCTCGACGCCGACATGACGGCGGACGCGCTGATCCTGCTGGAGCAGGAACTCAAACACGGCAGCGCCGAGACGCCGCGCTCCTGGTCGACGGACTGATTTCGCGGGCTCGATCTTAAATTGTGCGCTATAATGCATAAATCAATAGCAAAATTTTGACTTGCGTCCATATTCCCTCGCGATATAATCTCCCCGTGCTGCATTATAATGCACTAAGGAGATCGTGTGGGACGGCGCATCGAATTTCAGATCTCCCCCGACGCCTATCGCCATTGGCGCCTCGCCTATGAGGGCGCGGTCGCGACCCTGTTGATGGACGTCGACGAAAACGGCGGTCTGTTCGAGGGCTACGCGCTCAAACTCAATTCCTACGATCTCGGCGTCGACATCGAACTCGCCGATATCGTGCAGCGGATGCGGTTCGAGCATCCGGACATTGGCGCGATCGTGTTGCGCTCGGGCAAGGAGAGGGTGTTCTGCGCCGGCGCCAACATCCGCATGTTGGCGGGCGCGGCGCACGCCCACAAGGTCAATTTCTGCAAATTCACCAACGAAACGCGCAATGCGCTGGAAGCGGCCGGCGCCGATTCCGGCCAGCATTATCTGTGCGCGATACGCGGCTCCTGCGCCGGTGGCGGCTATGAGCTGGCGCTGGCCTGCGAGCACATCATTCTGGCCGACGACGCGGCGACCTCCGTCTCGCTGCCGGAGGCGCCGTTGCTGGCGGTGCTGCCCGGCACCGGCGGCCTCACCCGGTTGACCGACAAGCGCAAGGTGCGCCGCGACCTTGCCGATGTGTTCTGCACGGCCGAGGAGGGCGTGCGCGGCAAGCGCGCGGTCGAATGGCGGCTGGTGGACGAGACGGCGCTCAACAAGGATTTCGAGGCGACGGTCGCCGCCCGCGCGCATGAGTTCGCGGCCAGGAGCGATGTGCGGCCGGCGCAGGGGATCACGCTGACGCCGCTCGATCGCCATTTCAACGAGGACGGTTCGGTGCATTATTCCACCGTTGACGTCGCCGTGGATCGGGCGGCGCGGCGCGCGACGATAACCATTCGCGGACCCGAGGACGACGCGCCCGCCTCCGTCGCCGCTTTGCACGCGCAAGGGGCGCAAACCTGGGTGCTGCGCTGCGCGCGCGAACTCGACGACGCGCTGCTGCATCTGCGCTTCAACGAGGAGACGTTAGGCCTCGTTGCGTTCAAGACGCAGGGCGACGCGGCGCGCGTGCTCGCGCATGAGAAATTCCTGTTCGCGCATCGTGACGAAGATTGGTTGTCGCGCGAAATTCTCCTCTACTGGAAGCGCGTTCTCAAGCGCATCGACCTCACCTCGCGCTCGCTTGTCGCGTTGATCGAGACCGGCTCCTGTTTCGCCGGACCGCTGGCGGAGATCGCCTTCGCTTGCGACCGCAGTTACATGATGAAAGGCGATTTCGACGGCGCCGCGCGCGCGACGCTTGTGCTGGGCCCGAGCAGTTTCGGGCCGATGCCGATGTCGAATGGGTTGACCCGGTTGCAGACGCGGTTTCTGGGCGAACCCGACGCCGTGGCGACCGCGCAGGGCCATGCGGGCGAAAGTCTCGACGCGGAGGCCGCCTCGCGGCTCGGTCTCGTCACCTTCGCCTATGACGATGTCGATTGGGACGACGAGCTGCGCATCTTCCTGGAGGAACGCGCGAGTTTCTCGCCCGACGCGATGACCGGGCTGGAAGCCAATCTGCGCTTTGCGGGACCCGAGACGATGGAGACGCGCATCTTCGGCCGCCTCACCGCCTGGCAGAACTGGATCTTCATCCGCCCCAACGCTGTCGGCGAGAGCGGCGCGCTGCGGCGCTACGGCACCGGCCAGCGCGGCGAATTCGACATGAAGCGGGTCTGAGACCTCGCACCCCTTCGATAACAGAGAGCTGAGATGACCGACACGCTCGCCGTCAACTACGACACGCTGATCCCCAACAATGTCGGGCTGTCCTCCGACCGGCGCGTGTTGAAGGCGCTGGAGAAGTGGCATCCCGGTTACATCAACTGGTGGAACGACCTGATTCCGAGCCACTTCCAGCGCAGCCCCGTCTATCTGCGCACTGCGGTCAGCGTCGATCCGAAAGGCTGGGCGAAATTCGATTACGTGAAAATGCCGGATTACCGCTGGGGCGTATTGCTGGCGCCGCAGGTCGAGGATCGCAAAATCCCCTGCGGCGAACATGCCGGCGAGCCGGCGTGGCAGGAAATTCCCGGCGAATATCGCGCGATGCTGCGCCGGTTGATCGTGATCCAGGGCGACACCGAGCCCGCCAGCGTCGAGCAGCAGCGGTTTCTGGGCCTCACCGCGCCCTCGCTCTACGACCTGCGCAATCTGTTTCAGGTCAATGTCGAGGAAGGCCGCCATCTCTGGGCGATGGTTTATCTGCTGCACAAATATTTCGGCAAGGATGGTCGCGAGGAGGCAGATGGTTTGCTGCAACGGCGCTCCGGCGATGCTGACAAGCCGCGGATGCTCGGCGCGTTCAATGAGACGACGCCCGACTGGCTATCAG
>JANYIH010000155.1 GCA_025358745.1 Hyphomicrobiales bacterium | reverse complement strand
GCCCCGCCGCCGCCGCCGCCCCAGCCGCCGCGCGCGCTGGCGCCGCACGAATTGCCGCTGGTCGAGCGGCCGAGGCCGGCGCGGCCGGCCGAGCCCGTAGCCGCGCCGCCCTTGGCCGTGGCGCCCGTCGCCGCGCCGGAGCCGGCAAAGGCGCCGCAGGCGCCTTTGCCGGCCTCCCCGACCGACAGCGCCTGGATCGACCGCCTCGCGGCCGCCGCTGGCCTTCCGCAAACCGTCGTCGCCGGGCGAGACCGGGGCGAACTCGCCGACGAAATCGGCGCGGTTTTGCGCCTGACGGCGACCAATCTGGTGCAGATGGCGGCAAGCCGGCGCCAGACCAAATCGGCGATCCGTTCCGCCAATCATACGATGTTCAGGCCGACCGAGAACAACCCGATCAAATTCGCCGCCGACGCCCAGCACGCGCTGGAAATCCTGTTCGGGCCGCCAAGCCGCGTGCATTTGCGGGCCCCGGCGGCGATCGCCGAGGCGTTCGAGGAGCAGAAGGCGCACAGCCTGCTGACGTTCGGCGCCATGCAGGGCGCGCTCGACGCGCTGTTCGAGGATCTCGCGCCCGACAGAATCGAGGCGTCGACGCCGCAGGAACGGGGCTTGGGCGCCGTCATGGCGTCCCGTAAGGCGCGCTTGTGGGACGTCTACGCGCAGCGCTGGCGGGCGCTGACGAAACGGGCGGACGGGCGCCTCAACGACGCGTTCACGAGCCTGTTTGCGCAGGCTTACGACAAGTTGAGCGACAAGGGCGGCTGAGGCGGGGCGTTCGAAACATGTCATGGAGCGCAAAGGTTCATTGGACGGAGGGTCTGTTTCTCAGGCCGCACCACCTGCAGCAGGCCGACCGGTACATGGAGAACGCGCTGGAGGCGCGCACGCGTTTCGTCACGCCCTATCCCTGGGGGTTCGCCTCGATCGAGATCGACCGCGATCTCGCCCATCAGGGCAAGTTCGCGCTGCGCCGCGCCAGCGGCGTGCTGCCTGATGGCGGCCTGTTCGATTTTCCCGCCGACAGCCCCGGCCCGGCCCCGATCGACGTGCCGGAATCGGCCTCCGGCCAGACAATCTGGCTCACCGCCCCGGCGCGCGCGGAAAATGCGCGCGAAGTGGCGCCGCCGGCGTCGGAAGGCGCTGCGCGCTATTCCATCGGCACCGAGACGGTGATCGACTCGACCTCGCATCTGCGCGTCGAGGAGGAGATCGAAGTCGCCTATCCCCGGCTCGCCTATGAAATCCGCAAGACGCAGAAGCCGGGCTTCGTCAGCCTGCCCGCCGCCCGGCTGGTTGAAGTCCACGACAAGACGCTGGTGTTCGACGAGAAATTCGCGCCCCCGGTGCTGATCGCGGCCGCCCATGCCACGGTCGAGGGCTGGCTCGACCGGGTGATCGGCTGGATTTCAGCCAAGCTCGACGAACTCGCCCGCTACGCCAGCGATCCGACCGCGGGCGGGGGGCTGCAAAGCGCCGACTATCTGATGCTGCAAATGCTGAACCGCGAAATGCCGGTGTTGCAGCATTTCCGCCGCTCGCGCAGCCTTCATCCCGAGCGCCTCTACGAGGAACTGCTGCGGGTCGCGGGCGAGCTTGCAACCTTCGCCACGCCCGAGCGGCGCGCGCGCGAGTATGACCCTTACACGCACGACGAGTTGGAGCCGACTTTCGCGCCCGTGTTGCGCGACATTCAGGACTTCCTCTCCGCGCAGCTCGACCGCCGCGCCATTCGGCTGGAACTGATCGCGCGCGGGCCGAACGCCTATGTCTCGACCATCAAGGACCGCACTTTGTTCCGCAATGCGACCTTCATTCTGGAGGTGTCGGCGCGGCGGCCTTTGAGCGAAATCCAGCAGAGCCTGCCGGCCTATCTCAAGGTAGGCCCCAACACCAAGATGAACGAGATCGTGCACGCGCATCTGCCGGGCGTGCCGCTGGTGCATCTGCCGACGCCGCCGCCGCAGATCCGCGCCATCACCGATCACGTCTATTTCTATCTCGACCGCACCTCGGCGCTGTGGCCGGAGTTCAGCGTCGCCAGCGCTGTCGGGATGCATTTCGCCGGCGACTGGCCGGAGTTGCAGCTTGAGTTCTGGGCGCTGAGGGAAGGCCGGCGATGAGCGAGGGCGACGACCCGTTCGCGAGGGCCGACAAGACGATCATCCGCCCCAATCCGGGCGGACGACTTCCCGCCACGCCTACGCCGTCGCCGCCGCCCCCCCCGCCGCCGCCGAGTTTCCAGGGCGGAGCGGCGCCGGCGTCGCGCCCGCAATCCTCCGTCGCCTATCCCACCGCGCCGCAGCCGCCCTCGTCCGCCCCCATCGCCGGCGACGACTGGATGGCGGGCCGCGTCGTCAACCCCTACGCGCCCGCCGGCGCCGCGCCGCCGCCGCTGACGCCCGCGCCCGCCTCCCCGCATGTCTCGGTCGACCTGATAATGGTCGCCGACAATCCGCTGATGCGCGCGGCGGCCTCGCTGTTGCTGGCGCTCGGGCGGCTGCGCGCCTCGCTGTCGCGGGCGGGGACCGGGCCGCTGATGGATCAGGTGGCGCAGGCGATCGAGGCGTTCGAACGCGACGCGCGGGCGGGCGGGGCGCCGGCCGAGCAGGTGCAGGTCGCCAAATACGCGCTCG
>JANYIH010000139.1 GCA_025358745.1 Hyphomicrobiales bacterium | reverse complement strand
TGTCAGGGTCGGGCTGGAGGACGCGCCGTTTGGCTGCCAGCGAAGCAATGTCGCGTTGGTCGAGGACGCGGTCGCCCGGGTGCGCGCGGCCGGGGCCGAGCCGGCGACGGCGGGGGAAATGCGGGCGGCTCTGGGCGCGTGAGCTTGCGCCCCTTGCGGGCGCCTGCCGCGACGCCTAAATCCTGCCTCGCGCGCCGTCGGCGCGTGGTCCCGGGCGCCTGGCGCCGTGCATGAGGATGCTCATGAAACTCAATCCTTTTTTTGCCGCCGGAGCCATCGCTCTGAGCCTCGCCGCGCTACCCGCTCTGGCGCCCGTTCCGGCGCGGGCGGTCGGCTGCATCAGCGGCGGCGTCGCCGGCGCGGTCGCCGGTCACTACGCCCACCATCACGCCGTCGTCGGCGCGATCGGCGGCTGCATCGCCGGCCATCACATGCACAAGGTGCAGAAGCAGCGCGCCGCCGCCAGGGCCGCAGCGACCCCGTCGCCGTCGATGACGCCGACCCCGATGGCGACGCCGACGCCTTCTCCGACTTGAGAATTGCTCCGACTTGAGGACTGCTCCGACCTGAGGACTGCTCCGACCTAAGCCTTGTTGTTGCGCGCCCGCTCGGCCGTCGGGTCGAGCGGCCAGCGCGCACGCGCCGGGGCGGAGAGATCGTCGGTCTTGCCGAGCCGCAGCCGCTCGATCCCCGCCCAGGCGATCATTGCGCCGTTATCCGTGCACAGCCGCAGCGGCGGCGCGACCATCGGTAATCCGCTCTGTTGCGCAAAGCGCGACAGGGTCGAGCGGATCGCGCCATTGGCGGCGACGCCGCCCGCCAGCACCAGAGCTTTCGCGGTCTTGCCGCGCTGACGGTACATGCCCAGCGCCACGCGCAGACGATCCTCGATCGTGTCGACCACCGCGGCCTGAAACGAGGCGCAGAGATCGGCGACGTCGCGCGTCGTCAGCGGCGCGGCGGCCATCGCGGCGTGACGCACGGCGGTTTTCAGGCCGGAAAGCGAAAAATCGGCGTTGGGGCGCCCGAGCATAGGCCGGGGCAGGGCGAAGCGTTCGAGGTCGCCCCCTTTCGCCGCCGCCTCCACCGCCGGGCCGCCGGGATAGCCCAGACCCAGCATTTTGGCCGTCTTGTCGAACGCCTCGCCAATGGCGTCGTCCATCGTCGCGCCGAGCCGCACATATTCGCCCACGCCCTCGACGGCGAGAATTTGCGTATGCCCGCCCGAGGCGAGCAGCAGCAGATAGGGAAAGCCGAGGCGCCCGTCGATGCGCGGGATCAACGCGTGGCCTTCGAGATGATTGACCGCGATGAACGGCTTGTTGGCGGCGATGGCGATGCCCTTGGCGGCGGAGAGGCCGATCAGCACGCCGCCGATCAGGCCGGGACCGGCCGCGGCGGCGACGCCGTCGATCTCGGTCGCCCGCATTTGCGCCTTTTGCAGCGCGCGCACGATCAGGCCGTCGAGCACCTCGACATGGGCGCGCGCGGCGATCTCCGGCACCACGCCGCCGTAGGCGGCGTGCGCGGCGATCTGGCTCATCACCTCGTCGGCCAGGATCTCGCCCGAACCGTCCGGCTTCAGCCTGACGACGGCGGCCGCCGTCTCGTCGCAGGTGGTTTCCAGTCCCAGAACGCGCATGTCCGTCCACGAATCCGATTTCGCCGCATGTCTATACGCTTGGCGCGCGACGCGACAGGGTTTACCCCTAAACTCATGGCGGGAAAGGCGAGCATTGCCCTGTTTCGCGCGCGCGAGGATGCAGCCGGCTCGGCGGCGGCGCTGGCGCAGCGCGGTTTCGCGGCGACCTGCGCCCCGGTGATCGAGATCGCCGCGACCGGCGCGCCGGCGCCGAGGGAAACGTTCGATTTCGCCGTCGCCACCAGCGCCAAGGCGTTCGTCTTCGCCGCGCCCGCTATGTTGCGCGCTCTGGACGGCCTGACGCTGCATGTCGTGGGCGAAAAGACCGCCGCCGCGGCGCGGCGCTCCGGCTTGTCGCGTCTCGCCGCGCCCGCCGCAGACGTTGCGGCGCTGCTGCCCAGGCTGCCGCTAGGCCGCGCGCTGTATCTGGCTGGGCGCGACCGCAAGCCCGAGCTGGAGGCCGCGCTCGGCGATCGCGTCACGACGCTGGCGCTCTACGAAGCGCGCGCGCGGGCGGGTTGGGAGGCGGCCGAGGCGCAAGCCGTCGGCGCGGCGGCGGCGGCGCTGCACTATTCCCGCCGCAGCGCCGAACTGGCGGCGCTTTGCGCGGATAGGGCGGGTCTGGCGGCCGGGTTTCGGCGTCTGCCGCATGTCTGTCTGTCGCGCGACGTCGCCGCGCCGCTCGCCGCGCGCGGCTTCGCCCATGTCTACTGGCCAGCGCGGCCGGACGAGGAGGAATTGCTCGACGCGCTGGAATCGGCGCTGGCGGATCGCTCGTCCTTTCGCGCCTGACTTGTGCGGTTCCGTTGTGACGGCGTTCACCTTATATAAGCCTTGTTAAAACATCGGGTCGAGAATGGCCGGCTCAGGCGATGAACATATCCACGACGGTCCGCCGCCGCGCCCGTCGCCCCCGCGACGTCCAAGGGAGTCGATCGTTATCGAGGGTCAGGCCGCCCATGCGAACGCCCGCCGCGCCATCTTCGCGCCGCTCCCGTTCAATCTTCCCGCAGCCGTGATCGTCGGCGCCGTCGGCGGGGCGCTGCTGACCGGCGCACTCCTCTATGCGACGAGGCCGGACTACAACGCGCTCGCCGCACGGGTCGAGGCGATGGAAGCCTCTGCGCGCGCCGGCGAAGCGGAGAACGCCCGCCTCGCCGGGCTGGAGAGCGCGGCCAAAACCCTCGACCAGCGCATGAAGGCGGCGGAATCTCTGCTGGCCGCTGCGCCGCCGGCGGTCTTGAAACTGGGCCTGCGGCTCGACGCGCTGGAACGGACGGCGGCGTCGCAACGGCGCGACGTCATCGATGGGCTTGAGGCTCTGGCCAAGCGCCTCGCGGCGCTGGAAGCGCGCCCGTCGGCCGAGGGGCTCGACGCGCTCAAGGCAAGCCTCGCCGCGATGCAGGACGCGCTGACGCGCGTGGCCGACCGCGAGGTCACGGACGCGCTGACGCAAAAGATCGCGACGCTGGAGGCGCGCCCGTCGGCCGAAGGGCTCGACGCGCTCAAGAGGAGCTTCGCCGCGATGCAGGACGCGCAGGCGCGGCTGCCGGATCGCCGGATCACGGACGCGCTGACGCAAAAGATCGCGGCGCTGGAGGCGCGCCCGTCGGCCGAGGGGCTGGATGCGCTCAAGGCGGGTCTCGCCGGGATGCGGGACGCGCAGGCGCGGTTGCCGGATCGCCGGGTCACGGACGCGCTGGCGCAAAGGATCGCGGCGATCGAGGCGGAGCGCGCCGCGCTCGATCCGCGCTGGGCGGAATGGACCTCCGAACTGGCGCGCGTCGATCAGGCCGGCGCCGCGCAGCGCGGCGAGGTCGAGGCGCTGCGTGACCGCCTCGCCAAAGTGGAGGGCGCGCTGTTGGCGGCCAAGGGCGAGAGCCGCGCCGCCCGTGCGGGCGTGGCGGGTGCGAGCGAGGCGACGCCGGCCGCCCGCGCCGTCGCCGCCGTGGCGCTGCGCGATCGCCTCGCCGCGGGCGAGCCGCTGGGCGACGAAATCGCCGCGCTCGAACGGCTCGGCGTCGAGCCGGCGGCGCTTGCGCCGTTGCGCGCTTACGCCGAGCGCGGCGCGCCGTCGCTGCTTCAGCTCACCCAGGCGTTCGGCGAGCTCGCGCCGAGCCTTGCGCCGGCCCCCGCTGGCGTTTGGGAATGGGCGCAGGGGCTGGTGCAAGTGCGCAAGCTCGGCGAAAGTCGTCAAGCGGAAGTCGAAAACGGCGTCCCTCAGGTCGAGGCGGCGCTTGCGCGCGGCGATCTCGCCGTCGCGCTCGTGGCGATGCCGCCGCCGCCGCCGGCGGCGCGGGATGCGGCGAGGGCATGGACGGACAGGGTCGCCGCGCGGCTGGCGGCGACGAAGGTGGCGGCTGAACTGGCGCGGCGCGCGCTCGCCGATCTCGGCGCAAGGTAGGGGCAAGGTAGAGGGGGAAGCATGTTGCGTCTGTTGGCGTTCCTCGCCGCGCTGGGCGCGGGGGCCTGGGGTCTTTACTGGCTGTCGGACCATCCGGGCTCCGTGGCGCTGACCTGGGCCGGCGTCGAATACAAAATCACGCTGATGAAGGCGCTGGGGCCGGCGGCGGCGATTCTGGTCGCGCTGCCGTTGCTGTGGGGCCTGCTCAAATTCGTCCTGCGCGCGCCGGGCCTGATCGCGCTGGCGAGCCGCGAGCGGCGGCGCGAGAAGGGGTTTGCGGCGCTGTCGCGCGGCATGATCGCGGTCGGCGCCGGCGACCTGCGCGAGGCGCAGCGTAGCGCACGCGAGGCCAACCGCTATTTCGGCGAGGAATCGCTGACGCTGCTGCTGCGCGCCCAGGCGGCGCAACTCGCCGGCGACCGCGCCGGCGCGGTCGCCGCGTTCGAGGACATGCTGGCGCAGGACGACACCCACCTCCTTGGCCTGCGCGGCCTGTATATCGAGGCGCGGCGCGCGGGGCATGGGGAGGCGGCGATCGCCTATGCGCGGCGGGCCTTCGCCCGCGCCACGTCGCCCTGGGCGGCGCAGGCCGTGCTCGACGATTACGCCGCGCGCGGCGATTGGGGCGCCGCGCTGGCGACGGTGGAGGCCCATGCGCAGGCGCGCCTGATCGACCGCCCGACCGCGCAGCGCTGGCGCGCCGTGCTGAAGACGGCGCTGGCGGCCGAGCGCGCGTCGCGCGACGCCAAGGGCGCGCTGGCGCTCGCCCGCGAGGCGCTCGATCTGGCGCCGAGCCTGGTTCCCGCCGCCGCGCTCTGCGCCAGATTGACGGCGACGACGGGCGATCTGCGCCGCGCCGCGCGCCTGCTGGAGACCGCCTATCGCGCCAGCCCCCATCCCGATCTGGCGGAGGCCTATGTGCGGCTGCGCCCGGGCGATTCCGCGGTCGACCGGCTCGCCCGCGCCAGGGCGCTCGCCCGGATCACGCCGTTCGATCCCGAAAGCGCGCTGACCGTCGCGCGCGCCCATCTCGAGGCGCAGGACCTCGACGCCGCGCGCAAAACCCTGGCGGCGCTGCTGGGCGGGGCGGGCGGGCGCCCCACGGCGCGCGCGTGTCTGCTGATGGCCGAGATCGAGGATTCCGGCGGCGACGACGGCGCGGTGCGGGAATGGCTGGCGCGCGCTTCCCGCGCGCGGCGCGACCGCGCGTGGGTCGCCGAAGGACTGATCGCCGAACGCTGGGCCCCGGCTTCGCCCGAGGGCAAGCTCGACGCCTTCGTCTGGCGCACGCCCGACGAGCGCGCCGGCGAAACGTCAATCGCGCCGATCACGCTGCATGCGACCCCGCCGCCGTCCGCGCCGCCCACCCCGGTTGCGCCCGTCGGCGCGCCGAAGCCCAGCCCGGAAACGCTGGCTCCCCCGCGCCCGGCGCGCCGCCTCTCGGCCGCCGTCGCGGCGCCGGTCGCCAACGCCCCCGACGACCCCGGCCCGCACGACCGCCGTAACGAGGAATTTCGGAATTTCGCGCTGGAATAGGGGACTTCGTGCATAAATATTCTGTTATCCGCAAAAGAAACCATACTCACGGCGAGAACAAAAATGGGTATTATGCACTTAACATAATACCCGCGTTCCGGTAGCGTCCAGGCATCGGCGCGGTTCCCATGTCCATCGACCTCACCAACGAGATTTTCCACAACGAAAACGCGGCCCGCGCCTATTTCGAGGCGATCCGCTGGCCCGACGGAAAGCCGATCTGCGTGCATTGCGGCGTGGCCGGCGAAACGACTCTCGTCAAAGGCAAGTCGCACCGTCCAGGCATGTATCAGTGCAATGCTTGCCGCGAGCCGTTTTCGGTGACTGTCGGATCAGTCATGGAGTCTAGCCACGTTCCGTTACATAAGTGGGCGCTCGGCTTTCGCCTAATGGCGTCGAGCAAGAAGGGCATTTCGGCTCACCAGTTGATGCGTGCGCTTGGCCTAGGATCATATCGGACGGCGTGGTTTCTTACCCATCGCATTCGCGAGGCTATGAACGAAACCGACCCGGAACCTCGAGGCGGCAAGGGCAAGACGGTCGAAATTGACGAGACCTTTATCGGCAAGCCCGACCAGACATTCGTCAACGGCAAGGGATGGCAGGGCAAACTTGGCGCGGCCACAAAGCGCAAAGTGCCTACCATGGTCGAGCGCGGCGGACGGTCTGTGTCGGCAAAGGTCGAAGATTTGACACAGGCGACTTTGAAAGAGGTTATCGGACGCACTGTCGTTCTGGACAGCACTCTGAACACGGACGAAGCGCAGCACTATAAAGCGCTCGGCAAGAACTTCGCCGACCACAAAGCTGTCAATCACGGAAACGAGGAATATGCGCGCAAAGAGGAAGATGGTGCAAACACCACGAAAAATACAGTCGAAAGCTTCTTTGGCATCTTCAAGCGCGGTATGACTGGCGTTTATCATCACTGCGGCGAACAGCATTTTCAGGCGTACTTGAACGAATTCGATTTCCGCTATTCAAACCGCGTAAAGCTTGGCGTTGACGATACGGAGCGCACTCGGCGCGCGGTGAAAGGTGCTGAAGGCGAGCGGCTCACCTATAAACAACCTCGTGCTTCGTAACCGCATAAGCCGCATCAAGCAGGGCCGTGCCAAGCTCAGGGATTTTTTGGCTTTGTTCGAGTTACTTTTCTGATTTGACTCTCACGCTGCACTATTGCACGCTCCGTCTTTCCGATAAGCGCCTTCGTCGGTTGAGGCGGCGTGGTGAGAGCGTGGCGGATACCCGCTTTCATGCGGCGCTCTATTTCTTCCTCATGCGGTGCATCCGGTTCTCGACTCATGATTGATAGATCCTCTATTAGTCTGTTCGAGAACATTATTAAGCGTAGCATAGCTTTCGCAGCATGAGGCGGATAGAGGCGAGTTTCAGAAATGCGAGGGCCTTGCGATTGAGGCACTCCCAATCCTTGGCGAGCCTCCGACAGCGTTCCAACCAAGCGAAGGTCCGCTCG
>JANYIH010000021.1 GCA_025358745.1 Hyphomicrobiales bacterium | reverse complement strand
GCCGGGCTTGTCCCGGCCATTCACGCGGTGACTTTGCAAGACTGCGACCGGCGCTTGCGCCGCCGAGTGATTGAAGTCCGCCAACCGTCCTGCTTGCCCGACGGCGTGGATGGCCGGGACAAGCCCGGCCACGACGGCGCTCGTCCGTCTCGCCAGTTTTTGCGCGTCGTTGAAAGAGCCGCGCCTCAAGCGATCGGAATCTCGATCAGGCTCGGCCCGTCCCGCTGCACGGCGTCAGCGAAAGCCGCCAGCACCGCCGCGCGGTCGCAGGCTTTCGTATGCGGCACGCCCATCGAAGCCGATAGCGCGGCGAAGTCGATCGCCGGATCGACCGTCTCCATGCCAACGAACTTGCCGGCCACCGCATTGGCGTAGCCCAGCGAGCGCGCCACGTTCTGCAACACGCCGTAGCGGCGGTTGTTGAACACCACGAAGATCACCCGCGTCTTGTAGTGCGCGGCGCTCCACAGCGCCTGCGGCGAATACATCGCCCCGCCGTCGCCGACGAACGACACCACCCAATCGCGCATCGCCAGCGCCGCGCCGACCGCCGCCGGCATGTTGCAGCCCAAGACGCCGCCGCGCGCGAAAAAATAGCGGCCGGGGCGCGTGTTCATCAACTCCTGCACCGCGCCGAATGTGGCGGCGGAATCGTTGGCGATCAGCGCGTTTGGCGGCGTCGCGTCGAGCGCCGCCAGCACGGCCGCGTCGGCGCTCATCGGCTGTCCCGTCTCGGCGAGTATCTTTGCTCGCAAGGCCGCATCGGCGGCGGCGCGGCGGGCGGTCGCGGCGGCGAGCCGCGCGGCGGTGCGCGCGTGGTCGCCTCCGGTGCGCAGCACGAAACCGGCCTCCGCCAGCGTCGCGCCAATGTCGCCGAGCAGCGCCATGTCGGCGGGATGCTCGCGCCCGAAAGCTTGCCCGTCGTCGGCGACATGCAGGAAGGCGACGCCCTCGGGCACCGGCTGCTCCTTGCGATAGGGATAGGCGACGAAGGCGCGCCCGCCCACCAGCACGATCGCCTCAGCGTCCTTGAAGCGCTCGCGCATCCAGGCGAAATCGGGCTTCATCACGCCGGCCCAGCAGGGGTGGGTCGAGGGAAACGCGGCGCGCGAGGTGAGTTGCGCGCCCAGCACCGGAAAGCCGGCGCTTTCGGCGAAGGCGACGATGCCCATGCTGGCGCTGGCGGGCAGATCGTCGCCCAGCAGCACGAACACTTTGTCGGGATCGAGTTTCGCCAGCCGCTCGCCCAGCTTGCGCGCGTCCGGCGAGGGGCCGAGCTTTGGCGGCTTCGAGGCGGGCGGGACGGGGCCGGCGACTTCCTGGTCGAGCACGTCCATCGGCAGCGACAGGAACACCGGGCCGCAGGGCGGCGTGCGGGCGATGGCGAAGGCGCGGCGCAGCGCCTGGCCGACATCGTCGCCGCGTCGCACCTCGCGCGCCCATTTGACGACCGGGCTCGCCAGCGCGACCAGATCGCCCGACAGCCACGGCTCGGTCATCAGATGGCGCGTGTCCTGTTGGCCCGCCGTGACGACCAGCGGCGTCTCGCTCGCCTTGGAGGCGACCAGCACGCCCATCGCGTTGCCTAAGCCCCCCATCGCGTGCAGATTGACGAAGCCGACCTTGCCGGAGGCGAGCGCCCAGCCGTCGGCCATGCCGACCGCCGTCGCCTCCTGAAGGCCGAGCACGTAGGTCAGGTCGGGCGCGTCGACGAGGGCGTCCATCAGCGGCATCTCGGTCGAGCCGGGATTGCCGAAAATGTGCGTGACGCCTTCGTCGCGCAGGATGTCGATGAGAATGTCGCGGGCGAGCGGCATGGCGGACTCCGTGCTAGGGTTTGAGCGCCAATCGCCCGCCCTTGCAAGCCCGGAGCCTCAATGTTAGTTCGCGCCCTCTTCGCCCTCGCCCTTCTCGCCCCCCTGCCCGCGCTGGCCGACGCGCTGGACACCGCCATCGACGCGCCGCTGCGCTCGGAGAAGAACCGCGCCCGCGACGTCTTCCGCCATCCCGGCCCGATGCTCGCCTTCTTCGGCGTCAAGCCCGACAGCGTGGTGGTGGAGATCGACCCCGGCGCCGGGGGCTACTGGACCGAAATTCTCGCGCCCTATCTGAAGGCCAAAGGCCGCTATATCGCCGCCAACCCGGAGCCGACCTCCGAGGAGGCAAAGCTCGGCGCCAAGGGATTTGCGGAAAAACTCGCCGCCAATCCCGCCGCCTACGACAAGGTCGAGACGAACCTGTTCGCCGGCGACCGCTACGCCCTCGCCGCCCCCGGCAGCGCCGATTTCGTGCTGACCTTCCGCAACCTGCACAACTGGATGGCCAAGGGCGAGGCTCCGGCGGCGCTGAACGCCTTCTTCACCGCGCTGAAGCCGGGCGGCGTGCTGGGGATCGAAGATCATCGCGGCCTCGACACCGCGCCGCAGGACCCGCTCGCGAAATCCGGCTATGTCCGGCAGGATTACGCGATCCAGTTGATCGAGGCGGCCGGCTTCAAATTCGTCGGCGCGTCGGAGGCGAACGCCAATCCAAAAGACACCAAAGATTATTCCGTCGGCGTCTGGGCGCTGCCGCCGACCTATCGGCTCAAGGACGTCGACCGCGCCAAATATCAGGCGATCGGCGAGAGCGATCGCTTCACGCTGAAATTCGTGAAGCCATGAGCGTCTGCGCCATGCCCGCAAACACCGGCCCCCATTCGCCGGCGGCGCGCTGACGGAACAGCCGCATCGAGGGATACCACGGCGAATCGTCGCGTCCGCGCAGCCAGCGCCATTCGGAATCGTGCTTCAGCGCGAGCCAGACCGGACGGCCGAGCGCGCCGGCGAGATGGGCGACGGAGGTGTCGCAGGTGACGACGAGATCGAGGGTCGCCATGACCGCCGCCGCGTCGAGAAAGGCGTGCGCGCCGGCGTCGAAATCGGGGGGCAACCGCTCGATGGGGAAACCGGGCGGGTTTTGCCAAAGCTGCTCCTCGCCAAAGCCCTTTTGCAGCGTGATCAGCCGGACGCCAGGCACGGCGGCGAGCGGCGCCAGTTCGCGTAAGGCGAAGGAGCGCGCGATATCGGCCTCGGGATTGGCGTTTCCCTGCCAGACGCAGCCGATGCGGAACCCGGCGCCGCCGACCCGCTGCGCCCAGCGCGCCACCCGCTCGGGTTCGGCGTAGAGATAGGGCGTCTCGCCCGGCACACTGTCGAGCCGCGTGCGGAAAGCGCGGGGCAGGCTGGAAATGGCGATCTGCGCGTCGAATTTCACCTCCGCCGGCTCGCGCTCGAAGATGCGGCCCCCGACGAGGGGGCCGATCAGGCGATGCATCTTGGCCGGGCACAGGAAATGTGGCACGGCCCCGGCGCGCGTCATCAAAGCGAGATAGCGCGCGAACTGGATCGTATCGCCGAGCCCGTGGTCGTTGAGCACCAGCACATGGCTCGGCGGCGCCTGCGGGCCCGCCCACAGGGGATAGCGCACGCCGAGCGCCTGCGCGATCGACTTGCCGTCGACCCAGCGCGCCTCGTAGCCCTCCCAGCCGCGCTCGAAATCGCCGAGCATCAGATCGAGGCAACCCCGCCCGCTAACCGCCTCGCGGCAGCCGAGCGCTTCCGCGCGCGAAAAAGCTGCGCGCGCGTCTTCCAACCGGTTGAGCGCGCGCAAGGCCAGCGCCTGACCGCAGATCGCGTCGCCATAGCCCCGCCGCAGTTTGGCGGCGCGGGTATAGGCCTCCAGCGCGGGACCGGGTTCTCCCGACTTCAACAGCGCCGTGCCGAGATTGACGGCGGCCTCGGGGAAATTGGGGCGCCGTTTCAGCGCGGCCCGTGCGGCCGAAGCCGATTCCTCCAGCCGCCATAGCGCGCGCAAAACGGCGGAGCGGGTGTTGAGCGCGTCGGCGTCGCCGGGCGCGAATTCCAGTCCCGACTCAAGCGCGGCCAGCGCCTCGACGAAGCGCGTCTCCCGTGTCAGCAACTTGGCCATGTTGAACCAGGCGACCGCGAGATGGCGCTTGAGGCCGACCGCCCGCTGGTAGAAGCGCAGGGCGGCGTCGCGACTGCCGCCGCGTTCGAGGATATAGCCGCCCAGGCTGAAGGCTTCCGCGAAATCGGGCCGCGCCGCCAGCGCCGCGTCCAGCTTTAGCGAGGCCTCCGCGTCGCGCCCGCAATCCACCAGACGGCGCGCCTCCGCGTAGAGCGCGACGGCGGATTTGGGCGCTTCGACGACGCCGAGCATGACGGACCTCGCGAGGGAAAGAGGGGACATCGCCCGGCCGGCTTGCGCCGGCCTTGCCGCGCCGCGATCAGGCCCGGGCAAGGCGGCGGGCGTCTACCAGGACGCGACCCCGGAGCCCGACCTTGTCCGAAGTCTATCTGTTCCAACTCGCGACCCAGCGCACCGGCTATCTCTCGGCGCGGCAGACGCTGATCGCGCAGAACGTCGCCAACGCAAACACGCCGGGCTTCAGGGCGCTCGACCTGAAACCCTTTTCCGCGACGCTGGCCGAGACGCAGATGAGCATGTCGGTCACAAATCCAGCTCATCTGACCCCGACCGCGCAGGAACTCGATCCGCCGAAAGCGCAGAACAGCAGCGCCGGCGCCGCGACCGTCTCGGGCAATTCGGTCGATGTCGAGAGCGAGATGGTGCATCTGGGCGAGGTCAACCGCGACTTCACCGAGGCCACCAACATCAAGAAGATCTTCCATCAGATGATGATGCAGGCGCTCAAATAATGGCCAATCTCGACGCGCTCAGAGCCTCGCTGGAGATCGCCGGTTCCGGCCTCACGACGCAGTCGATGCGGCTGCGGGTGATCTCGGAAAACATCGCCAACGCCCAATCGACGGCGACGGTTCCCGGTGGCGATCCCTATCAGCGCCAGACGATCTCGTTCGAGAGCACGCTCGACCGCGCCTCGGGCGCCAATCTGGTCAGGGTCAAGCAGTTCGGGCTCGATTCCGCCCCGTTCCGCATCGAGCAGGACCCCGGCAACCCGGCCGCCGACGCGAAGGGTTTCGTCAAGCTGCCCAACGTCGACATGCTGACCGAACTCGCCGACATGCGCGAGGCCAATCGCAGCTACGAAGCCAATCTACAGGTCGCCAAGCAATCGAGCGACCTGATGAGCCAGACGGTCGGATTGTTGAAGGACATCTGATCGCTAGACATAGGAGGCGCACATGGACGTCGCAGCTTTATCATCCGTCGGCGGGTTGGGCGCGACCGCGCGCTCCCCCCAGGTCGCGCCGAGCACGGGCGCGAGCGCGGCCGGCCCCTCGTTCGCCGAAATGCTGGGACAGGTCATTTCGGCGGGCGTCAACACGATTCAGGCCGGCGAATCCGCGGCGATCCAGGGTCTCAGCGGAGCGGCCCCGCCGTTCAAGGTGGTCGAGGCGGTGATGGCGGCGCAGCGCACGCTGCAGGAGGGGCTGTCGATCCGCGACAAGGCGGTCTCAGCCTATCAGGAAATCGCGCGGATGGCGATCTGACGCGACCGCAATTGCAGTGGACCAGCAACAGGAGTGTTTGAAATGCGGGCGTTGGCGATCGCGGCGACGGGCATGAGCGCGCAAGAACAGAACATCGAGGTGATCGCGAACAACGTCGCGAACATCAACACGACCGCGTTCAAGCGCTCTCGCGCGGAATTCACCGACCTGATCTACCAGAGCGAACGCCTGCAGGGCGTGGCGAGCCGGGGCAAGGACGCCACGGTGCCGGAGGGCGCACAGATTGGCCTGGGCGTGCGCACCGCTGCGATCCGCTCGGTCAACATTCAAGGTTCGCTGACCGGCACCGGCAATTCGCTCGACATGTCCATCAACGGGCGCGGCTGGTTTCAGGTGACGACGGCGGCCGGCGACACGGTTTACACGCGCGACGGCGCCTTCAACGTCAACGCGCAGGGGCAGTTGGTGACCGGCGACGGTTTGCTGATCACGCCCAACGTCGTCGTGCCGCCGACGGCCACCGCCGTCAACGTGAGCCAGTCCGGCCTCGTCAGCGCCAGCATCGCGGGGCAGACGGCGCCCCAGACGCTCGGTCAGCTCACACTCGCCAATTTTGTCAACGAAGCCGGCCTGCTGGCGCTCGGCGGCAATCTGTTCCAGCAGACGGCGGCGTCGGGCCAGCCCAATGTCGGCGTGCCCGGCGAAACCGCGTTCGGCATTATTCAGCAGGGTTATCTCGAAGCCTCCAACGTCGATCCGGTGTCGGAGATCACCAATCTGATATCTGCGCAGCGCGCCTATGAGATGAACTCCAAGGTCATACAGGCCGCCGACCAGATGGCCGGCACCATCTCCAACATGCGCGCCTGATGGCCGCGCGGCCCCTCCTCCTCGCCTGCGGCCTCGCGTTGGCGCTCGCGTCTTCCGCTGCGGCGGAAGAGATGCGCGCGCCTTCGCCCAGGGCGATCATCTATCCCGGCGAAATCATCACCGAGGACAGGTTGGTCGAGGCGCCGCTGGCGCCGCCCTCCTATGGCGGGCCGGTGGCTCTGGCGCCCGAGGACGTGCTCGGCATGGTGGCGACGCGCACGCTGTTGCCAGGCCGCTCGATCCCCATATCGGCGCTGTCGCCGCCGCGACTCGTGCGCGCCGGGGCGGCGGTGAAGATGATCTACATCGACGGGCCGCTCACCATCATGGCCTCGGGTTCCGCGTTGCAGGATGGCGTCGTCGGACAGATCGTGAAAGTGCGCAACGACGACAGCGGCGTGACGGTGTCGGGCCGCGTCAGCGGCGACGGTTCGGTGGTGGTGAGCGGGGGATGACGCGCGCGCTCACCTTCTTGTTGATGATGCTGATGAGCCTCGCGCCCGCGCTCGCGGCCGTGCGCATCAAGGACGTGACCTCGCTGCGCGGGGCGCGCGACTCCCAGTTGATCGGCTACGGCCTCGTCATCGGCCTGCAAGGCACCGGCGATTCGCTGCGCAACGCCCCGTTCACCGATCAGGCGCTGCAATCCATGCTCGACCGCATGGGCCTGGCGATGCGCGGCAATTCGCTGCGCAACAAGAACGTCGCCGCCGTCATCGTCACCGCCGACCTGCCGTTGGGGATGGATGCGGGCCAGCGGCTCGACGTGACGGTCTCGTCGTTGGGCGATTCCACTTCGTTGATGGGCGGCACACTGCTGCTGACCCAGCTTGCCGGGCCCGACGGACAGGCCCGCGCCAGCGCGCAAGGCGCCGTCACCGTCACCGGTTTCGACGCCGCCGGTCAGGCCGAGAGCGTCAGCCAAGGCGTGCCGACCGCCGGCCGCATCCCCAACGGCGGCATCGTCGAGGCGCCGATGGAGGGCCCGGTCGACGAGATGCGGATGTTTCTGGAACTGCGCAATCCCGATTATCAGACCGCGATGCGCATTCTCGACGCGATCAACGCTTACGCGTCGAAGGCCTATCACAAGCCGATCGCCTTCGAGCGCGACTCGCGTTCGGTTGAACTGCTGCGCCCCGCCAACATCAGCACGCCCCGGTTGATGTCGCAGATCGGCGAGCTGATGATCGACCCCGACACCGCTGCGCGCGTGGTGGTGGATTCGCGCACCGGCACGGTCGTGATCGGCCAGGACGTGCAGATATCCACGGTCGCCGTCACCCATGGCACTCTCAACGTGCGCATCACCGAGACGCCGCAGGCCTCGCAGCCCGCGCCCTTGAGCAACGGCAAGACCGTGGTCACTCCGCGCACGCAGGTTGACGTCAACGAAACCGGCGGCCAGGTCGCCATCGTGGCGGGATCGAGCCTGCGCGCGCTGGTGGCCGGCCTCAACCGGCTCGGCGTCAAGCCGAGCGGCGTGATCGCGATTCTGCAAGCGATCAAATCGGCGGGCGCGTTGCAGGCCGATCTCGTCGTGCAATAGCGTCAGGCCGGGATAAGCCAACCCCGTTAACGTTTTCCCCATGATCCCGATCCGCACCCTGGTTGACGCGCTCGCCCTGCTGGCAAGCGCCGCCGCGCTCGCGGCCGCCCTCGCGCCCCCGCTCTGTTTGGCGCAGGAGCCGGGCAAGGCGAAGGCCGCCCCCGCTGCAGAGCGCTCAGTTGAGGACGAAATCTCGCGCTATTGCTCGGCCGTGGCGCCGAGCGCCGCCGAGGCGCGCGCCACCTATCAACTGCGTCGCCTGACCGATCTCCAGGCCGAGATGCGCGAAGCAGTCGAGAAGCTCGTGAACAAGGAAAACGAAGCGCGCGAGTGGGTCGTCAAACGCGAGGCGATGATGAAGAGCGCGACCGAGGACGTCGTCGCGATCTACGCCAAGATGTCCCCCGAGGCGGCCGCGCCGCAACTGGCGGCGATGGACGACAATATCGCGGCTGCGGTGCTGGCCAAACTCAACCCGCGCGCGGCGGGCGCAATCCTTGCGGAAATGCAGTCGGACAAGGCGGCCAAGCTTTCGCTGCTGATCGCCGGCGCAACGCCTGCGGACAAATCATGACGCCTCCGGTTCGCCTTTCCGCGCTCGCCCTGATCGCGGCTCTCGCCGGCTGCGCCCTGCCGAAGGATTTCATGCGCGCGCCCGACCTTTCTCCCGTCGGCACGGGGATAGCGGAATCCGCGCCGGACGCGGCGATCGAATTGCCTCCGGTGGCGAACGCCGTTGCGACGCCGCGCGCGCTTAACCTCTACACCGATCAGCGCATCGCCCATGTCGGAGACATTCTGACGGTCAATATCTCGATCAACGACAAGGCCGTGGTCGGCAACACCTCGGATCGTTCGACCACCGCCAAGGGGGCGTTCGGTTTCGATTGGACCTTCTCGCCGCCCAGCGTCAGCAGCGGCGGCGGTGGAAGCGGGACAACCGCCTCGCTCAACTACAAACACAACTTCAACTCGACTTCGAATCAGCAGGGCACAGGCAACATCAACCGATCCGAGCAGATCCAGCTCTCGGTCCCCGCCATCGTCACCGGCGTGCTGCCCAACGGCAACCTGGTCATCAAAGGCTCGCAGGAGGTGCGCATCAACTACGAACTGCGGCAGTTGACGATCGCCGGGCTGGTTCGCCCCTCCGACATCTCGCGCGACAACACCGTCGCCTACGACCGCATCGCGGAAGCGCGCATTTCCTACGGCGGACGCGGGCGCCTGAGCGAGGCGCAACAACCCGGCTGGGGCCAGCAGGGCTACGACCTCATCAAGCCGTACTGAGGGGAGCCCCGGTTCGATGGCTGATCCCGCTTCGCCTGGCCCCAAGAAGAAATCCTCCTTCATGTCGACGCTGATCGAGTGGATCGTCGTCACATTGATCGCGGGAGGCGCGGGCCTTGCCCTGACGGCGATGAATCCGGCCTCGACCGGCGCGGAAAGGGCGGACGCCGACAAGCCCGCTCCCGGCAAGCTGGCGGCTGAGAAAAAAGAAGTCGAAAAGAAGGAGAGCGCCACGGCCGTCTGCGGCCCCGGCGGACCCAGCATGATCGACCTGCCGCCGATCGTCACCAACATCGCCAATCCCGCCGACACCTGGGTGCGCCTGGAAGGATCGATCGTATTCGACCCCAAGGCGATGCCGCACCCCGAAGTCGTCGCCGCCGAAATCGCCACCGACGAACTGGCCTATCTCCACACCGTGTCCGTCGCCCAGTTGCAGGGTCCGATCGGACTGGAGAACATTCGCCAGGACCTGCGCGACCGGGCGAAGGTGCGCTCCAACGGCAAGGTCACGGATCTGTTGCTCAAAACCCTTGTGCTGCAATGAGCCGGATCGCGCTCGCTCTTTGCCTCTGGTTTGCGCTCGCTATGGCGGCGCACGCGCAGACCGTCGATCTCGGTTCGCTCCTTCCCGCCGGCGGCGCCTCGGCGACGGGCCGGGTCATCCAGATCGCCGCGGTGTTGACGGCGCTGTCGATCGCGCCCGGCCTGCTGATCATGGTGACGAGCTTCACGCGCTTCATCGTCGCCCTGTCGTTCCTGCGCTCGGGGCTTGGGCTGCAAAGTTCGCCGCCCAACATCGTGCTGACGTCGCTGGCTTTGTTCATGACGCTGTTCGTGATGCAGCCGACCTTTGACCGCGCCTGGCGCGAAGGCCTGCAGCCGTTAATGGACAATTCGTTGCCCCAGGACAAGGCGCTGGCTGCCATCACACAACCATTCCGGGATTTCATGCTCGCCCAGGTGCGCGAGAAAGACATGACCCTGTTCGAAAATCTCTCGCACGGCCGACTGGACATCAAGGATCGCTCGACAGCGGACATGCGGGTGCTGATTCCCGCCTTCATGATTTCCGAGCTCAGGCGCGGATTCGAGATCGGTTTCATGATCGTGCTGCCGTTTCTCGTGATCGACCTGATCGTGGCGACGCTGACCATGTCGATGGGCATGATGATGCTGCCGCCGACCGTGCTTTCGCTGCCCGCCAAGCTGCTGTTTTTCGTCATGGTCGACGGCTGGAACCTGCTGGTGGGCAGCCTCGTGCGCTCGGTTTCTTGACAAGGCGAGCCTCAGGCAAGCCTGCGAGCGCTCTATCCCACCTGCAAAGTCGGAGTCACCGCGTCATGAGCATTCTGAACACTTCCCTGTCGGGCATGATGGCCAACACCAACTGGCTGACCGCTATCGCCCAGAACGTCGCCAACGCCAACACGACGGGCTACAAGAACGTCCAGACGTCCTTCTCCGCGCTGGTCAATTCTTCAGAGAATTTCGACTCCCAGTTCTCCGGCGTCACCGCCAGTGTCCGCGCGATGAACTCGCTGCAGGGCCAGGATATGCAAACGTCCTCGGCCACCGACCTTGCCGTGCAGGGCGCCGGCTATTTCCTGGTCTCCAATTCCAACAGCAACATCTACCTCACCCGCGACGGATCGTTCGTGCCCGACGCGTCCGGCAATCTGGTCAATTCCGCCGGCTACTATCTCATGGGCACGCCCGTCGCACAGCAGGGCGTGGCGCTCAATTCGCTCTCGGGGCTGGTTAAAATCAACGTCGCCAATGGCGGCGATTCCTCGATCCCCTCGACCGCCGCGACAATGACGGCGAACTTGCCCTCGAACGCCGCAGTGGTGACGGGGCCAACGCCCGCCAGCAACAGCGCCTCCTCGCAGTTCACCGCAGAAACATCGCTGGTCGCCTATGACAACCTCGGCAGCGCGCACACGATCAACGTCTATTTTACCAAGACCGCGACCAGCACCTGGCAGGCGACCGCCTTCGACGCCGCCACGGCGGCCGCCGGCGGCGGCTTCCCCTACAGCGCCGGCCCGCTGGCGAACCAAACCCTCACTTTCAACCCCAGCAACGGTCAGCTATCCAGCGGCTCCCCGATGACATTGACCGTGCCGGGCGGACAAAGCCTGACCATCAACTTGAGCCAGACTACACAGCTTGCCTCCAACTTCGCGGTGACTTCGCTCAATATCAACGGCAACGCGCCCGGCACCATCACCAACGTCAGCATCGGTCAGGACGGCACGCTCTCGTTCGACTACGGGAACGGATCGATTACGCCGATCTATAAAATCCCGCTGGCGAAGGTAGCCAGCCCGGATAATCTCAGCGCCGTAATTGGTGACGCTTTTCAAGCCACTCCCGTATCGGGAGCGCCGCAAATTGGCATCGCGGGCACGGGCGGGCTGGGCACGATCAACTCAAATGCGCTCGAACAATCGACCGTCGACCTCGCCACCGAGTTGTCCAACATGGTTGAAGCGCAGAGCAGCTACCAGGCCAACTCGAAAGTGTTCCAAGCCGGGGCAAAGATTCTGGACGTGCTCAACAACATCCAAGCCTGACCGCCGCCGCCACCTCTGAGACGAACCCATGTCGCTCTCCTCCGCGTTCAACATCATCAACTCGTCCTTCCGTGCGATCGGGGCGCAGACGGCGACGATATCGACCAATATCGCGAATGCGAACACGCCGGGCCATTCACGCCAGATCGCAAATCCGATCACCGATGCCTTCAACGGCGTCGCGGTGACCTCGATCACGCGGGTGACGAACGCGGCGCTGGCGGCGCAGGTCAATCAGTCGACCTCCGATTCCGCCGCGCAGACCGCGATATCCGATGGCGTGAGCGCGCTGGCGCGGACGGTCAGCGATTCCTCCACCTCGACAACCTCCGGCGCGCAGCAGAACGGCAATTCGCCCTTCGCCCTGCTGGCCAATTTCCGCGTCGCGCTGTCGACCTACGAAGCCCAACCCGCCAGTCAGACCACCGCCCAGGCGGCGGTCGCCGCCGCGCGCCAGGTCGCCACGTCGATCAACGCCGGCGCCGCCGCCGTCACACAGGTTCGCACGCAGGCCGACCAATCCATCGCGCAAGCGGTGGGGACCGTCAACGGGTTGCTCGCCAAGTTCCAGACGGTCAACAATTCGATCATCGGCGGTCTCGCCAACGGCGAGAACGTCGGCAGCCTGCAGGACACCCGCGACGGCATCATCACGCAGCTCTCGCAGCAGATGGGCGTCACGACCTCTCTCAATTCCAACGGCTCGATGTCGATCTTCACCGACAACGGGGCCACCTTGTTTCAGACCGCGCCGGCAAATGTGACCTTCGCGCCATCCGGCGCGCTGGGGCCGAGCCAGACTGGAGCGCAAGTCTTCATCAACGGCCAGCAGATAACAGGCGCAACAACCAACACGCCGCTGCAATCGGGGGCAATCGCAGGGCTGGTGCAGCTGCGCGACACGGTCGCGCCGCAATATCAGGCCCAGCTCGATCAAATCGCCGGCAACCTCATTACCGCGTTTCAGGAGACGGATCAGTCCCTCACCAACCCCGGCCTGCCGCCCCGGCCCGGGCTGTTCACGACGCCCGGCGCGACCTCCGTGCCGCCTCAGCCAACCTGGAGCGGGCTCGCCAACACGATCACCATCAATCCCACTGTCGATCCGGCGCAAGGAGGCAACTCGTCCTTGTTGCGCGACGGAGGCATCTCCGACACCGCCAATCAGGACTACACCTACAACACATCGGGAGAAGCTGGATACACCGGTCGTCTGTCGCAGATGATCGCATCGCTGACCACCCCGATGAGCTTCTCCACCGGCGCCGGGCTCGGCTCTTCCGCCTCGATCACCGACTACGCCAA
This sequence comes from Hyphomicrobiales bacterium, assembly GCA_025358745.1. Taxonomy (GTDB): domain Bacteria; phylum Pseudomonadota; class Alphaproteobacteria; order Rhizobiales; family Beijerinckiaceae; genus Roseiarcus. The sequence goes on along the minus strand of JANYIH010000021.1, from coordinate 2,061 downwards.
TGCGTCCGTAAGCTGGTTGCAGGGTCAGTATCAGACAACGTCCGGAAGCGCTGCCTATCAAAGCTCCTTGCAAGCCCAAGCCACCGCGGCGCTCGGCAACGCCACCGGCGTCAATCTCGACACGGAACTCACCAACATGCTGACGATCGAAAGCAGCTACACCGCCTCCGCGAAACTGCTGACGACAGTAAGCGGAATGCTCAAAACTCTCGTCAATGCGGTGTGATCGCCATGTCAGTTTCCAACGTATCCTCCTCCTACCTCGCCAGCGCGCTGCTTCCAGCCGTGCGCCAGGCCCAGGCGCAGCTGGCGACGCTGGAGGTTGAAGCCTCCACCGGACAATATGCGGATCTGGGTCTGCAACTGGGAACGCAGTCGGGCTATGAGCTTTCTCTGAGGACACAGGACGATCTGCTGCTCGCCTTGACGACAGCCAACGGAATCACAGACACGAACATGACGACATCCCAGTCGGTGTTGTCCTCAGTACTTTCGAGCGCCGACCACTCGGCGTCCACCCTGCTCACCTTCGCCTCTGGCACAGTCAACAGCGCTTCTTTGCAAGCAATCGGTCAGAGTCAGCTTGGACAGCTCATCGACCTGGCGAATACGAGCTCCGGCGGCGGCTACGTGTTCGCGGGGATCAACAGCAGCGTCGCGCCGATGAACAACTATTTCGCGACACCGACATCAAGCGCGAAATCGGCGATCGATAGCGCGTTCCAGACCTTTTTCGGCTTCCCCGTAGGCGCGCCGCAAGTCGCCAACATCACCGCCACGCAGATGCAGGGGTTCCTATCGGGCCCGTTCGCGGCACAGTTTCAAAGCCCGAACTGGGGCTCCAATTGGTCGACCGCCGCAAATGCGAACGTCAGCTCCGAAATTTCGCCCGGCTACAGCGTAATCACCTCGACCAGCACCAATACGGACGGCTTCCAGCAGCTCGCGCAGGGCTACGCGATGCTGAGCGAATTCGCCGGCATGGGCCTTGGCGCCGGCGCCCAGCAGGCGTTGGCGACGACGGCCTCCAACACCATCGCCAAGGGCGCCAGTGCGATCATCCAAACCCAGGCGCAACTCGGCGCGGCGCAAACTCAGGTCACACGGGCCAACGACAATATGAAGAGTCAAATGTCGTTGTTGCAAACGCAGATCGGTCGCACCGACAGCGTCGATCCTGCGAAAGTCGCTACCGAACTTACGACCCTCACCATGCAGCTTCAGACCGCCTATCAGCTAACAGCCAAGATCAACTCTCTCAGTCTGGCGCAGTATCTGTAAGCCAGGAAGGGCGCTAGCCGATGTATGAATTCGCCTACAACGAGATCGTGGAGGAATCTTCACGCTCCATGCGCGCCCAGGAAGCGCGCGCATTCGACCGCGTCATCGCCATGTTGCGGGAGGCGGCTTCCAGCGGCGTCAGAACGCGGGCGGGCGTCAACGCGCTCTACCAACTCAGGACGCTGTGGACCGTGTTTCTCGACGACCTGAACGGTACGGAGAATGCATTGCCTGAGACGCTGCGCGCCCGGCTGATCTCGATCGGCATCTGGGTGATCAAGGAAATCGAACGGCTTCGCAGCGGCGAAGTCGCCGACATGTCGCCGCTGATCGAGATTAATCAGATCATTCGCGACGGATTGAACTGAGGGCGAAATGAACATAACGCTGAGAGCTGGCGAACGCATCTACATCAACGGCGCGGTGCTGCGCGTCGACCGCAAGGCGACGCTGGAGCTGATGAACGACGCCACGTTCCTGCTTGAGACCCACGTCATGCAGGCGCAGGACGCGACCACGCCCCTGCGGCAGATCTATTTCGTCGTGCAGGTCATGCTGATGGACCCTGCGTCGGCCCGCACCACATCTCAACTGGCGGCCTCGCTGATCGCCAAGGCGGAGGAGGCGTTCGAGTCGCCGCAAATCCGCAAGGGCCTCATCAGTGTGTCCGAGTTCATTGGGCGCACGCGATATTTCGAGGCGATGAAGGTTTTGCGCGCGATGTATCCGCTCGAACAGGCGGAGATGTTTCCCGCTGGCGAAGCCCGCACCTCTCACGCA
>JANYIH010000311.1 GCA_025358745.1 Hyphomicrobiales bacterium | reverse complement strand
GTTGCAGGCGCGCGAAGGGCTCGATTCCCTCGACGCCCGCGCCGGGCCGCGCGACGACGATTTCGCCGTCGAGCGCGACGCGATCGGGCAGCGCGGCGGCGAGCGTGGCCAAATCGGGGAAGGATTCGGAAATCAGTTCCTCGCCGCGCGACCAAAGCCGCCACGCGCTGCCGCGCGTGAGGAGCTGGGCGCGGATGCCGTCGAATTTCCACTCGGAGATCCAGCCCTGCGTCGGGCCGAGCTTCGCGGCGAGTTCCTCGACGGGCGCGTTGAGTTGATGGGCGAGGAAGAAAGGATAAGGGCGCGCGTCGTCGGGAGACGCATCGGCGTCGCCGGGCGCGACGAGGCGGGCGAAATCCTGCGCGCCCACGGCGCGGCCGGCCTGCGTGTAGCCCATCAGCCGTTGCGCCATCGCCGGGCCGTCGACGCCGGTCGCCTCGGCCAAGGCCTGCACCACCTGCCCTTTAGCGACGCCGATCCGCAGGCCGCCGGTCGTCAGCTTGAAGAAGGCGAGCCGGTCGGCGTCCGGCATCGCGGCGGCATAGGCGGCGAGCCGCTGATAGCGTTCCTCGTCGTCGAGTTTTCGTAGACCCGGCAGCCGCTGGTCCATCCAGGTTTCCAGGCTCACATCCTCGGCGGCGAGCGAGGGCGGCAGCAGCAGAGCCAGCGTTTCGGCGAGATCGCCGACATTCTGGTAGCTCTCCTCGACCAGCCATTCGGGCAGGCCCGTCGCCTCCAGCGCGAGCCGGCGCAGGAGCCTTGTCGGGATCATCTGCCTGGGCTTGCCGCCGGCGAGGAAATAGACGATCCACGCCGCCTCGCCCCATCGCGCGGGATCGGCCAACGTCGGCGCGAGATAGGCTTTCAGCGCCTCGATCTTGTGGCGGGTCGCGGTGGCGGCGTCGAGTTCGCGGTAGAGATCGGCGAAGGCTTTCACGCGGCTTCGCCCAAATCCTCGTCGCCATATTCGGCGGCGATTCCGTCGGCTTGCAGGCCCTTCTCGCGCAGGTATCGCGCCAGCGTCGCCACCGAACCGTGGGTGACCAGCACGCGCGACGCGCCGGTGGCGTCGATGGCTGCGAGAAGCCCGCCCCAATCGGCGTGATCGGACAGAACGAAGCCGCGATCGACGCCACGCCGGCGCCGGTTGCCCCGCACCTGCATCCAGCCGCTGGCGAAAGCGTCGGCGTAGTTTCCAAACCGCCGCATCCAGGGCGAGCCGGCGGCGGACGGCGGGGCGAGCACGAGCGCGCGGGCAAGCGCGGCTTTTGCAACGTCGGCGGGAGAGCAAGTGGGCGGCAGCGCGACGCCGCGCTCGCGATAGATCGCATTGATCGGCTCGACGGCGCCGTGGCACAGGATCGGACCGATGGCGGGGTCGAGCAGCGCCAGCACCCGCTGCGCCTTGCCCAGGGAATAGGCGAACACCACGCTCGCGCGGCCGGCTTCCGCGTTGCTCCGCCACCAGGCGTTGATCTCGGCGGCGATCTCGGCTTGACGGCGCCAGCGGTAGATCGGCAGGCCGAAGGTGGATTCGCTGATGAAAGCATGGCAGCGGATCGGCTCGAACGGCGCACAGGTTCCGTCCGGCTCGATCTTGTAGTCGCCCGACGCCACCCATATCTCGCCTTTGTGCTCGACGCGGATTTGCGCCGAGCCCAGGATATGTCCGGCCGGATGCAGCGAAACGCGCACGCCGTTGACTTCGACCGTTTCGCCATAACCCGCGCCCTGAACGTCGATCTCGCCGAGGCGCCGGCGCAAGATGGACACGCTGTCGGCGTGGCAGAGATAGGCGTGCGACCCGAAACGGGCGTGATCGCCATGACCGTGGGTGATGACGGCGCGCGCGACGGGGCGCCACGGGTCGATGTAAAAATCGCCCGGCGGGCAGTAGAGGCCCTGGGAGCGGGCGACGATCAGGTTCATGTCGGGTTAGCTAAGCATCGGGCCATCGCTTGAAAAGGCGTCGTTTCCCTCAGGGAATATTTACCCGCGGCGGCGAGGATATCGCTCCGGAGTCTCCCATCATGTCCTCAGCGTTTCAGCATCCGATTTTCGACGAACCGAGCGCGGCGGAACCCGGGCAGAAGCCGAAGCGGTTCAAGGTCGCCCCCACCTTCGTGATCGACCTCTCGTTTTCCGCATTGTGTCTGGCCGGCATCACCCCGGTGTGGAAACAGGCCTTGGAGAGGGGCGCCGCGGTCTCCGTACCCACCTTCGCCTTGCTGGCGCTGATCCTGGCTTGTTATTTCAGCAAGACGCTGACCATCGGCCATCTCGACGGCAAGGGCGGCGATGCGCGCACCTACGTCAAGTCGGGCGCGCTGGTGACCACCGGCCCGTACGGCTGGTCGCGCCACCCCACCTATACCGTGGCCATGCTGCAATTCCTGCTGTGGGCGGCGCTCGGCGTCTATGTCCAGGCTTTCGCGCCCTGGAGCCCGATGCTGCTGGTCGCCGTGATCGGCGCGCCGCTCGGCTTCTTCCTCATCAACGATCTCGTGGTGATGCCGACGGAAGAAAACATGCTGCGCCGGCTGCACCCCGACGAGTTCGACGCCTATGCGGCGCGGGTGAACCGCTGGTTCGGGCGGCGTGCGCAATAGCCACAGGAACTCTCCGCCGAGCCGTCGGCGGTTTCAAATATGCAAAGCGTGCCCCAACGCGCGCAGGCAAGCCTCGGGGAAGGCCTCTCCGAGCGTGGGGTGGGCGTGAATGGTGGCGGCGACGTCTTCGAGCCGCGCGCCCATTTCAATCGCCAGCGCAAAGGCCGCCGAAAGTTCTGACACGCCGCGCCCGACGGCCTGTACGCCCAGAATATCATGCCCGGCGGCGTGGGCGACGACGCGGATGAATCCGCTTTCGTCCTCCAGCGTCATCGCGCGGCCGTTGGCGGCGAACGGGAAATGGGCGACCCGCGTTTCGATCCCGGCGGCGCGCGCCTGATCGGGGCTCAGGCCAACCGAGACGATCTCAGGGTCGGTGAAGCAGACCGCGGGAATGCAGCGCTTGTCCCAGACTTTTCGCGCGCCGGCTGCGATCTCGGCCACCATTTCGCCCTGCGCCATGGCGCGATGCGCGAGCATCGGCTCGCCGGTCACGTCGCCAATCGCGAACAATCCGCGCATCGAAGTCTCGCAGCGCTCGCCGATGCGGATGAACGGACCGTCCCTGTCGACGACGAGTTCCTCCAGCCCGAGGCCGTCAGTCCAGGGCTTGCGCCCGACCGTGACGAGGATCTTGTCCGAGGCGATCCTCTGCTCGGCCCCGTCGGCGCCGCGCACCGCCAGCGCGCCGCCGGCGACGACGCCTAGCGCCTGCGTGTCAGTCAGGACGGCCACGCCCAGCTGCTTCAACCGCGCCGAGACGGGCGCGGTCAGTTCCTCGTCGTAGAGCGCCAGCGCCTTGCGTTGGCTTTCAACCACCGTCACCTCTGCGCCGAGCTTGGCGAAGGCCATGCCGAGTTCGAGCCCGATATAGCCCGCCCCGACCACCGTCAGCCGACGGGGAATTTCCGCGAGAGCCAGCGCGTCGGTTGAAGAGATCACCGGACCGCCGAACGGCAGGAACGGCAATTCCACCGGCGCCGATCCCGTCGCGATCACGACCTGCTCGGCGCGGATTTCCGTGCGCCCGGTCTCCGTCGTCACGACGACGGTGCGCCCGTCGCGGAAGCGCGCATGGCCCTGCACCACCTTGACGCGCGACTTGCGCAGCAGGCCGGCGACGCCATTGTTGAGGCGACGCACGATCCCCTCCTTCCAGGCGATTGTCTTGGCCATGTCGATCGAAGGCGTCGCACAGGCGAGGCCGAAGGGCGAGGCGCCCGCGGCGGCCGACCTCAGACGGGCATATTCGTCGGCCGCGTGAATAATCGCCTTCGAGGGAATGCAGCCAACGTTCAGGCAAGTTCCGCCGAGCTTGCCGCTCTCGACCAGCACGGTGTCGATACCCAGTTGACCGGCGCGGATCGCGCAGACATAGCCGCCCGGTCCGCCGCCGATGACGAGCAGCTTGCACGCGATTGCGGTCATGTGGGGGACTCCATGAAGATCAGGGCTGGAGTCTCCAGCAGGGTCTTCAGGCGCTGCACGAACACCGCCGCGTCCCAACCATCGATCACGCGATGATCGAAACTCGACGACAGGTTCATCATCTTGCGAGGGACGAAGGCCGTTCCGTTCCACATCGGCCGGAACGCCATCCGGTTGACGCCGACGATGGCGACTTCGGGATAGTTGATCACCGGCGTGGTGGCGATGGCGCCGAGCGCGCCCAGCGAAGTGATGGTGATCGTCGACCCCCCGAGTTCGTCGCGCGTCGCCGAGCCGTCGCGCGCGCGGTTGGCGAGCCGGTCGACTTCACGCGCGCAGTCCCAGACGTCGCGCGCCTCGACGTTGCGAACGACGGGAACGAGGAGGCCGTTGGGCGTTTGCGTCGCGACGCCGATGTTGATCGCGCAATGGCGGCGGATCACGCCGGCGTCGTCGTCGAACAAGGCGTTCAGCGCGGGCTGCTCCGTCAGCGCCTTGACCATAGCGCGCATCAGGAATGGCAACAGCGTCAGGCGTGCGCCTTCGCGCGGCTCCTTGTTCAGGCTGGCCCGCAGGTCTTCGAGCGCCGTGACGTCAACTTCCTCGACGATTGTGATGTGAGGAATGCGCGACTTGGAAAGCGCCATCTTCTCGGCAATCTTCCGGCGCAGGCCGACGACCTTGACCTCCGTCACTTCGCTGCGCGCAAGCGGCCGAACGGGCGCCGCATCGGCGCCGGCCGAATATCGCTCCACGTCGGCATGCACTATGCGCCCGCCGGGACCCGAACCCGGCACGAAGCGCAGATCGATCCCGAGATCGCGCGCGCGTTGCCGGACCGAAGGCGCGGCGAGCGGCCGCGAATGCGTTGACGCGCGCACCGGCGCTTGTGCGGCGCTCGCCAGCGGCGGCTCGACTGCCTTCTGGGGCGGCGCGGCGGGTTGGGCGGCATCCGGCGCCACAGGCGCGACATCGCCCGCGACGTCGCCGAGCCGAACCAGCGGCGATCCGACGGCGAGCGTCTCGCCGACCGCGCCGCCGACCCAGGTGACCCGACCTGCGTGCGGCGCGGGAATCTCGACCGTCGCCTTGTCCGTCATCACGGCGACGAGGATCTGGTCCTCGCGCACTACGTCGCCGACCTGCACGCTCCATTCCACGAGTTCGGCCTCGGCGACGCCCTCGCCGACGTCGGGAAGCCTTACAATGATCTCGGCCATCACGGCGTCTCCAGCGTCGCGCGGAGCGCCTCTCCGACGCGCTTGGGTCCGGGAAAGTAGGTCCATTCGTGCGCGTGCGGATAGGGCGTGTCCCAACCCGCGACCCGCACGACCGGCGCCTCCAGATGATAGAAACAATGTTCCTGCACCAGCGCCGCAAGTTCCGCCCCGAAGCCCGACGTCAGCGTCGCCTCGTGCACAATCACGCAGCGCCCGGTCTTGGCGACGGAGGCGACAATCGTGTCGAGATCGAGCGGCGCCAGCGTGCGCAGGTCGATGATCTCGGCGTCGACGCCGGTTTCGGCCGCCGCCGCTTCCGCGACATGAACCATCGTGCCATAGGCCAGCACCGTCACCGCCGCGCCCTCGCGCCGAATGGCCGCTTTGCCGAGCGGCACGCGGTAATATTCCGCCGGCGCCTCGCCAAGCGCGTGCTTCGCCCAGGGCACGATCGGACGCTCGGGATGGCCGTCGAACGGGCCGTTGTAGAGCCGTTTCGGTTCCAGAAATATCACCGGGTCAGGGTCCTCGATCGCGGCGATCAACAATCCCTTGGCGTCGAACGGATTGGACGGCACAACGGTTTTCAAGCCGGCGACATGCGTGAACAACGCCTCCGGACTCTGGCTGTGCGTCTGCGCGCCGAAAATACCGCCGCCCGTCGGCATGCGGATTACCAGCGGACAGGTGAAGTCGCCAGCGGAGCGATGCCGAAGGCGCGCGGCTTCCGAGACGATCTGGTCGTAGGCGGGATACATGTAGTCGGCGAACTGG